>JAFZNI010000197.1 GCA_017551005.1 Prevotella sp.
AACCAGCGCATTGTGAAAGAGCAACAGAGCCAGACCATCGATGCCAGTAAGGTGACAGAGGCTGGCGTGCTTGATATTGCGCTGACTGATAATAAAGGTCAACTGCGTCATCTGACAGACTTGAAAGGCAAGGTGGTACTGCTCGACTTCCACGTCTTTGCCTTGGAGGATTCGCCTGCCCGCATCCTGATGCTTCGCGAACTGTATAACAAGTATCAGGCCCAAGGTTTTGAGGTCTATCAGGTCAGCCTTGATTCCGACGAGCATTTCTGGAAACAGCAGACAGCCGCCCTGCCTTGGGTCAGTGTGCGTGATGCTGACGGTATCCAGTCGCAGCAGTTGTTGTTCTATAACATCCAGTCGATACCTGAATTTTTCCTCATCGACCGTGGTAACAACCTCGTGAAGCGTGCTGCCCAGATTAAGGATTTGGAGGCAGAAATCAGGAAACTATTGTAAAAGTAAAAAGGTAAAAGGATGAGAAGATTTCTACAGTTCCTCCTATTTGGCGTGATAGGGCTGGCAGCACAGGCGAAGGTCAGGCTGCCGCATATCATCAGTGACAATATGGTATTGCAGCAGCAGACAGATGTCCGTCTCTGGGGCTGGGCCAAGCCTGGCAAGACCGTCAAGGTAAATACCTCGTGGAACAACGAGACTGTTACAGTCCAGACAGGCAAGGATGGGAAATGGCTGGTGAAGGTCAGAACCCCACAGGCATCCTATACACCACTGTCTGTCACCTTTGATGACGGTGAGCCACTGACCATCCACAACGTCGTGGCCGGCGAGGTATGGGTCTGTGCAGGACAGTCAAATATGGAGATGCCCGTCAAGGGTTTCGGCATGTGTCCCGTGGAGGATTACAACCACCATATCCTTGATGCCATCAACTCCAAGGGTGTGCGCAGTGTGAAGATCCCCAGTGTGATGCGTGCCACGCCTCAGGACGATGCCCAGTGCGAATGGCGGCAGTGCTCACCCACGACGGTGGGAGAATTCTCTGCCACAGGCTATTTCTTCGCCCGTCTGCTGAGTCGTACCCTCGACATCCCCGTCGGTATCATCGAAGCCAACAAAGGAGGTTCGCGCGTGGAGAGTTGGCTCACCAAGGAGAACTTGGAGAAATACACTACCGACCCCACAGACTCCCTGGAGATCTGCAAGAAGTGGGCAGAGTTCGACTATTACCGTTCACTGCTCTGGGGCAACGGCACCTTCAATCCTATCCTGAACTATACCGTCAAGGGCATCCTCTTCTATCAGGGCTGCTCGAATGTGGGCGACCCAGGCGACCAATACTCACAGCACCTGAAACTACTTGTAGAACAGTGGCGAAAGCAGTTCGGACTCGGTGAGATTCCCTTCTACTTTGTTCAGATAGCCCCCTGGGCATACGATGACGGGGATGTGGACGGCATCAGCGGTGCATTGCTGAGAGAACAACAGTGGAAGGCTGCACAGATCATCCCCAACAGCAGTCTGGTATGTATCAACGATCTTGTCTTTCCCTACGAATATTCACAGATACACCCCACCCAGAAACAACCCGTGGGTGAACGTCTGGCCTTTACGGCCCTGAACCGTGACTACGGCTTCGAGACCATCCAATATAAGAGTTCGTCGTACAAGGATATGACCATCAAGAACGATACCGTCTTCATCCATACCCAGGACAATTACTGGTGCGATGCGCCTTTCGAGCAGATGGAAGGCTTCGAGATTGCTGGTGAGGATAAGGTGTTCCACCCTGCAAGTGCCAAACATTTCTGGCAACCCGGTGGGGGTTATTGGGATGAGGCAATCATCGTTACCTCACCAGAAGTCCAAAAACCTGTGGCCGTACGGTATTGTTTCAAGAATTTCCAGATTGGCAATGTCCATAATGGTGGCAATATGCCACTCTTCCCGTTTAGGACGGACGAGTGGTGATTGTAAGGAAATAAAGAGTTCAAGAATTATGAAGGAGCATCCTTTGGAAATATTCAGGTTTTGTCCGAAGTGCGGGAGTCCTGACTTCGAGATCAACAATGCTTTAAGCAGGCACTGTTCCAGTTGCGGGTTTACCTATTACCAGAATCCAAGGGCCTCTACGGCTGCTTTCATCCTAAATGATAAAGGGGAATTGTTGGTGACCCGTAGGGGCAAGGAACCAGCCAAGGATACACTCGACCTGCCAGGTGGTTTCGTGGACAATGACGAGACTGCCGAACAAGGGATGGTCAGGGAGATTCTGGAGGAAACCGGTCTTACGATTGACAGTACCGATGTGACCTATCTTTTCTCCATACCCAACGTCTATCATTATTCAGGTATGGATATCCACACCCTCGACCTGTTCTTTGTCTGCCATGTAGAAGATGATGTCATCATCAAGGCTGCCGACGATGCAGCCGCCTGTTTCTGGGTACCGTTGCGCGAGGTGTATGTAGAGCGTTTCGGATTGCGTTCCATCCGTCAGGCTGTTCATACCTTTTTGCAGAAGAATCGTTAATAAAACAAAAAATCCTCTATATAAATAAGGTGGGAGAAACTTTTTTGCTTACTTTTGCAGCCCAAAAAGTTATATATCGACACAAAGTATGCAAAAGAATCTTGTAATTGTAGAGTCTCCCGCTAAGGCGAAGACCATAGAAAAGTTCCTGGGTGGCGACTTCAAAGTCATGTCGAGTTATGGCCACATCCGGGATCTGAAAAAGAAAGAACTGAGCATCGACGATGATACGCTCGAACCAGAATACGAAATCCCCGATGACAAAAAGAAACTCGTCAGCGAACTGAAGTCTAATGCGAAGAAGGCAGAGAAAGTCTGGCTGGCATCCGATGAAGACCGCGAGGGAGAAGCCATCTCATGGCACCTGTGCGAAGTGCTGGGACTGGACGAGGGAAAGACCAACCGTATCGTCTTCCACGAAATTACCAAACCTGCCATTCTGGAAGCCATCGAACATCCACGGCATCTGGATATGAACCTTGTGAACGCCCAGCAGGCCCGTCGTGTACTCGACCGTCTGGTAGGCTTCAAACTCTCACCTGTGCTGTGGCGTAAGGTAAAGCCAGCCCTCTCGGCTGGTCGTGTACAGAGTGTGGCCGTTCGCCTCATCGTGGAACGCGAACGGGAAATCCAGGACTTCAAGAGCGAGCCTTTCTATAATGTCTATGGTACGTTTGCCATCATCAACCCTGACGGTTCTGCCACAGAGGTCAAGGCACAACTGGCCAGCAAACTCAAAACATATCAGGAGGTAACCGATTTCTTAGAGAAATGCAAAGAGGCCACCTTTACGGTGGAGAGCATCACCAAGAAACCGATGAAGCGGACACCTGCTCCCCCATTCACCACCTCCACTCTGCAACAGGAGGCTGCCCGCAAACTCGGCTTTACCGTCAGTCAGACCATGATGGTGGCACAGCACCTTTATGAAAGCGGACGTATCACCTATATGCGTACAGACTCCGTCAACCTGTCGAAACTCTGTCTGGCTGCCAGCAAACAAGAGATTGTGAATCTCTATGGAGAAGAGTATAGCAAGACACGCCAGTATCATACCAGTTCCAAAGGTGCCCAGGAAGCCCACGAAGCCATCCGTCCCACCTATATGGATCAAACAGAGATAGAGGGAACGGCTCAGGAGAAACGTCTCTACGAACTCATCTGGAAACGGACTATAGCCAGTCAGATGGCTGACGCGGAGATCGAGAAGACAACTGTTGACATCCATATCTCTACGACTGATGACCTGTTTGTGGCACAGGGAGAGGTGGTGAAGTTCGATGGTTTTATCAAGGTCTACCGTGAATCCGTTGACGATGAAGAGCCACAAGACGAGTACGCCCATATCCTACCCCCGTTGAAGAAAGGTCAGGAACTGGTGCGTCGTGAGATTCAGGCCACAGAACGCTTTACCCAGGGTCCCCAGCGCTATACGGAAGCCAGTCTCGTACACAAACTGGAAGAGTTGGGCATTGGCCGTCCGTCAACATACGCTCCGACTATTTCCACCATCCAACAGCGCGAATACGTCCAGAAAGGCGACAAGAAAGGTGAAGAACGTACCTATACCGTCGATATCCTGAAAGGAAAACAGATCACACAGAAGAAGCGCAAGGAACAAGTCGGATCAGACAAAGGCAAACTGCTGCCGACGGATATCGGTATCGTGGTGAATGATTTCCTGATGAAGCACTTCACGGAGATTATGGACTACAACTTTACCGCCAAAGTGGAACAAGACTTCGATAAGATTGCCGAAGGAAAAGAGAAATGGCAGTCTATGCTGAAAGGATTCTACAAAGACTTTGAGCCTGCCGTAGAGGACACCATGAACAGTCGTCAGGAGCACAAGGCCGGCGAGCGCCAACTGGGTGCCGACCCCAAGACTGGCAGACCTGTCTTCGTGAAAATAGGACGTTTCGGTCCTGTGGTTCAGATTGGTACTGCCGAAGACCAGGAGAAGCCGCAGTTTGCCCAGTTACCCAAGGAACAGAGCATGGAGACGATTACCCTTGACGAAGCACTTGAACTCTTCAAGTTGCCCCGTACGCTTGGTAGTTACGAAGGCATGACTGTTACCATTGGTACAGGCCGCTTCGGACCATACGTCCTGCACGACCGGAAGTTCACCTCACTGCCCAAGGACGAAGACCCAATGACCATTACCCTTGAGAAGGCCATTGAACTGATCAACGAGAAACGTCAGCAAGAGACGAAGAAACACCTGAAGTTCTTTATGGAGGATCCCAAGTTGGAGATTCTGAACGGTCGCTACGGTCCTTATCTGGCTTATGACGGAAAGAACTACCGTCTGCCGAAGTCGATGCACGAGAAAGTGGCAGACCTCTCTTACGAGGAATGTATGAAAATCATCAATAAGGCATGAAGAGAATCATCCTCATAGGCTACATGGGTGCCGGCAAGACGACCATCGGCAAAGCCCTCGCACAGGAACTGGGCGTTACCTTCTACGATCTCGACTGGTATATCTCCAATCGTATGCGCAAGACCATTGCCCAGATCTTTGAGGAGCGTGGCGAAGATGGCTTCCGGCAGATAGAGCGTAACATGCTCCACGAAGTGGCCGAGTTTGAGGATGTTGTCATCAGTTGTGGAGGAGGAACCCCCTGCTTCTTCGATAATATCGATTATATGAACCAGCAGGCACCTGTGGTCTATCTGAAAGCAGAGCCTGAAGTACTCTACAAACATCTGGCCATGAGCAAGAACGACCGTCCGTTGCTGCGTGGAAAGAGCCAGGATGAACTGATCACCTTTATCCGCGAGCAACTGGAAAAGCGGGAGCCTTTCTATACGAAGGCTGCCTACTCTCTCGATGTCAGTCTGATGGACGACTATACCAAGATCAAGAACAGCGTAGCCCAGGTTAGAAAGTTATTGAATATATGAAAAAATGGACCATTGAAGACTCGAAGGAACTCTACAACATCAACGGTTGGGGAACTTCCTACTTCGGCATCAACGAAAAAGGCGATGTCTACGTCTCACCATGTAAGAATGATACGCAGATCGACCTGCGTGAAGTGATGGACGAACTGGCATTGCGTGATGTCACGCCACCTGTCCTACTCCGTTTCCCGGATATCCTCGACAACCGTATCGAGAAGACTTGGAGTTGTTTCAAGAAAGCCACGGAGGAGTACGATTACAAAGGTGAGAACTATGTGGTCTATCCCATCAAGGTGAATCAGATGCAACCCGTCGTCGAAGAGATTATCTCCCACGGACGGAAATTCAATCTGGGACTGGAAGCCGGTTCAAAGCCAGAACTGCACGCTGTCATCGCCATGCAATGTCAGAGCGACTCAATCATTGTCTGCAACGGCTATAAGGACCAGAGTTACATCGAACTGGCGCTGTTGGCACAGAAGATGGGCAAGCAGATTTTCATCGTCGTAGAGAAGATGAACGAACTGGAGATTATCGCCAAGGAGGCCAAGAAGATGAATATCCGTCCGAACATCGGTATCCGCATCAAACTGGCTTCCAGTGGTTCCGGCAAATGGGAGGAGAGCGGCGGCGATGCTTCGAAGTTCGGATTAACAAGTGCAGAACTCCTGGAAGCCTTGGATCTTCTGGATAAGAAGGATATGCGTGACTGTCTGCGCCTCATCCATTTCCATATTGGCTCGCAGATTACCAAGATCCGTCGCATCCAGACGGCATTAAGAGAGGCCTCGCAGTTCTATATCCAACTGCATAAGATGGGTTATAATGTGGACTTCGTGGACTGTGGCGGTGGTCTGGGTGTCGACTATGACGGAACCCGTTCCCCATCGAGCGAGAGTTCTGTCAACTACTCCATCCAGGAATATGTCAACGACTGTATCTACACCTTCGTGGATGCTGCCAACAAGAACGACCTGCCCCACCCCAATATCATCACTGAGAGCGGACGTTCCTTGGCCGCCCATCACTCCGTATTAGTCATTGATGTGCTGGAAACAGCCTCCCTGCCAGAGATGCCAGAGGAATTCGAACCTGATGAGAACAGCCATCAGTTGGTGAAGGACCTCTATGAGATCTGGGACAACCTATCGCCTCGCAATGTGCTCGAAGACTGGCACGATGCTGAGCAGATCCGTGAAGAGGTACTCGACCTGTTCAGTCATGGTATCGTAGACCTGAAGACCCGTGCTGAAGTAGAGGCCATGTATTGGAGTGTCTGTCACGAGATCCATGCTCTGGCCAAGAGCCTGAAACATATCCCCGAGGAGTTGATGAAGATCGACAAACTCCTCGCCGACAAGTACTTCTGTAATTTCTCCCTCTTCCAGAGCCTCAGCGACTCATGGGCCATCGACCAGGTCTTCCCGATCATGCCCATCCAGCGACTTGACGAGCGGCCTACCCGCAACGCCACCATCCAGGACATCACCTGCGACAGTGACGGTAAGATAGCCAACTTCACAACCAACCGTCATAACGCCCATGCCCTGCCCGTTCACTCGTTAAAGAAAAACGAGCCTTATTATCTGGGCGTGTTCCTCGTGGGAGCCTATCAGGAGATACTCGGCGACATGCACAATCTCTTTGGCGACACCAATGCCGTACATATCTCCGTGAAAGACGGAGGATACCATATCGATCAGATCATCGACGGTGAGACGGTAGAAGAGGTACTCGAATACGTACAGTATAATCCCAAAAAACTCGTGCGTCAGTTGGAGGTATGGGTTGCCAAGAGCGTGAAACAGGGAAAGATCTCGCTGGAAGAAGGGAAGGAATTTCTCAGTAACTACCGCTCAGGGCTCTATGGCTATACCTATTTAGAATAAGAGACCTACCCCCAACCCCTCCCTATGAGAGAGGGGAGTAGAAACACTAAAGGCATCAATGGAAATAAAAGAAGGTGATATGAATGAAGATCATAAGGATACTACTCCCATCCCTCATAGGGAGGGGCCGGGGGAGAGTCTCACCATAGTGAAAGTTGGAGGGGCTGTCGTCGAAGACGAGGCCCAACTCTCACAACTCCTCAAGGACTTCTCTGCCATTGAGGGCAGGAAGGTGCTGGTGCATGGGGGAGGTCGCAAGGCGACGAAAGTGGCAGAGGCTCTTGGCATTGAATCGAAGATGGTCAATGGCCGTCGTATCACGGATGCCGAGATGCTCCGTGTGGTGACGATGGTCTACGGCGGACTGGTCAATAAGAATCTGGTTGCCAAACTACAGGCCAATGGCATCAATGCCCTCGGACTGACAGGAGCCGATATCGACGTCATCCGCAGTCACAAGCGCCCACCTGTCCCTGTAAGCCCTGGATATTCCGGAGATCCCGGATTTTCCGGATTTTCCGGGACCATTGATTTCGGTTTTGTCGGCGATGTGGAGCGGGCTGATGGCCAGATGCTCAGTAAACTGATTGAGGAAGGCATCACCCCTGTGATGGCTCCGCTGACCCATGACGGCCAAGGTAACATCCTCAATACCAATGCCGACACGATTGCCAGCGAGACTGCCAAGGCATTGGCTCCCTACTACGACGTGACGCTGATTTTCTCCTTTGAGAAGAAAGGCGTGCTCCGCCATCCTGACGATGATGACTCTGTCATTCCCACCATCACGCACGCGGACTATATTAAATATAAAGAAGACGGCACCATCAGTGGCGGTATGCTGCCCAAGATCGAGAATGCCCTTGCAGCCATCGACGCAGGTGTCAGTCGCGTCATTATCACTCTCGCCACCGCCATTGACGGACGGCACGGTACCATCATTCAATAAAAGGCGAGTTTTTTCGCCTTTTATTGTAACTTTTCCCCTTCTTAATCGTCATTAATAGTAGAGAGGATGAAAAAGATCAGTTTCCGGAACGATGTCCTGCCACTGAAGAATGAACTCTTCCGGTTGGCCCTCCGCATCACTCTCAACCGTGTGGAGGCAGAGGACGTTGTGCAGGAGACAATGATTAAAGTCTGGAACAGGCGAGACCGATGGGAAGAACTCGAATCCATTGAAGCCTTCTGCCTTACCATCTGCCGAAACATCGCCATCGACAAGATGCGGAAGATGGAAAACCAGAACCAGAGTCTGGCAGACGAGCACGATGCTCCCGATGACAGTTATTCATCCAATCCTGAGGAACAGGCCATGCAACAGGACAGAGTCCTACTTGTTCGCCGCCTCATCGACAACTTGCCTGAGAAACAGCGGAGCGTCATGCAACTGCGAGACATCGAAGGCAAAAGTTACAAAGAAATAGCCCAGGTGCTGGACATCAGTGAGGAACAGGTGAAAATCAACATCTTCCGAGCACGCCAGACCATCAGGCAAAAATTCATAGAAACAGAGAAATATGGACTATAAGTACATCGAACAACTCTTAGAACGCTACTGGCAGGGAGAAACAACCCTGCAAGAGGAAGATATTCTCCGCAGTTTCTTCAGCCAGGCAGACAACCCGGACATCCCTGAGAGCATCCGGAAATATCAGCCTCTCTTCACTCTTGAGAAAGAGGCACCTCTAGGCGATGACTTTGATGAACGTATTCTCGGGATGATTGAAGAAGACCAGCCAAAGGCAAAGATAGTGACACTGACCAGTCGACTGATGCCGCTCTTCAAGGCCGCTGCCATTGTGGCCATCATCCTTACACTGGGCAATGCTGCGCAGGCTCCCTGGAACTACGGGTGGGATGACCCGAAGGACGAATATGCCAAGTTCCACCAGCAGAACGCAGACTCTGTCAATCTGCTGAATCCCATCCAGGCAGAGAATGTCAACGACAGTGCACTGGCTCCCAAGCCGGAAGCCCCCCAGTATATTGAGTAGATATTTTTTCTATGCTTTTCTATACCATCATTTATTAACACAAAAAAGATGAAACTGTGAAGTTTCAATTCTCTCAAATTTTTCATAACATACTAAAGAAGAAGAATGGGCTGCACCGAGATATCGGGCAGCCCACTTCGTTTCATTGAAGTCAAGGGAAGTCACTTCTCCATCCTCAGATTCAACTGGTAGATGGATGGTATCAGGATACATAATGAGAATGCCACAGCCATCAGCACCGTCTGTTGGTTTCCAAATAAGTCTATCATTTTCAGGTCGGGATCTGGATAGAAGGCCATCAGCACATAGGCGATGGTGTTGTTCACCCAGTGATACACCACCCCTGGTACGATGCTGTCCGTACGGTAGTACATCCACCCCAGCAGAATACCGATCAGGAAGGCATGGGGCATCTGGGCCGGATTCATGTGGATGGCCGAGAACATCACGGCAGAGATGATGATACCCACCCACGGATTACTCTTCCAGCGTAACAATGCCCGGAGGATGGCCCCACGAAACACGAGTTCTTCCACCAACGGCGCCAACAGACCGACGATGAAGTAACCGAAACGGTTGTTTATGATCAGTTCAAACTCCTTTTCCGACCAGTCTGGCAGTTCCGGCATCAGTTCCTGTAAATACGAGGAGGGGATGATGGCTCCGAAGGCAGCCAGGACACACCAGAACAACACCGTCCAAGGACGCGTCCGCACCCAGTGTCTCGACACCTCAGCCCATTTCAATAACAAGAACAACACCAACGCAGTCACATCCGCCAATGCTACCGTGATAATCAATCCTGTGGCATCCACCTCCGTTCCTTGTCCTTTCGTCAGGATATAGGCAGCCATCACGATACCGCCTGCCACTATCTGGATACCCGCAAACACCAACAAATAAATCAATGCTTTCTTCATATTTACCTTTTTACCTTTTTACTTTTTTACATTCTTACATTTTTACATTTTCCAATTTTTCAACACTCCCATCGCCTCGGTTCTGTCAGCCTTCAACTGCTTCACCAACGCCTCGGGACTATCAAACCGTCGTTCTGAGCGTAGCCTGGACACGAACTCCACAGTGAGCACCTGCCCATACACATCACCCACCTTATCCAATATATGCACTTCGAGCGTCTGTTTAGTACCGTCAAAAGTCGGACGGGTACCGATATTCATCATCGCCGGCATCCTTCGTTCAGACGGATTTGCCATCCCACTACCAAGTTTTGCCCAAACGGCATAGACGCCAGAAGCAGGAATGACCTTGTAGGGATTGTCCACCGCTAAGTTGGCTGTCGGGAAACCGATTTCGTGTCCGATATGCTCACCTGCCACCACCCGGCCTGTCAGGGAATAGGGGCGCGTCAGACTCTCCTGCATCCTTTCCACTTTGCCTTCCAACAGCAACTGGCGGATGGCCGACGAACTGACGGCCTCATCCGTCCCTGGAAAAGTAGCCTCATCGCCTCGCAGCACCTCCATACCTAAGGCCACTCCATACCGCACATAGTCATCGAATCCCTCTGCCCGGTTCCGTCCGAAGCGGTTGTCATAGCCTGTCACCAATACCTGCGCACCCAGTTGTTCAGAGAGCACCTGTTGCATAAATGCCTGAGCCGTGAGGCTTGCCAGTTCTTTCGTAAAAGGTAACACCACCAGATGATCCACTCCCAACGCTGCTATCAGTTGCTCCTTCTCTTCAAGCGTGGAGAGCAACTGGGGACGATAGTCTGTATCGAACAACTCACGTGGCTGACGGTCGAATGTGACCACCACCGAAGGCAGTCCCATCTCCTCTGCTTTCCGCAGCATCGTCCCGATGAGCAACTGGTGTCCCCGATGCACGCCGTCGAAGCATCCGAGGGTTGCCACACAGCGCCCTTCAAGCCTCATACCCTCCCGCAAGTTGGTCGTTTTCATCAAAATAATAACAATTTTACAAAAAACATTTGGCGTTTCCCCAAAAATGATGTACCTTTGCAGCCGGATTCAGCCAAATGGCATAAAATCCTCGGACTTGTAGCTCAGTTGGTCAGAGCAACAGACTCATAATCTGGAGGTCGTAGGTTCAAGCCCTACCTGGTCCACTTCCCTTTTACCATACTTGGTTTGCCGTCGCATATTCTTCCAGATACCAGTCGAGGCAGTTCCTATGATCCTCCGCCCATTCGCCAAACGAATGACCGAGTGTCATATAGGCTCCAAACATTGCTGCTGTCCCTTCCTCTGTCCGCTTTCTGAATCCAATCTGGCAACCTTCCAACGGATATTTGAAATAACGTGTCGGTATCCTCAAAGCCCAGGGGATATCCTTAAAGTCCACGTTATCCTCATAATTATAGAGCGTCTGTGCTTTCTTGTACTCATCCAAATGCGTTTCAATCCTGTTGGCCATATAATAGGTGATGATAAAGGGGTCTATCATCTCCTGGGTGAGATTGTTCAGGCCGCTCTCACTCTTGAAGGTAACGGTAAAATCGACTGTCTTGACGTAAGTCTGGTCGTAGGGATCAGAAAACGACCTCATAACATTGTATTTCTTACGCGTAAACTCATCGTTGATTGTCTCGATATCGTCACCCATCGCCCAATGGGCATCCAAAAACAGGTTGATGACGGCCTCACCGTACCCTTTCTTTCCGTTGCCGTTTCTACCTTCCTGGAGAATATCATCTTTGAGAATCAGGCCGTACGACAATTTCGGCACGTTGACATTCAGCGTCTTGCCATCCTTGGCCACCACACTCTCGATATCCATATAGCGATAGCCCACCAGACGGAGGGCACCGGCAATCTGTCCTGAGGCTCCCACCGCTGCCAGTGCCACATGGATGTCCACCTGCCTCTGTCCCGTACGCTCCAAACCGATACGCATCACCAGGTCATTGAAGTCATAGTCGCCCGGTTCCGGGTAGTTCTCCTCATAGCAGTAGGTATAGGTCATAATCTTCGGCGAGGCCAGACGAGGTTCCTCCTTCTTGGCTATCAGGTCGGAGAAGTCCACATAGCGCTCCGACGGACTAAAACTGGTCACGGTGTACGTGCCGTCATTGTCAACCAGAGCCGCATATAGTATAGTCGCTATCGAAGGCACGGAGACAGACAATGTCACCTGCTGGCCATCCTTCACGAATGCGCGCCCCATCATCTCCGCCTCTGTCGAAGTCACGGGGTTTTCACTATATACCTCCAACCTCTGAGTCCCCACGTTCACATTCACGGTAAACTGATACGAACGGCTTGTGGCCAGTTGCCATGTATGTGTCTGATCCACGCTGTCCACTGGCGAGACATATTTCCTGTATTTCGTGTACTTCTCTTTGTCGAAATCTATCTCTTTGCTACAAGAAATGGTGCCAAATACCATCACTGCGGCGATGACAAAAACCGATTGGTTGAAATTCTTCATCTTCATAGACAAAATCGTTTATTTTGCTGACAAAATTACTAATTTTATCGCTAAAGTGGTACAAAATTAGTCCTGTTTTACAGAATTTAACAATAAAAATGATATAACTTAGGGAAAAAGTATTAATTTTGCGCCATCAATTGATATTTAGTTACGTAACACTCTATTAAAATCTTATGAAGATGAAAAAGTATTTGATAACAGGAGCATTGGCTCTCGTCGCCTGCGCAACCCTTACCAGTTGCCATAGCGATGACGAACTCTCTGGGTCCATTATTGAACAGAAAATGAAAGCCTATGAACAGGTTTTTGAGGAGGAGTTCGGTAAAGTCGATCCAAACCAAGACTGGGGCTTTGGTACAGCCGAGATACTGGCTCGCACACGTGCGGCGATGGCTCAAACACGTGCTGATGGCCAATGGGCCAATTATCATGGAGAACAAGCCGACGGACACTTGTGGACTTCTTATGGCTTCCACGCCCCTGATGCCCTGAGTGCTGGCCAGAAACTTCGCGTGCAGTTCTATTTTCAGACAGTGAAAAATCCTGGTGGTAATCCTAATTATGGAGTAATAGACTTCTTTATGCAGCAGGTCTATGATGGATGCACAGATCCTATTACCGACTACAGCAATTTAGGATATACCAGTCCCACATATTCTTTAGAAAAATATCCAGCAGCCAGTAGCACGGAAACCCATACCGATTATATTGAAAGTGGTGAGCACATGGATCACTTGACTGCCAGTGATGATAATACAATTGAGCATATCAACAACTTTAACAATGGTAACTTCCCTGATCCTATCCCTAACGTAGCCAACTGGGATCAGACAGTACAGGATGATCATTCTCAGGAGCATGAAGATCAGATTATGCTGATGCTCAACACGCCAACTAAGTATTTTGGATATGCAAATAGTGATGCCAGTTATGTGCGTACAGACCGATGGAGACTTGTTAGCGGTGATGTTATTGACAACTACTGTGACAATGTTAACAACGCTGAATGGTTAAAGTTCTTGGCTGCACACACAGGAGTGGTAGATGACCCGTGTTACGATGAATGGAAGCGTAGTTACATTGGCTTCGACTTCGACATGATTCCCGACGACAACGTCTTCGCTGGCCAAAAAGTTGATGCAAACAACAACCCTGTTTATAATGGCCCTTATGACCATATGAACTATACTTACTTTAGCATTAATCTTCGGGGTGATGAGAATAAGGTTTGGAATGGCACCGAGTTAGTTGATGCAAGTACAGTGGGTGAAATCGGATATTTAAATGGTAATAAAGTTATTTACCCCTATAAGCCGGGTACAACTGAGAAAATTCACCTGATTAGCGCCAATACAAATCAGTTCTGTGGCGATACAGACAACACGACTTGGACTGATAATGATTGGGTATATAGTGTTAATAATGGTCCGACCTACACTAAGATTCTTCCATCTAAGTTGACAACAGCACTGACTAATGGTTGGTTGCCTAAGAATGACAAAGAGTGGGTAAAGGTTGGTGGATGTAACGATGGCTACTACAGCGACTGGATTGTATCCTTCATGCCGGCATCTCCTGTAAATGAACCAGAACCCAGCACGATCACCATCCCCATCGAGCCGGGCTCTCAGGGTTCTGACTACAGGAAGGATGTGTATTACAAGAAGGTAAGTTTCGACGAAGCAGGCAGTGGCCGTGTGTTCTGCGAGGATCTCGGTGTGGTGCGTGCCTCAGACATCGACTTCAACGACATCGTGTTCGACGTCTTAATCTATAAGACGGAACTGATTACCAAGCACATGGTCAGCACCAATGGTGTGGATTGGGATTTGGAATCTGAAGAGACCACCTCCACCACCTACGACGGTGATATATGGCTTCTCGCCGGCGGTGGAACCATTCCCGCCACGATTCAGGCAGGTGGTAACAACTACAACGTGAAGAACTCATTTGAGTACCAACTCTCTGACAAGATTATCGTCAACACCATTGAAAATGATGAGGGTCGCTACGGAAACCAATACAGGAACTATACCGAAGCCAAGAAACTGAATACTCAGCCTCTTGCCATTGCATCCGTTGCCGACGCTCATATCTATGTTGAATATGGCTCACAGTTCTATGAGTTGGTTGCCTACAAGGGCGTGGCTCCTCATAAGATTTGCGTTCCCCTCAATACCAAGTGGCTGAAGGAGCGTGAAGAGATTAGCAATGGCTATCCCAACTTCACTCGCTATGTTAAATATCAGGATGCTGATGGCAATTCACTGACAGAAGGCCCTGGTGTCACCACCGATGAGAAAGGAAACCAGATTGGCGATGGTAAAGAATATTCTCACGACGAGCGCGCAAATTCTGTTTGGGAGACTTATAATGAATCATCACTGTTTAGAGGCGATCCTGTTAGGGATCCTGCTGTCTCCTACACTGCACGTCACGAGTTACAAGGCTGGAGCGAAGAAGAGGTTTATCAGGGTGAAAGCGATGTCACTGGCGGCGGCACTAACAGCGGCTACCGTAACGGCGATCCCGTCCTCGTCCGCAGAAGACATTAATGTTTAACTCCTAAAATGAGAACAAAGATATGAAGACAAAGAATATTTTCAGAATGCTTCTCGTAGCAGCAGCGCTGCTGATGGGAGCAAACAATGTGAAGGCTGAAACTTACGAATATGAGAAAGAGACATTTGCCAGTCTCACCAGTACATCTATTATCCGGGTTAACTGTAGTAACATAAATGAAAACTATTGGCAAATAACTTTCGCTACAAAAGACGGCCAGACCCCAGACTTTGCAGAAGGATGGGGAGGAGGATCCGACTGGGGATCAACGTGGTATTATACGAAAAGTAGCCATAGTAGTTATCTTATCAACAATTCTTATTTTGACCTTAAGTGTGACCAAAATACTGTTAATAAACTGTCAAACTATGGGTTAAAAATAGAAACCCAAGGTCTCACTGTTACAAGCGTTACCATTGTTGGTGGTTCCAGCAAAACAACTCCAATATTGTCTTTCGGAGAGGGAGCACAGGAAACTTATAACATCACCTATGGTGACAGTTTCACTGGCCCGACAGCGACTTGTAATATAGACGGTCTCGAAGTAAACTATACATCAAGCGATCTAACAGTTGCAGAAGTAGGCACTTACACTGGTGCACTAACTATCAAAAAGGCTGGCACGACTGTCATTACAGCTCATACAGATGAGACGTCTGACTACAATGCTGCGTCGATAAGTTATACCCTTAATATCGCCATGGCATACTCTGTCACTGTCAATGCAGTAAGCAATGGTTCTGTGTCTGTCGACAAGTCGAGTACTGCGGCTGGTCAGACTGTCACTATCACGACAACACCTAATAGCGGTTATGAACTTGGAAGCATCAGTGTTAAGGATGCAAGTAACAATACCGTGACACTCAGTGGCAGCGGAAATACGCGCACATTCACGATGCCCGCCAGCAACGTGACCGTCAGTGCCGAATTTACTGTGGCATATTCCGCTGCGGAAGCAGATAAGCACTCCCTGACGTTTGAGACGCCAGATTACTGTGCAGCCACATGGGATTCCAGTACCAACACATTCACTTGGGGAAACAGGGATGGCTGGAATACAGCCTGGACCTTCATGGCAGCCCAGAATATCAGCGGTGACCTGAGCAACTGGACGCATCTGCATTTGCATGTCAGCAACTGGAATAATGCAAGTGCTCAGCAACTGAGGGTAGTCTTCAAGAAGAACGATGGCTCGAGCCCCCCCAGCGGTCCTACAAAAGAGTTCGTGGTCTCTCCGAATGCATCGGGCAACATCGACCTCAATCTTGTAGGTGTAAATTGGGGTGACTGCGACATCACGAGTATTCAGGATCTGACCATCTATGGCTGCACCCGCGACAACGGGTCACAAGAAGCCTCGGTAGTGGTGACGGACGCCTATTACGTAACCGCTACCGAAACATCCAAGCAGGATGTGACGCTGGCATTCTCTCCAACGTCGGCTACGGCAACAATGGGCGAGGCATTCACTGCTCCTACGCTGACAGCCACCTCGAATGGTGAGACAGTGACTCTGACAGGCATCACCTATAGTTCTTCTGCCCCTGGTGTCGCCACAGTCAATGAATCGGGTGTTGTCACTCTTGTTGCCGCTGGAACAACAACCATCACCGCCTCATTCGCTGGCAATGACACCTATAACGCTGCCTCAGCCAGCTACACACTCACCGTCAATGCTGCCGCACCAAGTGCAGATGACTATATCGATGTTTCCGATGATGGTAATCTGGCTTATTACGGCTACCGCACTTATGTCACCACAACGACTGTGGACTTCTCACGTTCAATCGGTGTGGAGGCCTACTATGCTACTGGTCTGAACACGGCTCGCACAGATGTGGAGTTCACACAGATCTTAGGTACATGCCCTGCTAACGTACCCCTGCTTCTGAAGAAAAAGAATGGTGCTAACGAGTTCAAACTCCTGAAATCTACCGCCTCAGCCACAGCACCCACAGGCAATAAACTCCAACCTGGTACTGGCGATACTGTATCTGGTGATGACAAGTACGTGCTGACCTACCACAGCGGAAGTGTGGTGTTCGCCGAGGTAGATATTCAGGGTGCTACAGTAGATACCGAGCATGCTTACCTCGACCTAAGCGGTTCGAGCGCCAGCGGAAGACTGCGCATCAAACTTAATGGCGAGAGCACAGGCATCTCGAGCCTCCAGAGCGACGAGCGGAGCCTCGACGGAGCCGTATACAACCTCCGTGGCCAGCGTGTGGAGCATCCCACCAAGGGTCTCTATATCATCAATGGCAAAAAGGTCGTGATTAAATAAGTAAGATAAGTTCGCTTTATACAAAAAGGTTTTATTTGATGGTAAGGGCGCCTGCGTGAGCAGGTGCCTTTTCTTTCCTACCTGGGAAAACCTTGCCCTGAATCCGGGGCATAAAATTCCCACCTGGGGAAAGTCTGCCCTGAATCCGGGGCATAAAATTCCTACCTGGGAAAACCTTGCCCTGAATCCGGGGCATATAATCCCCACCTGGGAAAATCGTGCCCTGAATCTGGGGCATATAATTCCCACCTGGGAAAAGCCTGCCCTGAATCCAGGGCATATAATTCCCACCTGGGAAAAGCCTGCCCTGAATCCAGGGCATATAATTCCCACCTGGGAAAAGTCTGAACCAGATTCAGGGCAAGGTTTCACCCTGTAGTGTACTGATTTTGGTTGACAGTTTTGTTTGTTAAAATTAAGTTGTTTTATCCTTTACTTATTTTTATTCCTGAGCAGGTTGTCGGTCTTATGACTTTATTCCTGTTTCAGTTTACACTTTAAC
>JAFZNI010000198.1 GCA_017551005.1 Prevotella sp.
AACTTAGCCAGATTCATCTTACCAGCAGCGGTCTTGATAGCGAAATAACGCTCGATACCGAGGCAGATCACGGTGAAGAGAAGGGTCAGGATCAAACCTACCACGAAACCTCCCTTATACACAGTACCTAACAGGTTTGCAGGATGGCCAGTACGGTCGCCACCAACGAAGTTGTCGGGGTTACCCATAACGAAATACCAAACACTGTAACCTGCAATAGCACAGATAACAAGGATAATCCATGCTGCTTTAACACCCTGGAAGCCCGAATTTTTCTTGGCTGGGGCTGCAGCCTTTGTTGTTGTTGCCATAATAATTGAAATTTTTTTAGTTATTATAAAATTAAGTTTGTAAATGATTTCTGATACGTTCTGTTTAGACTGGGCAAAGTTAGCAAATTTCGGCGGACTTCCGCACGAATTAATAACTTTTAACTCGTTTTTTTGTTTTTATCGCAGTTTTGCTGTAACATCCTTAATGCGTTTCATGGCTTCTTTGATATTCTCGTCACTAGTCGCATAACTCATACGGAAGCACTCTGGATCGCCAAAGGCATCACCTCCCACCGTTGCCACATGACCCTTTTCAAGCAGATACATGGCGAAGTCAGTGGAGTTGTTGATGGTGGTCTCACCATCGCTCTTTCCATAGAAACTGCTGCATTTGGGGAAAAGATAGAAGGCTCCCTCAGGCTTGTTGACTTCGAGTCCGGGAATGCCCTTGGCCAACTCTACGATGAGGTCACGCCTGCGCTCAAAGGCCTGACGCATTTCCTCGACACAGGCCTGACTGGAGATATAGGCAAACTCAGCGGCTTTCTGACTGACAGAACAAGGACCGCTGGTATATTGGCCTTGAAGTTTATTACACCCTTTGACAATCCATTCTGGGGCAGCGATATAGCCGATACGCCAGCCCGTCATGGCGTATGCCTTCGACACGCCATTGACGATAATGCTGCGCTCCTTCATACCAGGGAACTGGGCGATGGATTCATGCTTGCCAATGTAATTGATGTGTTCGTAGATCTCGTCGGCGAGCACGAAGAGGTCTTCGTGACGCAGGATGACATCTGCCAATGCCTTCAGTTCCTCTTTGCTGTAGACGCTTCCCGTCGGGTTGCTTGGAGAACAGAGTATCAGCATGCGGGTCTTGGGGGTGATGGCGGCTTCCAACTGTTCGGGCGTCATCTTGAAGTTCTGCTGGAAACCGGCCTCCACGATGACGGGTTCACCACCTGCCAACTTCACCATCTGGGGATAACTGACCCAGTAAGGGGCGGGGATGATGACTTCCTCACCGTCGTTGACCAGGGCCATGATGGTGTTGCAGACACTCTGTTTGGCGCCATTGGATACCAGTACTTCGTTGATGGTATAGTCAAGTCCGTTTTCGTTCTTCAACTTAGCCACGATGGCTTTGCGAAGGTCGGGATAGCCCGGTACGGGGGAGTATCTCGAATAGTTGTCGTCTATAGCCTGCTTGGCAGCCTCTTTAATGTGGTCGGGCGTGTTGAAGTCTGGTTCTCCTACGCTCATGTTAATCACATCTATTCCCTGCGCTTTCATTTCTGCGCTTTTCTGAGACATAGCCAGCGTGGCTGATGGTGCCAGACGCTGCAGGCGATTGGATAATTGTGCCATATTGATTGGTTATTGAACAATTTTGACTGCAAAATTACACATTTTATTCCTTATAAACGAATAATCCTGCCACTTTTTTACTTTTTTACCTTTTCAACTTTACTTCAAGTGAAGTGTATGGCCCATGCGGTTCTGCTTGGTTTTGAGATATCGGATATTGTACTCGTTGGGCGTCACCTCAATGGGGACATTCTCGATAATCTCCAGTCCGTAGGCTTCCAGACCCACACGCTTAACAGGATTGTTTGTCAGCAGACGCATCTTGTGAACGCCGAGATGGCGCAGCATCTGGGCACCACAGCCATAGTCGCGCTCATCGGGCTTGAAACCTAAGTGAACATTGGCATCCACCGTGTCGAGTCCCTCCTCTTGAAGTTTATAGGCAGCAATCTTGTTCATCAGTCCGATGCCCCGTCCTTCCTGTTGCATATAGATGACCACACCCTTGCCTTCCTGTTCGATGGCCTGCATGGCCTTGTGTAGTTGTTCGCCACAGTCGCAGCGTTTGCTGCCGAGGATGTCGCCAGTCATGCAGGAAGAGTGGACGCGTACCAGGATAGGTTCGTCTTCCCGCCATTCACCCTTGATGAGGGCCATGTGTTCCAGTCCGTTGCTGGCCTGACGGAAGGGTATCAGACGGAAATGACCGTAGTCGGTAGGCATGTCCACCTCGTCGCCCACCTCTATCAGCGATTCTTTTTTCAGACGGTAGGCTATCATGTCCTTGATACTGATGACCTTCATATCCCATTCCTTCGCCAACTCCAACAAGTGGGGCAGACGGGCCATGGAGCCGTCTTCATTCATAATCTCCATGAGAGCACCGGCAGGGTAGAGACCTGCCATCTTACAGAGGTCGATGGTTGCTTCAGTATGTCCGCTACGTCGCAGTACACCGTTCTCTTGGGCATAGAGGGGGTTTACGTGTCCCGGGCGTCCGAAGGTCTGTGGGGTAGAGGTGGGGTCGGCAAGTGCCTTGATGGTCTCGGCACGATCATGGGCAGAGACACCTGTGGTACACCCTTCCAACTTATCGACAGTGACAGTGAAGGGGGTACCTAATACCGAGGTGTTGTCCTGCACCTGATGAGGCAGGTCGAGTTCTGTGCAACGACTCAGGGTGATGGGTGCGCAAAGCACGCCTCGGGCGTTTTTGAGCATGAAGTTCACTTTTTCGGCAGTGATCTTCTCTGCCGCGATAATCAGGTCGCCTTCATTCTCGCGATCCTCATCATCCACCACGATGACGAACTTGCCTTGTTTGAAGTCGTCGATGGCTTCTTCGATGGTATTGAGTTTGAAATCTTCCATTTTCCTTATACCTTATTATTATATATATAGGAGATGATTCTGTCGCTGGTGTGGCGGATGGTGCGCAGGTCCTTGTAGAGCCGCAGGCGGAATCGGATCATGCGGATATACATGATGATGCCTACGGGCAGCACCAAACCTGTGATGATGTTCAGCCATTTGCGACGGAACGGACGGGTGTGGGCATTAGGCGACACCACAGGATAGTTGTTCAACTCTGCCAGGATCTGCTTGTCCGTCGTGTAACTGAGATCCTCGATGGTAGCCTCCAACTGCTCGTTGATCTCTTCGATGCGCTGGTCGTCACCCTCCTTGAAGAACACCTTGATGGGATTCGGCCAGTGCAACAGTTTGTGCTCTTTGGAATAGCGGTAGATGTCGCTGTTGATGTGCTCCAATGCCTGTGCATCCTCCTGATACTTCGGATCCTCAATGATCACCTCCTTACGATAGAGATGGCGCTTGGTGCGTATGCCGAGTATCTTCATCGCCAGATTCTTGTAGAGGTCGATATTGAAGACCACGGAGTCGTTGTTGGCCTTGTAGGTGAAGAAGGCGGCGAGGGGCGTGAGCACGGCGGTAGAGATGGACATACCGAATCCGACAGTCCATTCATCCTCGCGGGCCATCCTGTAGCCGGTATTGTCAAGGATATAATAGACGATGAATACCAGTACGGACACGATGACCGGTACGCCCAGTCCTCCCTTTCGGATGATGGCTCCCAATGGGGCACCGATAAAGAAGAAGATAAGACACGTAAACGAGAGCGTGAACTTCTTGATGGCCTCTATCTGATGGGTTCTGGTGCGTCTGTGCAGGGCTTCGGCATAATCGCTCTTAAACTCGATGTCCGACATGTGTATCTGCATACTGTTCAGGGCACTCCTGACGGCTGCCTGCTTGTCGCTGTTTTTCAGTCTGCTGAAAATGGAGTCGTAGTTGGTCTTGTCCGAGGCAGCCTCCTGGATGGACTTCAAGGAATCCTTTTTGTCTAAATGCGGACGACGGTAGTTGTAGCGCATCGCCTCGGCATAGAAGGCACGCCCTACACTGTCATTAAACTCTTTGATGGAGTCAATGTCGTGTAGGATCTTGTCCAGTCCCTTGGCACGGGCGTCACCGGAGATGTCTGCCACGTCGGCCAGGCTGAATTCACCGTCAAAGTCGAGCAAGATCCTTTTGGTGGAGAATGTTTCGCGACGGTATGGCACGGCGGCACTGTTAGCAAGGTCCTGTGAGCGCATGTTCTCAAACCACTCGCCGCTATACAGACTCAGCAACAGGTGTTTCTTCTCCGCTGTCGACTGCATCATGCCTGAGTCGGCCAGAATGATGGCAGCATCTTCGTAACTGCCTGTCATCCGGTAGATCATGATACCGTAGAGCATACCGGTTTTCAGGTCTTTCTTCTGCACGTAGATATTCGAGCCAGGGATGCCGTCGTAGAATCTGCCTTCGGGTATTTCCAGTTCCGGACTCTTCTGTTTCATGCCTAATAGGAGTTGGTAGAAACTCTGGTTGGCTTGGGGACCGACGACATTCTGGAAGTAGAAAGACACGAATGACATCAGGATGGCAATGACAATCAGCGGACGGAAAGTCTGTATCAGGGAGATACCTGCTGCCTTGATGGCTGTCAACTCACTGCTCTCACCTAAGTTACCGAAGGTGATCAGCGAGGACAGCAGGATGGCGAGGGGGAAGGCCTGTGGCATCAGCATCAGTCCCATGTACCACAGGAACTGTGCCATCACGTCAATTGTCAGGCCCTTTCCGATCAGGTCGTCAACATATCGCCACAGAAACTGCATCATCAGCACGAACTGGCAGATGAAGAAAGTTCCTACAAACAGCAGAGCAAACTGCTTGGTGATAAATATGTCTAATTTCTTGATTCGGAACATTCGCTTTTTTGCAATTTTGGCTGCAAAATTACAAAAAAGAAGTGAAAAGTGAAAAGTTGCTGAACCTTGTGTTTTTTTCACTATTCCACCTTACTTTTCATTTTTCACTTCTTCCCTCCTTGTTTCTTATAGTCCACTGGCTCGGTGAAGCCTGTCGAGATTACTCTCCCACAGGATTTTGAGACCGTCCGCGTCGTCATCATCTGCAAAGTCGGTGATGAGCAGGTTCAGATGACCTGTCAGGTCGCTCTTCTCGATACGCATCTCCCAGTAGACGTCTTCTCCCTCGTCCTCGTCTTCATCCCATTGCAGGCGGATATGGTCGTATTTCACGTATTCTATCAGTTGTGCACGCCTGATGTCCTGTTCCGTCCAAGGCTCTCCCCATGTAAAGATGAAGACACCGTCTTCTTCCGTCACATGGTCGGCAAGCCATCTTTCCAGTCCGTGAGCACTGCTGATTTGTTCCCAAACGATGTTGGGAGACTCTGTTGTCAGAGGGTATTCTATATCAATTCTTTGCTTTGCCATAAGCATTTTGGTTAGTTCGTGATGTCTTAGAGATAAAATCTTCGCTACAAAAGTACAAAAAAACTCCGAAATAAAAAATATTTTCCCTAAAAATTTTGCAGATTCGAAAAATAAGTGTACCTTTGCACCCGCTTAACAAGATGATGGCGGGATAGCTCAGCTGGTTAGAGCGCATGATTCATAATCATGAGGTCGCCGGTTCAATCCCGGCTCCCGCTACCAAAGAAATCAGCAAGTTACGATGAAAAGTAACTTGCTGATTTCTATTTCTGGAACATCTTGGGAACATCTTCCCATTGTTTATCGTACAATCGTCTTCTTGATTTTATCTCCTTGTCTGACAATGTAGATGCCTTTGTTGAGTGATTTGCCGACGGGCATCTGTCTGCCGTTGAGGTCATAGACGGTATTGGAACCTCCGAGGTCATCCACCACGATGCTACTGATACCTGTGGCATGTTCCACGACGTCACTCTTGTCGTAGTTCTGTGTTCCGCCACTGATACTGACGCTGCCGTCAGCCTTGATGGCCTTACTGCCGTAGTTGCTGATGGTGAGTTCGCCGTCCTCCATGTAGAAGTTGCCGGTATCCTCGTCTTCGTGATCCGCAGTGGCAGCCGTAGGCGAATCGCCCTTGAGTTCCACCTGGATGCCGTCGTCGCCAACACCGCTGATATTGATGGTTCCACCCTTAATCAGGAAATACTCCTTGCAGTGGATGCCGTCCTTCTTGGCTGCGGTGATGTTAAGGGTCAGGTTCTTTATCTCTACATATTCCTTGCTGTAGATGGCATGCTTGTAGTTGCCCACGATGTTGAGAGTACCTTTACCCTGGAATTCCGTATGTCCCTTGCAGTGCAGACAGCCGTTGAGATCGTCGGTATAGTTCGTACCGTCAGTCAGTGTATTGGTCGTACCTTTCTTGGCACTGACAGCCACGCGCTTGCCATCCTGGATATTGAGGGCAGGCCCGTTGGGGTTGGTCAGTGTCAGTCCGGAGAGTTCGATGGTTGTCTTGTAACTGCCTTCAAGACGGAACTCCCCGTCGGTGCTGGATCCGGAGAGGTTATAGGTGATTTCACCCACCTTGTCGTTGACACTACTGCTCTGTACGAGTTTCACGTGTGAGCCATTGCTTTGGTCGGTGATATAACTACGGATATTGTTGGCCACCGTGACAGTAGCCGACGAACCGTTATAGAAGATCTCCACCGTATTATCATCAACGGCATTCACAGCGAGTGTCGCCATGAATGCCGTGATGATGAAAAATAGTCTCTTCATGTTGATTAGAGTCCCAGTGCTTTCTTAGCGCCGTCGGCAGCCTGGTCAACAGCGTCGCTGGCAGCATCCTTGGCGGCATCCTTTACTTCGTTGGCCTTGTCCTCCACAGCGTCAGCAGCAGCGTCAACGGCATCAGCAGCAGCGTCCTTTACACCACCGACAGCCTCCATCAGACCACTGACCACAGCGTCGGCAGGTGCAGCAGTGAGAGCAGCCAGAGCCGTCTGAACGGCCTCATTCTCACCAGCGAAAGCCTTGATCTTCTCGGCATTCTCCTTCAGGAAGTCCTGAATCTTGGCTACATACTCCTTGGCAATCTCAGGATTGGCACCGATGATCTCCTTGATCTTGTCCTGTACGGTGGCGAGAACCTCCTGGAACTTGCTAGCGTCCTGAGCCTCGATCTGCTCTGTCAGGGCACTTATGCTGGCAGCAGCCTCTTCCTCAGCGTCGAATACAATTTCCTCAACGGGAGCCTCAGCAGGAGCCTGAGCCTTGTTACCACACGATGTGAAACCGATGGCGATCATAGCCATCACTGCGAACATGATTTTTTTCATAATGCTTTAATTTTAATGATTAAAAAAGTGAATTTTCTCTCTCAAATTGATTTTCGGCAACAAATTTAGGGCATTTTTTAATAAGTTGTTCATTCTCTTTGCGGATTTTAACTTTTTTCTTACTTTTGCACCCGTTTTCAAGATAATTAACAGAATATGACGACTTTAGAGTTTAAGCCGAAACTGTTTTCCACATTGAAGCATTATAATCGGAAGCAGTTTACGACCGATTTGCTGGCGGGTATCATCGTTGGTATTGTGGCACTCCCGTTAGCCATTGCCTTTGGCATTGCCTCAGGCGTCACCCCTGAGAAGGGTATCATCACTGCCATCGTGGCAGGACTCGTGGTTTCCGTCTTTGGCGGATCGAAGGTTCAGATAGGTGGCCCCACGGGCGCGTTCATTATTATTATATATGGTATCATCCAGCAGTACGGCTTCGAGGGACTGACCATCGCCACCCTCATGGCGGGTGTGTTCCTCATCCTGTTTGGCATCCTGCACTTAGGCACCATCATCAAATACATACCCTATCCGATTGTGGTGGGTTTTACCTCGGGTATTGCCCTGACCATCTTCACCACGCAGATCAAGGACCTGCTTGGCCTGACAATGTCTCAGGTGCCTTCCGACTTCATCGAGAAGTGGATTGCTTATATCGGTTCTTTTCCCACCATCGACTGGTGGAGTGCCGGGGTAGGAGTGGGTTCTGTGGCCGTTATCGCTCTCTGGCCTCGTATGGCGCGTATCAGTTCCTTGCTGAAAAAACTGCCTGGCAGTTTGATTGCCATCATCGTGATGACCGTAGCCGCCCTGTTGCTGAAACAGTATGCGGGCGTGACCTCTATTGAGACCATCGGCGACCGTTTTTCCATTTCGAACCAGTTGCCAGGGGCTCAGGTGCCTTCGCTGACGTGGGAGGTCATCAAGGGCCTTGTGTCGCCAGCCATCACCATTGCCATCCTTGGAGCCATCGAGTCACTGCTCTCAGCCACTGTGGCCGATGGTGTCATCGGCGACCGTCACCATTCTAACACCGAACTCATTGCGCAGGGCTTTGCCAATCTGGCTTCGCCCATTTTCGGTGGTATTCCTGCCACGGGAGCCATTGCCCGTACGATGACGAATATCAACAACGGCGGACGTACGCCTGTGGCCGGCATCATCCATGCAGCCGTGCTGTTGCTCATCTTCCTCTTCCTGATGCCCCTGGCCCAGTATATCCCGATGGCTTGTCTGGCTGGCGTGCTGGTGATTGTGAGTTACAACATGAGCGGCTGGCGTTCCTTCTTCTCCATCATGAAGAACCCCAAGAGCGACATCATCGTGCTCTGGGTGACGTTCCTGTTGACGGTCATCTTCGACCTCACCATCGC
>JAFZNI010000199.1 GCA_017551005.1 Prevotella sp.
ATTGCTGACGCTATACCTATTTATATATAACGGCTATCTCCTGACTTCCTTCCTCCTGAGCCCCATCCACGCTATCATTTAAACGTGCCTGTCTGTGCCGAGCCACTTACGGATACGACGGGAGAGCGATTTCCCGATATGCGAGAAATTGCCATAGCGTAGGTTCAGCCAGAGTTCTTCGAGGGAGTTCTGCACTTTGATCCAGGGGTGGTTCCAGGCATTGGCCTTGTAGAGGCGTTCCAGATAATCTTTGTTTTCAGAAATCTCCTTCGGATGTTCCAAGGGGAAGGTCAGTTCGTGGCGCTGCATGGTGAACATCCTGCGGATGCGGTGAGGAGTCGTCTTCAGTTCTGCAGAGAAATGGGTAGAATCGGCAAGCAGTCCGATGTTGCTCACCTGATTCTGTGCAGGCATGATGGCCAGACAGTCGTGGAGCAGCATATCAGCCCAGTAGATGGTCTCGAAGTATTCCTTGCCACTCTGACTGTGGTCACGGAACATCTGCATCATATCGCTGCGCAGATGTCGTTCTTTGGCAATGGTCTCCAAGCGCTGCAAGGTCTCAGGATTGTGCATGAAGGAATAGGTGGGGTCCCATCGCTGGGCTACCCTTCTCCACGAGGCCCAGCCCCAAATGCTGAAGGCAGAGGTAAAGAAATAACTGTCTTTGCAATCAGGAGAGATTTCGTCGATGTTGAAACCTGCAATCATGTTGATCCTCTCGTCATCCTCGTATCTGTCGAGCATCTCCTTGCAGAAGGGGAAGAACGACTGCGCCGGCACCACGTCATCCTCCAACACGATCACCTTGTCGGCAATCGAAAAAGCCCACTGATGGGAGAGGAAACCAGAAGGGTCGCAGCCCTGATTATGTTCCAGATAGTTACGATGTACTTCACATTCCCAATCGATATGTTCATCTGTAACGATTTCACGACAGGCCTCGATACCCGCCAAGTCGCGCTCACCCCGCGGACCGTCCTGATACAGCAACAATTTCGAGGGCCGTGCCTGGCGCACAGCCTCAAATACCTGTTTGAAAGTGTCGCTGCGGGTAAAGAACAACAGCAATACAGCAATATCAGTCTTGGCTGGATACTTCATCTCAAAATTATTCCGCTGCAAAGATATAAAAAAAAGTGAAAAGTGAAAAGTGAAAAATTTGTATCTTTGCACCATGAATCACGAAGAATTGCGAGAACGATATAATCCTGAAGGCTCAATGCTGCGCAGGCAGCAGATGAGGATGTTGGAGATACTGTTGGAGGTGGATAAGATCTGCAAACGGCACAACATCTCCTACTGGCTCAGTAGTGGTACGCTCATCGGAGCCCTGCGTCACAATGGATTCATCCCTTGGGATGATGATCTCGACATCGAGATGATGCGCAGCGACTATCTGAGACTGATGCAGGTATTACCCTCAGAACTACCTGACTGGCTGGCACTGCAGAATGAGGAAACAGACCCCAACTACTTCTATTTCTATGCGAAGGTGCGTGATAAACGTTCGAGGATGCTGGAACAGAACGGCTATGACCGTCTTTGGAAGGAACAGGGCATCTATATCGACATCTTCCCCATGGAGCAACACCCCATCTGGCTCCACAAACTGACGGAGAAGACCGTGGGACACATGTATAAAATCTGGCGCACGAGTACGGATGACGAGAAAGCCATCAAGTCGGTACGTCGAATCTTCAACTTCAACAACCGCTACCTTTTCCCCTGTTTCCGTGCTATTCTCTTACCTTTTACCTTTGGATCGAAGGTCATCACCAGTGGTATGGGCATCCCCTTCCATAATCCCCGTTATTCCGAGGAGATTTTCCCACTGACGACACATGAGTTTGAGGGACATCAACTTCCTGTTCCGAAGGATGCCGATGCCCACCTGCGCCATATCTTCGGCAACTATATGCAATTGCCGGATCTGGAGAAACTGGCCCCGCATGTGGGAGCCTTAGAGTTTTTTGAGGAAGGCGAGGCACTCCTTCAGGATGACGGTGCCTGCTAACCGCATGACGGCATAATAGAGGAGGGCGGCAATCACCACGCGACTAATAAGTAATAGCCATAGGTTTTCGATGCTCTGTGTGACGAAGCCTGTCACCACCATAACCCCTGCTGCCGCTAAAGCGAAGGGTATGATGTCCTTCAGGAAATCCAAGAGCCTATAGTTCATTAGTCGTCGAACGAAGAAATGCCACACGAACACCCATATTATATTTAATAAGGTATAGGCAATGACCATCGTATAGATGCCTTGTCGCCAAAGTCCTACCATCAGTCCTATCTGAAGGATACCCAACACGAGTGTATTCCACAAATAGATGTCACTACGTTTGTGACTGATGATGGCATCAGTGAGCAGTGTCGATAACGGCATGAAGGCGCCACAGAGACACAGGTATGGCAACAGTGAGGCAGCAAAGGCCCACTTCGCCTTGATGGCCAGTACGATGAACTC
>JAFZNI010000200.1 GCA_017551005.1 Prevotella sp.
CCCTCTTGAAATTCATGCCAAATCTCACTCGCCAGGTATTTGTCGCTACGACAATGTAAATCAGCAACACCTTCTTCAATCAAGTTTGCGGTTTCCGAATTGTAATAGATGTCGGTAGCCTTATCGAGAGGTATATTGAACATCTCACTTATGCAGACAATAATTCTTGCACATTGAGAACTTCTTAATATTTGCTTGCTTTCTTCACTCATAGTTCTTCGCTTTCGATAAATGTAAGACATTCCTGCAGCATCCTATTTGTGCGAATGCAGTACTGGATATTAGGCTTTTCAAATTTCAGCAGCCCAAGAGCCTCTTCTTGAGAAATCTCACCTGTGAAATACCTGTCGAGAGTGATAATGACTCTATCGTTTGCTATACCACCTATGACCATATCATAGTCGCTTGCGTCTATTCCCTCACGGCATTGTGCTACAAAGTCAAGCCATTCCTTGTCATAAGATTCAAAACGTTTGATGTTCCATAGAGTTTCATCGTAGGCTAATTCATAAGTATTAAGCCATGCTGACTGTCCTCTTCTTTTAAAACGTTGGGCATATCTCACAGCCTGATCATACAGCGAAGTAAGATAGAACCCACGTCCGAAATCAAGATATGAACGTGAATGCTCTGTATCAGGACGTTCAACGCTTACATTTGATGAATGATATAGTTTCATGCTGGCAATACTCCTTTCTCCTTCATATATTCAGTAAGATCTTCCATCAAGTATCGAGAACTGAATGTGTGCAATACATCGTATGAGGGGACGATGTAGTCATACAGGATACCTGATGCCTTTAACCGTTTATATATTTCATTTTGTGGCAATTTCAGCAGCACGGATAACTTTCCAATGCAATATGTCACGAATTCCAATGTTTTTTTATCCATAAGTTGTTCGACATAATTCTATGATTATTTTGCTGCAAATATACAAATAATATCGAAAATTGACATATTGAATTAGTTAATTTAACTATTTATAAAGAAATGAGAGAGAAATCAGAGGGACGTATCCAGGGACTTACTCCGTGAAATATTTGTCTTTCTCGAAGGTGATGCCGTCGTAGAGGGCCTGGGTGCCTTCGAAACTTTCGGGGATGAAGTGGAGGCGGACACCACGGATGTGCTTCTTGGCACGAAAAGTCTTGGGATCGTCGACCTTCTCGCTCTCGATTTCGAGTTTCATCAGACCGAAATCCCTCAGGCGCACCTTGTCACCCATCTGAAGATGACGACGGACGGTCTCAGCCACCGTCATCATCATACCTTCGAGTACACCTCCGCTGATACTCATGTGCCTTGCTGCCTCTTCGAAAAGTTGTCGGCTCTCAATCGTCTGGTTATGCACGGCTACTGCCTTGTATTTGCCATAGGTAGGCAACGTAGGCTTGGTTTCTTTCTTGATTCTGTATCTCATAAGTTCTGTATTTGTTGCTTTACATTGCAAAGGTACGAATAAGTGAGCGAACCCCCAAATTATTAAGAAAATTTCTTTGTTTTCTCTCGAAAGTCGTATCTGAATAAAGTTTTTTGTCGATTTACGCGTTCTCTGTTCATAAGGAAGTGAACTTGGATTCGTGAATTTGCCTACGTGCCTACATAAATCTGCTATAATTGTCTGTAAACAAGTAAGATAACTATCGCTTTAGCCTACATAAAGCCTACATAGTGCCTACATGAATATGGCGATAATATATCAAAATAGGTGCCTCTTAACATTTACATAGGGTTCTCGTAAAATGAAAGATACTGCTTTACAAGTTTCGAGGTTAATAGTAGTAAAGTAATTCTCTAGAGAATTCTCTGCTGGGACAAGTACTAACAATTGCCAGATAGGGAGGTAAGCATTAAATTCTCTAGAGAATTTATTGCTATCATTAATGGTAAAATATGCGGAATGCCTGTCTTGATTTTGCCGGACTGGGGGCAAAATGTATGTAAGTAGTATGTAGGCATAATGTAGGTTTTATGTAGGTTTTATGTAGGCTTTATGTAGGCAAAAAATTGGTAAATTTCTTTTATTTAAAGGTGTCTACAGCGTTTTTATGTAGGCATGTAGGCACTTTCAACATTTTTTCTCAAAACACTTCGTAAATCTCGTTATTTTTTTGTACCTTTGCAGCATTATTTGAAAAACTAAATAAACATGAATGTAACATTACTGAAAAAAAGTGGCAAGAAAGAAGTCATCAACCGTGTGGAGGTGGCTGCAATGGCGAACGCTATCAAAGTGGGCATGATAGAGAATCTTGTCAGGCATACCCGTGAGGTGTATCATCTGATGAATCCCCATCGATTACCAGATGGTCAGGTCTCTACGCAATGGGAAGGTGGCATTAAACTGCCTAGGATTTGCTTCGCAGCCGACTACATGAAACGAAAGGATCAGTGGCAGATGATGGCGTATAATGGTCTTGTCGTTTTAGAGATCAACGATCTGCCGACATACGAAAAGGCGGTTGAAATCAGGGAGTTGGCAAAGAAACTGCCAGAGACGATGCTGTGTTTCCTTGGCGGATCGGGCAGGAGTGTGAAGATTGTGTGTAGAGGGGCGCTGTATGATGGCGGACTGCCAAAGGACGAAGCCGACATCCGCCAGTTCCACCTGAATCTATATAACACGGCGCGACGGGCCTATCAGAACCAGTTCGGTTTCGACATCCAGTTTCTGGAGCCGCGACTCGACCGTACGGTATATATGAGTGCCGACCCTGAGACGGGTTTCAACGCTGAGGCCCGACTGTTCTATGCTGACACAGAAAACCACGAACTGCTTCAGCCGGTGGTGATTAGCCGTGAAGAAGACCATCTGATGCCAGGTCGAACCGTGACACGAACCTACCATCTGAACTGGACTTTTATCGTGGAGACGGTGATGGGACACTATTTCGAACTGCCTGACGAGAACAAAGAGGCCGAACTGTTGATGCAGATTGCCTCGATGTGTCTGGATCAGGGTATTCCCAAGGCTCACGCCCAGGGTCTGACATTGCTGCATCCTGTGCTGAATCGCGACAAACTTTTGGTGGAGAAGATCTTCCAGACGGTCTATAGTGTCGCTGAGCAGGAGGCGTATCGCAAGAAACACAAGATAAAGCCCTTGAAAAGTGTGCCGGAGGACACCATTCAGGCGATGAAGACGGAGATATTCCTCAATTCGAACTATGAGTTGCGCAAA
>JAFZNI010000201.1 GCA_017551005.1 Prevotella sp.
AGGCTGTCGATATAATTGATGATTCGTTGATTGTCTGTGATAGGACTGTCCAATACGATACGCCAGAAGTGGAGGTCGCGCTGCGGATTGGAGAGGGTGAACCGATAGGTCTCAGGCATATTCTCCAACTGCTTGAAATGATAGTCCTCCATCATATATTCAAAGGAGATAGGAGCCGACGAACCATATTCCAGCGTCAGGATGTTCGAGGTGGGCACCGTATCGATGAAGGCTTTCTGCTGTTTCCGCCACTCGCCCGTCATCTGTTTATAGAGATGGATATACCAGGAATAGAACAGATGACCTGTCAGCAGCATATTCTCGTCACCCGTCGCCAGTTCGTAGCCTGCACCCAGTCCTACGGAGTAAAACGTGTCTCCCCGCTCCGTCTCATAGAAAGGTACTACGACACCGGCCTTGACCAACGGATTCTCATAGATCCACGGCATATTCAGATTGCCCTTCCTCACAGAGACCACCATAAAGAGCACGATGCCCGCGATGACAGCCCACTTCATGACAGGACGGTTGCGCAACACCTCTTTCAGCCACGTCAGCGCACGGACACCGGCAATGATGACGAAAGGCGCCATATAGAGGAAATGCTTCGAGGCATTACCGAAAGAGGCAAAGATATAATGTGTCACCAAGATGGGCAACAGTACCAAAAACAGTTCCTTCCAATACTTCCTGACCACCATGACACCGACGCCAAGGGGCAACAGCACAACGTAAGCCAGAGAATAGAAGCCCAAGATGGCAGCAAAGCGCTCTGAGGCCGTGATAATCCCACTCCACTTCTGGTAGGCACCAAACGTGTTCAGGGCCTCGGCGTTCATCAGCCAGAAGAAGAAAAGACACACGGCAATCACCGTCACGCCATAGGCTGCCGAGATACCAATAGCCCGTTTCCACGACTTCCCGTCAAAGATCAGCAACGGTAGGATGGCTGGATATATGGTGACGACATCTATCCTGAACAGGATAGCCACACACAGCAGTACACCCGTCAACAGGTAACGCTCCTTGCTGAGCAAGATCATGGCCCAGATAAAACAGGCGGCTGCGGGGATGGCCGTATTGGCATACATTGCGATGGCATACATCTCTGGCAGAAGCATGGCTGCTATCAGGATCCACGTCTTCGAAGCCCGAGTGATATGGTGGGCAAACGAGATACAGCCCAGCAGAAAGACCAGACTGAACACTGCCGACAAGAAACAATAGACCTGCTCGCAGGTAAAGAACGGTAATACATGCTTCAGGGCAACGAGCAGCACCGTCATCAGCGGCTGCATCCTATACTCGTAGGAATAGGCTGGCGGCAGTGACCAGCCCTCGCGATACATCACATCACAACCGAGGGTAATCTCCTGACCGTCGAACTCATAACACCGCAAAGGGAATATGCCGATACACATCCACAGGACAAAAAGCGTCAATAAGACAGAATAAGGATTCTTCTTGACGAATGTCCAGGCTGCTGTAAATACTTGATTCATGGTCTTCATCTTTTATGAAATATCCAACAAATGGGTCACCAGGATCTTCACACCAATGACCACTAAAATGATACCACCTAACAGTTCTGGCTTCAGACGGCGGGTAATACTCTTACCAAAACGGGTACCCAAGATATAGCCAAGGATGCTGAAGAGGAAAGAGACGACACCGATGATGATTAAGGGTACCGTAAGTTGCGACAGCCGATGATAACCGGTACAGGCAAAGGAGATGCCAATGGCCAGGGCGTCGATGCTCGTGGCAACTGCCAACAACAACTGCGTATAAAGGCGTTGCGGATCAAATGTGCTCTTCTGGTCTTCCTCAAACGACTCCTTGATCATCTTACCACCGATAAAGGCTAAGAGAGCGAAGGCAATCCAATGGTCGAAGAACTCGAGATGTTCACTGAAACGACTAGTGGCAAACCATCCGATCAGCGGCATCAAGGCCTGAAAGAGTCCAAAAAAGAAGGCCAGCCTGAACACGCCCAGACCCTCTCTGGAAAAAAGAGGAAACCTATTGGACAAAATCACTCCGCTAACAATGGAGATCGTGAAACAATCCATGGCCAATGCTACTGCCAACAGCCAGATATCGAGAAGGTTCATATCCTATTATTTTGTCTATTTCTTACACTTTGGCTGCAAAATAACAACTTTTTTTTGAGATAACCAAATTTTTACGTATCTTTGCAGCAGTATTAGATTAATAACTGAAGGCAATTTTATGAAGAAACTTTTCTTTTTCGCATTACTCACGGCCAGTGTCCAGACGACGATGGCCGAACAGGTAACGGTCGAGACCAAGAACACGACGATGGTACTCAACGTGGATAAGGGGAAACAACCACAGTACGTGTATTACGGTGCCCGTCTAAGTGAGACAGAACTGCAGCACCTGCAGGGATCTGCTGTTTTCGGACGTATGGACGCCTACCCTGCCTATGGCATGAACTGTCCTGCTGAGGCCGCCCTCGCCATGACGCATGCTGACGGCAACATGTCAACAGAACTCCTGGCCACTGGTTCTGTCACTTATGAGGGTATGATCACCCGTATCTGGATGAAGGACCCTGTGTATCCCATCACCGTGGCTCTCTGTTACATGCCTCGCATAGAAGAGGATATCATCGAGACCTGGACGGAGATCCAAAACGGTGAGGCCAAGCCCGTCACACTGACGCAGTTTGCCTCCATCTGTCTGCCCATCCGTCGTGGCGATGTGTGGCTCTCCCACTTCTACGGTTCCTGGGCTAACGAGGCCCGTCTTGTGGAGGAGCCTATCCTGCCCGGTGAGAAGGTCATCAAGAATAAAGA
>JAFZNI010000023.1 GCA_017551005.1 Prevotella sp.
GGTGCTGTCGCAGAATAGCCGGATAAAAAAATTGCTGGAAGTTTTGGACTTCCAGTTTTTTTTTTTATCTTTGTCGCCAAATAAACTAAGGTATGCAGAAATCCCTGTCGGCACGGCTCACTTACCGCATCATGGCGGTGGTTCTGGTGATGATGGTTGTCATTGCCGGCGTGGTGAATTTCACCGTCAGGAAGTACATGCTCGACGAGGCCGAGGAACGCTATCTGGGCTTCCTGCTCGAGAATCATCAGGAGATACGCCGCAAACTGTCTGATGTCCACGTAGCCGCAAAGAACAATGTCCACGACATTGAGCGCGACATTGACAATCCCGACGGGATGTTCGGTCACATGGAACGTATTGTCAGGCAGAACCCTTCCATCGTCTGTTGCGCCATGTTGTTCAAACAAGACTATTATCCCAGCAAAGGCCGGGTGTTCGTACCTTGTGCCAGAAAAGACAAGGCTGACAATGTTGTGGTGTCGAGGATTGACAGCGCGTATAACAGTTACTTCTATGACGAATGGTTCCAAGAGCAATTGAAGGCAGACCAAAGTTCCTGGACAAAACCCTACTACGAGAGTTCGTTTTTCGCTGGCAATCAGGAACCGCGTCTGCTGGCCACCTATGTCGTTCCCATCCATGACCGCGAAGGACACCCTGTGGCTTTGCTTGCTGCCGACCTGTCGCTGGAGTGGTTGAGAAACGAGGTCATGGAGGACATCAATGAGATTAACAGTCAATACGAGCAAGGATTCCAACACCAGTCTTACTTTTTTATCGTTAATCGTGATGGCACCATCATCATACATCCTGACAAACAGCGCATGCTGACACAGTTCGACAAGAATGTTGGCAAAGCGATGCTGGCTCACCGTGGTACCTGCGTGACGGAGGTTGACGGCGTGAAGTCAAGACTGTACTATCGTTCCTTCAAATACGTGAATTGGACGATGGTCATTGTGGCGCCTGAAGACGTGATTATGGCTAACGCCAAGGTACTGAACATCATCATCCTGGCGGTGATGATCATCGGTCTGTTGGTCATTTATCTGTTCTGTCGCCGCCAGATCAAGAAAACCACGAGCCCTTTGAGACGCTTCGCAGAAACCGTCGACCAGATAGCAATGGGGAACTTCTCCACATCATTGCCAGAAATCAAGAGCGGCGACGAGGTGCGCCAATTACATGATGCCTTTGCAAATATGCAGACCTCGCTAACGGTCTATGTCAATGAACTGAAAGAGACCACCACTCAGAAAGCCTCTCTCGAAAACGAACTGAAGATTGCCAATGCCATCCAGATGGCCATGCTGCCGAAGTCACTCAATTCACCCTCAGAGGCCGTTGACCTGTATGCGGCGATGACACCGGCCCTGGAAGTAGGTGGCGACCTCTACGACTATTTCCTGCGCGATAACCGCCTCTTCTTCTGCATCGGTGACGTGAGCGGTAAAGGTATGCCTGCTGCCCTGATGATGGCGGTGGTACGCGCCATGTTCCGCAGTGAGACGCGCCGCGCCGATAGTGCCGCCGCTATCGTCGACACGATAAATCGCAGCATCTGTGAGGAATCGACAGCAGGCTATTTTGTCACCATGTTCGTGGGTATCCTCGACCTTACCACAGGCCATCTCGACTATTGCAATGCGGGCCACGAGCGGCCTATTGTCGCAGGACATCCGCTGGATATCATACATAATCTGCCCGTAGGGGCTCTGCCTGACTGGATCTATGAAGGTCAGCAGACACAGTTGAAGCCTGGCGACATACTGTTCTTATACACCGATGGACTCAGCGAGGCCCAAAACGCCGCCAAAAAGTTGTTTGGCAGGAAACGCGTGAACGAACTGGCTGCAGAGCACGCCAATGACTCACCCCGGCAACTCGTGGAATTGATGGAGGCCGAGGTACACCGCCATGCGGGCGATGCTGAGCAGAGCGACGACATTACCCTCCTCGCCATCAAATGGCAACCTCAAGGGGGTTGTCGTCTCTCCATGTCCGCCTCGATGGACGACATCGGCGCCCTCGAACCATTTGTCGCCCAAGCCGCCCAACAGGCAGGGCTGGAGGACAGAGAGACCAAACGCCTACGTCTTGCCGTAGAAGAGGCTGTGGCCAATGTCATCAACTATGGTGAGGCTACTGCCATCACCCTTCACGCAGCGGTGGAAGATAGCCATTTGGTGTTGACCATCGATGACGACGGACTGCCCTTCGATCCTACCGCCGACTCTACCACCGACTTCTCAGTGCCTCCTGACCAGCGGCCTCCTGGGGGGTTGGGCATCATGTACCTGCACAAGATGACTGACGGGCTGGCCTATCAGCGAGTGGACGGACACAACATATTAAAAATTAAAAAATTAAAGAATTAAATAATTTAAAAATTAAATAATTACAAAGTTAAAAGATTATGTTTAAAATCACACTTAGCGAACAAACCGGAAAACTCGTGTTTACCCTTGTCGGTGACCTCGACAATGCCGCCAGCACTGAGGCTGCCCGCGGTTTCGAACCAGTATTTGAACGTACGGACTGCAATGTTCTCATCGACTGTACAGAACTGAATTACATCTCCAGTAGTGGTCTGCGAATCCTGCTCAACATCTACAAGCATGCCCGAAGCAGTAACCATGTGGTCACGTTGAAGGGCTTGTCGAATGATGTCAGAGAAGTTTTTGTCTTGGGTGGATTCCTGCAACTGTTCCTAACGGAGGATTAGAGATAAGGATACAAGGAGTACAGGACGTATGAAAGAAGATATCAAAAAATTGCAGGAGGAGAACACCCTTCTGCGTAATGAAGTGGAGCGGTTAAAGGACGAGTTAGTACGTTTGGTAAGCCGCAATCTCGACCTTACGGAACGGTTAGAGTACGATGTGGAGTTAAAGCGTCGTACCGAAGTGGCACGTGAGATTATGGAGGCTCGCGTAGAACGTCAGCGGAATGCAGACTTGCAGGACGACGGACAACTGATGGCACTCATCGAGATACTCGTCGAGAAGGATCGTCCGCATTTGCGCCCAGATTTCGGCCCTACCGATCTGGCTGACATGCTGGGCGTCTCGATGACAAGGCTTTACCAACTCTTCCGACATCAGACCATCCACCGTACGCCCGAAGCCTATATCGACAATCTACGCACGTTGGCCGCTCTGCGCCTGTTGCGAGACAAACCCAACTATACTATTGCCGTCATTGCCGAGGAGGCGGGTTTCTCCAACGTCCGCACCCTTCAGCGGCGTATCCAGGATGCCATTGGCATGAGTCCTGTTGACTATCGCCTGATGCTCACCCGCGATTTTTGAGTCATCTTATACTTACGATGCGACAGATTATTAGGCGTTTTAAAATAATGTCGTATTATTAGCCCTTTTGTCGTAATCATTTCAATAGAAAAAGGTGATAATTGTTGTTCTTACTGAAAAAACACCGTAATTTTGCATCATCAAAAGTTGATAATAACAATTTAAAAAATTACAATTATGAAAAAGATGATGATGATGGTCGCAGTCGCCTTAATGACTGCAATGAGTGTTAACGCACAGAGTGAGGACTTGAAGAATGAGTTAAGCCTGTCGTATGGCTTTGGTAGTACATCTCAATTGGGAAGCGGACTCGGTGAAGGTCTCGGCTTAATCTTCTCCGACACTGAGTATGATGATGGTTCAATCCTTGGTCCAATTTCCGTAGAGTATTTCCGCCATCTCAATAATCCCAGACTGGCTGTCGGTGCTTTCGTGTCGTATTCAAAATGGGATAGCGACATCCAAAAGAAAGGTGGAAATCACGAGAAAGTAGGGGAGCGCAATCGTAACTACTTCGCTGTGATGCCGGCCATCAAATGGTACTGGGTCAACAAGAACAGTTTTGGTCTCTATTCCAAGGGCGCCGTTGGTGCTGCATTTCTGAATAGCACGACGAAAGACAGCGCCACCAATACATCGAAAGACGAAAGCAGTACCCACTTCATGTTCCAGGCATCATTTATCGGTGTGGAGTTCGGCAACCAGTTCCGCGGCTTTGCAGAGTTGGGCGTGGGCGAGCAGGGCTTCCTCCAGGCTGGTGTCAGATATAAGTTCTAATCACTTATGTAAACAATTGCACACCTATCACCGGGGCCTGGCCCCGGTGATAGGTTTTGCATTAGGTCCTGTAAGTGTCAATGCTCATATCATCTGTTATTTATCGCAATCTTGGTGCAAAGATACATTTTTTTTTGCAATAATCGGTGTGGAATAAGAAAAAAAGCGTATCTTTGCAGCGGATATTTAAAGCAAACGATTATGAGTTACTCACAAATGGCACAACTGGAACTGCTGAACGCCCTGAACAACATCAATTCTGAGGCGGAGCTGAACGAGTTCAAGAACCTGCTGGCCCACTACTTCGCGCAGAAGGCTCAGAAGGCCATCGACGCGCTGTGGGACGAGGGAGTTATCAACGAGCAGACCATCGAACAATGGGGCGAGGAGCACATGCGCACCCCTTATGGCTATGAGACGCATCGTCCTTGATACCAACTGTCTGCTGCAGGCGCTCCCCAGCCGTAGTCCGTATCATAAGATATGGACGGAGATTCTTGCTGGCCGTATCAGTCTGTGCGTCAACACCGACATACTGAACGAGTACGAGGAAATTCTTGCCGCGAAGACAAACCCTGAGATTGCCCATAACGTCGTAGAGGCTATCGCCAGACTGGACACCACAGAGTTTCAGGAGGTCTACATCCACTTCGGTCTGATTGAGGCCGATCCTGATGACAACAAGTTCGTTGATTGTGCTGTTGCTGCCGATGCTGAATACATTGTCACCAACGACTCGCACTTCAACATCCTCAAACATACAGATTGGCCTAAACTCACAATCATTGCCATTAAGGAGTTTTACGAAACACTAAAGTAATTTTTCCTCATCACATCATACCCCGCCGAGACATCGAAAGATGATTCTCGGCTTTTTTTATGCCTATTTCGTCGGCGTTTGCCCATATTGAAAATGCGCATATCACCGGGGTCTGGCCCCGGTGATAGCATAATTGTTGGAGGCATAGTAGTTATGCGGCAGGTCTTGACCTGTCACCTTTTTATAAAAGTATGCAAATGTTTGCACAGGCAAATCGTGTGAAATAGACCATTATACTTTGGGGGCTCAATAAAAATATGTACCTTTGCAGCCCTTTTTTGATTATTTTTCAATTATGAACGTAACTGATTATAAAAGAGATGGTCGTATTAACGATCTGCTCCAGCGAGTGCTGGACTATGGTGAAAGGATGACAAATGAACCGCCTTTTTCTTTCTATGAGATGGAAGGACGGTTAATGTCCCTGTTTGGTGCGGTGTGCGTGAGTGCGAGTATGATGTATCATCTGGAGAAAGATGCGAGAAGGACGCTTCTCGTCCCCCAATCGATTGACTACTATCGGAAAATACCCCAATTTAAAGGACTCTATGAAACCTTAAAGGGAATTCTTGGTTCCGTGCCACTCTTCCGTGATCGTGACTATCAGAAATATCCCCAAATCACCGTTGAAGATGTCTTGACGGTCAAAGAGGAATTCGTACTTCTAGAGAAGTTGCCGCATTGTGATAGAGGTATGGCAAGAAGTACCAACTTCGATGCTACGGCCTTAGCCTATAAAATGTATGACATTATCTTCGTTGGACTGAAAGGAATCATCCTCCTGTTACAAAACATGTTTGACGATCGCCAGATGCTACAGACGAATGCTGAGATGCGAGCCAGACGGTGGCAACGGATGATGGACGACTATATGGAGAAACAGTGGGATAGCGATAGGTTGCTGGTCGAAAAAAGACTCGACGAACACATCCGACTACATGGTAGTGACAAGGCATCGCTCATGGCCTTGCTCCATCAACTCGACAATGAATCCGGTCGGCTGATAAGTCTGTCAGACCCTACATTTATTTTTGACAATCGCGATACTCTGACACAGGAACAGGTCAACAGCCATCTGCGGTATATCCATTGCAGGAAACTTCTAGAACAGGAGATCGAACTATGCGATCTTCGGCAGCCGGCTATCGGGGCATACGCCGACCTGTTTACGAACCGTGCCGCCCAGGAGTTGGCCATGCTACTCGCGCCCGTCATTGCCAAGCATGTGGATTTCAGGCACAACTACCATTATGCCGCCTGGGCAATGGCCATGATGGACATGGGACTGATCTATGCCGAGCGACGTAACGGTGCGCAGATGATGCATTTCATCAACAGGTATTTCCTGAAGGGAGATAATCAGATGAAATCTCAAAACCAGTTGACCCAATGGATCAACAAACTGGCGGGCAGGAAATTTGGACAATTGACACCCGATAATCTTAGCAAGACATTGTTGAATAAGGATGACTTCATGAAATTAAAAGATGCCTATTGGCAATCCTTGAGCATCATCAATAAAGTATTACAAAATGATCTTCGAAAAATGGGCTTTGCTCCCTATCTGCATCTTCCCCATCCCCAGACACCACAAATCGAGGATGACCTCAGTTTGCATGAAGAGACGTTTTTTTACAAATTACTGGTCCTGAAGGGACTTTCGTGTAAAAAATAGGGTATTCCCCAAACATTCTTTAACAATTAAAACGTCATTTGGCCAACTTTTTTATTTGTTGGCCATTTTTGCGTTTTTAATTGTAAAAAACTCAGATACGCCTTGATATTCTTGGTAAATTCGCACTCGCAAACAAGTAATACCAATGCCAATGAGTGAACAAGCATTCAATTTAGTAAAGGGCAGTCTGGCACGAAGAAGTCAGACTGCCACCATGGGGAACCGGAAGGTTCCGACACAAGAGGAAATTGACAATTTGTACAGCGAGCGTATCACGCCAGAGACGGACTTGCCGCCCATGATGCCGCTGTTCAAGATGTTCGATGTGCCGTGCTTCTACCGGGGCGAACTGGTGGCCGACTGCGGCAGGGCGAAGAGCGGCAAGACGCTTTTCCTCTCGATCCTGATGGCCAGTGCCCTGAAGAAACAGGTGTTGGTCATGGAACGCCTGACGGAAGAGCCGCTGAAGGTGCTGTGGATTGATACCGAGCAGAGCCAGCAGAGCACGCAGGAGATTTTGAAAGAGCGCATCATGCCTCTGGCGGAGGTGGAGAAACTGGAGGATACACAGTTCTTCGCCTTCAACCTGCGGGGCTTGGGCTTCGAGATACGCCGGAAGATGGTGGACGTGGCCGTTCAGGAGGTCAAGCCAGACATCTGTATCATCGACGGCATCAAGGACCTGATGACCGACATCAACGATGCCGTTCAGGCCACACGCATCATGGAGGACCTGATGGCACTGGCCAAGGCATCGAACTGCTGTATCGTCTGCGTGCTCCACCTGAACAAGAACGAGCAGGACTGGAACATGCGCGGCTCCATCGGTACCGAACTGACCAACAAGGCCTTCGAGGTGTTCCAGTGCAGTATCATCGACGAGTCTGGTACGTTCAAGGTAGCCCACACCTTTTCTCGCAAGCAGAAGATGAAGCGGA
>JAFZNI010000202.1 GCA_017551005.1 Prevotella sp.
GGGCAGCGTGGAACTGACCACCCTGAAGACCACCGACTCCGACGAGAGCGTGCTGGCCTTTACGGAGCGAGTCAACCAGTTTGAAGAGGCCTACCCTAACCTGCCCCACGTGGCCACCATCTGCGTCTATCCACGCTTCGCGAAGATCGTTTCAGAGACCCTGGAAGTAGAAGGTGTGGAGGTGGCCTGTGTATCAGGCTCATTCCCCAGCTCTCAGGCCCTGATTGAGGTGAAGACGATAGAGACAGGGCTGGCCGTGAAAGACGGCGCCACAGAGATCGATATGGTGCTCAGCGTAGGTGCCTTCCTCAGTGGCGACTACGACACCGTCTGCGACGAAATCCAGCAGATGAAGGAGGCCTGCGGTGACAAGAAGATGAAGGTGATCCTGGAGACAGGCTGTCTGAAGACGGCTTCGAACATCAAGACCGCCTCGCTCCTTGCCATGTATTCAGGTGCCGACTACATCAAGACTTCTACTGGAAAAGAGCAGCCGGCAGCTACACCAGAGGCAGCCTACGTGATGTGTCAGGCCATCAAGGAATACTACGAGCAGACAGGCATACAGATTGGTTTTAAGCCCGCTGGCGGCCTTAACAGCGTGATGGATGCACTCATCTACTACACCATTGTGAAAGAGGTTCTGGGCGAGAAATGGCTCACGAATCAGTGGTTCCGTATGGGCACATCTCGACTCGCAAACCTGTTGTTGAGCGAAGTCATAGGAGAAGAAACGAAATTCTTCTAAGAATTAAGGAATCCAATACAAAGGAGAACTCCAGTGCGCTTAGGGGCGAACTGGAGTTCTTTCGTATGCGCACTCAAGTGCGCCAGTAGGCGTACTACTTGTTTCTCTGAACGACGTATTCGAGATAGGCGGTGAAGGCGTCCTTCAACTCAGGTTTGACGCTTTCATCGATATATTTCCGAGCTTCTTTGGCAAATTCTTCCATCTTCTGCTCGGCATACTCAATACCCCCGTGTGTCTTCGTAAACTCAACCAGAACAGCGATTTCATCGGGGTTAATCGTGCCTGCCTTCACTTTCTTAGCCAGGGTAAGAATAGAAGGCATATCCGTATGATTCAGGGCATAAATGACAGGTAGTGTCAGCTTGCCCTCCGTCATGTCATTGCCCGTAGGTTTACCTATCTCCTTAGAATCGTAATAGTCGAAGATATCATCACGGATCTGGAAGATCATACCGATATTATGTCCGAATTTTCTTGCTTTTGAAATCTCTGCTTCAGACGCTCCGGCAGAGATGGCTCCCAATTCTGAACAAGCCTCAAAGAGTACAGCCGTCTTTTTGTTAATGACCTGATAATAAACCTCTTCCGAGATTTCCTGATTAGAGATATTCGAAAGTTGAAGTACTTCTCCAGAGGCAAGGATTCTTCCCAAATCGGCCAAAAGTTGTACGATTCTATGATTATTTGACAAGGCTACTCTCAACAAGGCTGTCGACAGGATATAATCACCCACCAGGACTGCCACCTTATTATTATACGAAGCGTTGACGGATGCCTGGCCTCGGCGCTCACTACTCTCGTCCACGACATCATCGTGAACCAGGCTGGCAGTATGTAGCAGTTCCAGACCCAAAGCAGAGTTTTGAGTTACATCAGACACACGACCATAATTCAGGGCTGTCAACAGAATCAAGATAGGACGCATGCGCTTGCCACCTCGCTGACGAATATGTGAAAGCACAGTACCAAGAAGGCCATCCTCTTCTGACAAACATTTATTGAACAACTCCACAAAGTCGTTCAACTCGCCCTCAATGGGTTTTCTTATCGTTGACAAATAATCCATTTCGCACAGAATTTCGATACAAAAATAGTAAAAAACGATATATTTCGAAGAATTTTAAGTAATTTTACACCGAAAATTAAGAAAGTTATGCAGAAATTGTTTCTTTTAGACGCTTATGCGCTGATTTATCGCAGTTATTACGCGTTCATCAAGAACCCACGAATCAACTCGAAGGGTCTCAATACCAGTGCCATTGTCGGCTTCCTGAACACACTCAACGAAGTGCTTGAAAAAGAGAAACCTACCCATATCGGCGTGGCCTTCGACCCCCACGGTCCTACCTTCCGCAGCGAGGCTTTCCCAGAGTATAAGGCCCAGCGTGAAGAGACGCCAGAGGATATCCGCAAGGCAGTGCCTATCATTAAGGATCTGCTCAAGGCCTACCGTATCCCTATCTTGCAAGTGGATGGTTTCGAGGCTGACGACGTCATCGGAACACTGGCCAAAAAAGCCGGTTCCATCGGAGTGGAGACGTATATGCTGACGCCTGATAAGGACTATGGACAATTGGTGAGTGACAATGTGTTCATCTTCCGACCTCGTCATGGAGGTGGTTACGAGACGATGGGACCTAAGGAGGTAATGGAAAAATACGGCATTCCATCGACACAATCCGTCATCGACCTGCTGGCACTGATGGGTGACTCAGCGGATAATTTCCCTGGGTGTCCAGGTGTGGGTGAGAAGACTGCCGTGAAACTCATCAATGAGTTCGGTTCCATCGAAGGATTATTATCACGTTCAGCAGAAATCAAAGGTAAACTTCGCGAAAAGGTGGAGGAGCATGTGGACGATATCAAGATGAGTTATTTCCTTGCCACCATCAAAACCGATGTGCCCATCGAGCTCGATATGGAAAATTTGAAACTCGTTGAGCCGAATGAGGACGAACTGGGCAAATTGCTTCTTGAACTGGAGATGAAGTCGTTCGCAGACCGAGTTCTTAAAAAAAGCCAAAAACCGCAAAAACCTGTGAACGCACAACTCGATCTCTTTGCAGAATTTCCTGCCGACGGTGCAGATTTGAACGAAAATTCGAGTTTTGAGACGCTTAAAACGACACCTCACGATTACAAACTCGTTGAAAATGAGGAAGATTTAAAGAAATTATGTGATTATTTCTTGACAAACGAAATTCTCAGTCTAGATACGGAAACCACTTCAACTTCGCCAATCGATGCAGAATTGGTCGGTTTGAGCTTCGCGGTGAAGGAATTCGAGGCATTTTATGTGCCCGTTCCAGCCAAACGTGAAGAAGCGTTGCGTTTTGTTAATATCTTTAAAGAGGTCTATGAAAGTGAGAAAATCCTGAAAGTCGGACAAAATCTGAAGTACGATCTCGAAGTGTTACGCAACTATGGCATCGAACTGAAAGGACAGATGTGGGACACGATGATCGCCCACTACCTCATTCAACCCGAACTCCGACACAACATGGACTACATGGCAGAGATCTATCTCAACTACCAGACCATCCATATCGATGAACTCATCGGACCCAAGGGAAAGAACCAACGTTCGATGCGCGACCTTGAACCTTCGAAAGTGTATGAATATGCAGCAGAGGATGCCGACATCACCTTACGCCTGAAGAACAAACTCGAACCCGAACTGAAGAAATTCGAATGCGAAGATCTCTTCTATAACATCGAGATGCCATTGATGCCTGTGCTCGCAGAGATGGAGATGAACGGGGTCTGTCTGGATACTGCATCGCTTCAAGAAACGTCAGATATTTTAACCAAGAGAATGCTGGAGATCGAGCAGCGTATCTACGAACTCGCAGGCGAACATTTCAATATTGCCTCACCCAAACAAGTTGGTGACATTCTCTTCGACAAGTTGAAGATTGTAGAGAAAGCCAAGAAGACCAAAACGGGCCAATACGTCACCTCTGAAGATGTGCTTCAGCAACTGCGCAACAAGCACGAAATCGTGGCAGACATTTTGGAACACAGAGGCTTAAAGAAGCTGCTCGGCACATACGTCGATGCCCTACCCTCTCTGATTAATAAGCGCACAGGACATATCCACACTTCGTTTAATCAGACGATTACCGCCACAGGTCGTCTTTCTTCGAGTGATCCTAATCTCCAGAACATCCCTATCAGAGGTGAGGATGGTAAGGAGATCAGAAAAGCCTTTGTACCAGAGCCTGGGTGTCTGTTCTTTTCAGCAGACTATTCACAGATTGAACTGCGTGTGATGGCACATCTGTCGCAGGATGAAAATATGATCCGCGTGTTCAACGAAGGCAAAGATTTGCATGCAGCCACCGCAGCTAATATCTATAAGAAGCCCATCGAAGAAGTGACACGCGACGAACGTACCAAATCGAAACGTGCCAACTTCGGCATCATCTATGGCATCACCGTCTTTGGTTTGGCAGAACGTTTAGACATCCCTCGCGATGAAGCCAAGATGCTCATCGACGGCTATTTCGCTACCTTCCCACAGGTACACGACTACATGGAGAAATCGAAGGAGATAGCCCGTCAGAAAGGCTATGTCACGACCCTATTCGGTCGTCGCCGATACCTGCCAGATATCAACTCACACAATGCCACCGTTCGTGGTTTTGCCGAGCGTAACGCCATCAATGCCCCCATTCAGGGCACTGCTGCTGATATCATCAAAGTGGCAATGATACATATCTTCCAACGCTTTAAGGCAGAGGGCATCAAAAGCAAGATGATCCTGCAGGTACACGACGAACTCAACTTCTCCGTCATCCCTGAGGAGAAAGAAAAAGTTGAGCATATTGTGATTGAAGAAATGCAGCGTGCAATCGACTTAAAAGTGCCTCTCGTAGCCGATTCCGGCTTTGGCAACAACTGGCTCGAGGCTCATTAAGACGCACTAAGACGGCTATTCATCTCGTCTAAAAGCCAGTCCGCATCAACATCCATCGAATGGATATCGATGTTGATAACTGAGCGTCGGACTATAAGGCTATTCGACCACATAATGAAGCGACGCAACATGCTAGACAGCTGTTGATAAAAGACTTCATAATCCTTCAGTACGACGTAATAAGTGGTTGTTCCTTTGTAATCAAAAGGTTCAAAGGCCTCGATTTGCGCCCAAGGAAACACAATATACTTACCTGCAAAATTGTCGTAAACATGAAGACTGTCATCTGTCAGTACCAACGCCGGCTGACGAAGGATGATACACTTTACAAACTGTCGGAGATAGATCCAATTGATAAATAGGAGCAACAAAGCACCAAAGATAATGACGGCCAAAATAACATAGAAGATGCCATCAGTGCCCGACTTTTGTCTCATGTCAAGGAAGTCTCTGGCAAACAATTCATATACGAACCATAAATACCCTAAACTACAGACAAAAATGACTAATGTAGTTAGGGTATTTTTGGATTTGCCAAAATAGATTTCTTCCATACCTGATTACAATTCCGTGATGCCGCCCGTCATCGAGTGATTGAGATCTTTCTTGGCTGGATTACCAGCATATTCCAGACTGCCGACACCTGTGACGCGCCCTTTGATAAAGTCTGAGGCGAAGCATTTGATGCCCCCTACTCCACTGACCAATGCGTCGACATGAGAGGCTTTCATATCTACGGCATTGATACTGCCCACGCCACTGCATTCGTACTCGGCCTCCTCAGTCTTACCACTCACTTTGATACTGCCCACACCACTGCATTTCACCTCTATTTCGCGAGCCCTGATCTGAGCCAGATCGAAGGCACCTACACCAGAGTTGTCAATCTCCAATTCATCAGTCGTCAGACTGTCCAGACGGACATCAGCCGCACCGGAATTCTTGACTTTATGGAGGGTCGGCGTATAGACGATAATGGTGATGTTGCTCGCATCGATATTGATATTGTCTTTCGAGAAGTTTATATCCAATTTCCCGTGTTCGCTATTGATACTGAATAAGTCGACATAATTCTCAGGTGCCGACAGCGTCACTCGACTCTGGTTACTCTGAACCAGTTGGATATTACCCACCACATGACTTTCCACCTTGTCGAAAGCATCCAACGGATACTTAGTCTTGACGATATTCTCACTGGGTTCTACGAGTTCTACACCGTCACCAAGACTTACCTTGCACCCTGATACTGAGAGCATCAAAGCAGTCAACATTAATAATAAATTAGTCTTCATTTCTTTCTCTTTTGGGGTTTCACTTTGTCTATTTGACGCTGCAAAGGTACAAAAAGTTGCAAAGAAAGATAACTTTTCACGCTTCACTTTTCACTTTTCACTTCTTTTTCGTACCTTTGTCGCCGAAAATAAACGTTTATAGAAGAAAATGGCATTAAAATGTGGTATCGTCGGACTGCCTAACGTGGGCAAATCGACGCTTTTCAATTGTCTGTCGAGTGCAAAGGCGCAGGCAGCAAATTTCCCCTTTTGTACGATTGAGCCCAACGTGGGTGTGATTACCGTACCTGATGAACGACTGACGAAATTGGCCGAGTTGGTACATCCGGGTCGTATCGTGCCTGCCACTTGTGAGATAGTGGATATTGCTGGTCTGGTGAAAGGTGCCTCAAAGGGTGAAGGCTTAGGAAACAAGTTCTTGGGAAATATTCGTGAGACAGATGCAATCATTCACGTGCTTCGTTGCTTCGAGGATGAGAATATCACCCATGTGGATGGCACCATCGATCCCATCCGCGACAAGGAGATTATCGATACAGAATTGCAGTTGAAGGACCTTGAAACCATCGAGAGCCGTCTCGCCAAAACAGAGAAAGCCGCTGCTGCCGGCAATAAGGATGCGAAGATAGAAGTGACTGTCCTGAAGGCTTATAAGGAGGTGCTAGAACAGGGCAAGAATGCCCGTATCGTGGAGTTTGAGACAAAGGACGAACAAGACTGTGCCCGTAACCTCTTCCTGTTGACCTCGAAGCCTGTGCTCTATGTCTGCAACGTCGGCGAGGCTGATGCCAAGGACGGCAATGACTTCACGAAGAGGGTAGGGGAGTTGGCCAAGGAAGAAGGTGCCGAGATGATGATTATCGCCGCCAAGACGGAAGAGGATATCGCAGAACTCGAATCGTACGAAGACAAGCAGATGTTCCTCGAAGAACTCGGCTTGGAGGAGAGTGGCGTCAATCGTCTGATTAAGAAGGCCTATGCCCTGCTGAACCTCGAGACCTTTATCACTGCTGGTGAGATGGAGGTGAAGGCCTGGACCTATAAGAAGGGTTGGAAGGCGCCTCAGTGTGCTGGCGTCATCCATACGGACTTCGAAAAAGGTTTTATCCGTGCTGAGGTGATCAAGTACGACGACTATATCCAATACGGCTCTGAGGCTGCTGTCCGCGAAGCAGGAAAGATGGGCGTCGAGGGTAAGGACTACGTGGTTCAGGACGGTGATATCATGCATTTCCGCTTTAACGTATGATGAATCTATTGAGTTATATTATCTGGAATCCGGACTTAGAGGCTTTTCGTCTGAGTTTTATCACGGTGCGGTGGTACGGGCTGATGTGGATCATCGGACTGGCACTGGCTTACTTTGTTGTCAGACGGCTTTATAAAGAGCAAAATATCAAGGATGAACTCTTCGATCCGCTCTTTATCTATTGTTTCTTTGGCATCCTGATTGGTGCGCGTTTAGGACATTGCCTCTTCTATCAGCCACAGGATTTCCTAACCTCATGGCAAGGCTTTATAGAGATGTTGCTGCCCATCCATTTCGGCAATGACGGCAGTTGGCTGGGCCAGACATTTGGCTTCTTCTTGACAGGTTATGCAGGCTTGGCCTCGCATGGTGGCACCTTAGGTCTGATGTTAGCCCTATGGCTCTATGTCCGCAAGACCAAACTCAGCATCTGGACGGTACTCGACAATATCGCCATTGCCACAGGTACGACGGCTTGTTTCATCCGTCTCGGCAACCTTATGAACTCTGAGATCATCGGTAAGATCACAGACGTTCCCTGGGCCTTTATCTTCGAGCGGGTAGATATGATGCCCCGTCACCCAGGACAACTCTACGAGGCCATTGCCTACGCCATCCTGTTTGGTATCATGTGGTATCTCCACAAGCGTATGCCAGAGAAGATTGGTACTGGCTGGTACTTCGGCTTCTGCCTCACTTATATCTTCACCTTCCGCTTCTTTATCGAGTACACCAAGGAAATCCAGGAAGCCTTCGAAGCCTCCCTCCCCCTCGACATGGGACAAATCCTTTCGATTCCCTTCATCATCATTGGTGTCTATTGCATGATAAGGGCTAAAAAACAAGTATAAAAAGAAATCGCCTCACTTTCCTGAGACGATTTTTTTGATGTCGTTGAGTTTGTTGAGGGCTTCGAGAGGCGTGAGGTTGTTGACGTCGAGGCCCAGGATCTCGTCGCGCACCTGACAGAGCACGGGATCGTCGAGTTGGAAGAAGGAGAGTTGCATACCTTCGCGAGAGGCGGCGATTTCTGCTGTTGGTTTGCCGACACTGCCTACTTGGGCATTCTCAGCCTCCAACTGCTTCAGAATCACATTGGCGCGCTTCACAATACTGCGAGGCATACCAGCAATCTCTGCCACATGAATACCAAAGGAGTGCTCGGAGCCTCCCCGTTCTAATTTACGGAGGAAAATCACTTTGCCATCCACCTCCTTCACAGAGACATTGTAGTTCTTGATGCGGGAGAAGTTTTTCTCCATCTCGTTCAGTTCGTGATAGTGCGTGGCAAAGAGCGTACGAGGATGACCTTTGGCATTCTCATGGAGATATTCCACAATGGCCCAAGCGATGGAAATACCATCGTATGTACTGGTACCTCGACCTAACTCATCGAAGAGCACCAAAGAGCGCGAAGACACATTATTTAATATATTAGAGGCCTCCGTCATCTCCACCATAAAGGTACTTTCGCCAAGCGAGATATTGTCTGAGGCACCCACACGGGTGAATACTTTATCCACCAGACCGATTCTCGCGGCTTCTGCGGGCACAAAACAACCTATCTGCGCCAATAGTACTATCAATGCCGTCTGACGCAACAGTGCCGATTTACCAGCCATATTCGGACCCGTGATGATAATGATCTGCTGCCACTCATTGTCGAGCAGAATGTCATTGGGAATATAACGCTCACCCAAGGGCAACTCCGTCTCAATGACAGGATGGCGACCCTGTTTGATGTCTATCACCTCCGAAGCATCAATCACAGGACGGATATACTTATTCTCCTCCGCCACCTTCGCAAACGAGAGCAGGCAGTCGAGGCGAGCCACGATATTGGCATTGATCTGAATCTGCGGGATGAACTCCTGCATACCCAGAATTAGGTCGTTGAAGAGTTTTGCCTCAAGACTCAGGATCTTATCCTCAGCGCCCAGTATTTTCTCTTCGTACTCCTTCAGTTCCTGAGTGATATAGCGCTCCGCCTGAGCCAGTGTCTGCTTACGCACCCACTCCTGTGGCACCAGATCCTTATAGGTGTTGCGTACCTCAAGGTAATAGCCGAAGACATTGTTATAGCCGATTTTCAACGAACTGATACCCGTCAGTTCTGCCTCACGCTGTTGAATCTTCAACAGATAGTCCTTACCGCTATAGGCAATGCTGCGGAGTTCATCAAGTTCTGCATTCACGCCATCGCGGATCACGCCTCCCTTGGCTACCAATTGTGGCGGATCATTCTGGATTTCCTTTTCGATCCTGTCACGCAACGACTCGCAGAGATTCAACTGCTCGCCCACCCGTTTCAAGGCCTCATTATCGGCATAGAGACAAGCCGTCTTAATCGGTTGGATGGCCTGAAGAGCCGTCTTTAGTTGCACCACCTCGCGAGGCGACACACGCCCTACGGCTACCTTGGAGATGATTCGTTCCAAGTCGCCGATACGATGAATCTGATCGTCGATACACTGGCGGAACTCTGGTTCTCGGTAGTAATACTCCACGATGTCGAGGCGCTCGTTGATGGGCTTTTCATCCTTCAACGGGAACACCAGCCAGCGGCGCAACAATCGTCCACCCATCGGACTCACCGTCTTGTCTATCACATCCAACAGCGACTTACCGTCATCCTGCATCGGATGGATCAACTCAAGGCTGCGGATGGTGAACTTATCCAGTCGCACGTACCTGTCCTCCTCAATACGGGAGATCGAGGTGATATGTCCTATCTGCGTGTGCTGCGTCTGTTCAAGGTATTGCAGGATGGCCCCCGCAGCGATAATACCATTCTGCAGATGATCCACGCCAAAGCCCTTCAGGTTTTTTACGCGGAAATGCTTCAAGAGTTTCTGACGTGAGGTCTGGTCAGTAAACACCCAGTCGTCGAGTTCGAAAGTAAAGAACTTATTACCAAACCGCTGTTCGAACTGCTGTTTCTTCCCTCGTTCAAAGAGCACCTCCTTGGGCGAGAAATTGCCTAAGAGTTTCTCCACATAGTCCTGTGTACCTTCGCCTGTCAGGAACTCACCCGTAGAGATATCGAGGAATGCCACACCGTATGCCGTCTTGCCGAAATGCACAGCAGCGAGGAAATTATTCTCCTTATAGTTCAGCACATTGTCGGACAGTGCCACACCAGGTGTCACGAGTTCCGTAATACCACGCTTGACGAGTTTCTTAGTCAGTTTGGGGTCTTCGAGTTGGTCACAGATAGCCACACGCTTCCCTGCCCGGACAAGTTTGGGCAGATAGGTGTCAAGGGCATGATGGGGGAATCCCGCCATCTCGTCGCCCTTGTTGTAACCGTTGTTACGATGGGTCAGTGTGATACCCAGTATCTTAGCAGCCGTTACGGCATCTTCGCAATAAGTCTCGTAGAAGTCACCACAACGAAACAGCAGCACAGCATCGGGATGCTTTGCCTTCAAATCGAAAAACTGTTTCATCATCGGGGTGAGTTCCCCGTCTTTCTTTGCCATAATTGCCACTTTATACTTTATAAAGAGGGTGCGCCTATTCGACGCACCCTCCATCTATTGATGGAATAAACCTTATGCGAAAGGATTCTCGGTGGGGTAGTAGTCACCCTTCGGGAAGTTGTAGTCAATCTCCTCAACGGGGATACCCATGTACTTCAGCACCTCCCACAGATACTTACCAGCGTGCTCGAACATCACGGCTGCGTGGTGTGGATAGTGCTTCTCGATGAGGACGTGACGATAGAAGCGGCTCATGTTCTTGATACCGAAGATACCGATAGAACCGAATGAGCGGGTAGCCACTGGGATGATCTCGCCCTGAGCGATGTATGCACGGAGTTTGGTATCAGCAGTTGACTGCAGACGATAGACTGTTGCCAAGCCTGGTTTCAAGTCACCCTCGAGGGTACCATTTGTCACCTCTACAGGCAGAGCACGGGCCATAATACGCTGGAAGCACATCTGGCAGTTGCAAACCTTCGAAGAAGCGGTGTTACCACAGTGGAAGCCCATGAAGATCTCCTTCTCTGTGTAACTGTCGCAAGCAAACTTCTTGCCCTTGATGCTCTCCTCGTACATATCTGTAGGAACAGAGTTGTTGATGTCGAGCAGGGTCACAGCATCCTGAGTGATGCAGGTGCCGATGTACTCAGACAGAGCGCCATAGATGTCCACCTCACAAGCCACGGGGATACCACGACCTGTCAGACGGCTGTTCACATAGCAGGGAACGAAGCCGAACATCGTCTGGAAAGCAGGCCAGCACTTGTTGGCCATAGCCACGAACTGACGTGAGCCCTTGTGACCCTCGATCCAGTCGGTCAGCGTCAACTCATACTGAGCGAGTTTCGGCAGCACAGAAGGAATCTTGTTACCTGTGCCGAGTTCAGCAGCCATATCCTTCACCACATCGTCGATACGTGGGTCGCCCTGGTGCTTCTGGAACGCCTCGAGCAGGTCGAGTTCTGAATTCTCCTCAATCTCCACGTCGAGATCATAGAGGGCACGGATAGGAGCGTTACAAGCCAGGAAATTGTTTGGACGAGGACCGAAGGAGATAATCTTCAGGTTCTGCAGACCTACGATAGCACGAGCGATAGGCAGGAACTCGTGAATCATCTCAGCACACTGGGCAGCGTCGCCAACGGGCTCTTCAGGGATGTAAGCACGTGTCTTGCGCAGGCTCAGAGCCTGGCTGGCGTTCAGCATACCGCAGTAAGCATCGCCACGACCATCAATCAGGTCCTTCTGAGTCTCCTCAGCAGCAGCGATAAACATCGACGGGCCCTTGAACCAGTCGGCAATCATGGTCTCAGAGATCTCAGGACCGAAGTTGCCAAGATAAACACAGAGGGCGTTACAGCCAGCCTTCTCGACATCAGCCAGAGCCTGCTGGGCGTGAATCTCGCTCTCAACAATGCAAATGGGGCACTCGTAGATGCCTTCCTTACCAAACTTCTTTTCATACTCGGCAATCACAGCCTTACGACGGTTAACTGCCAATGACTCAGGGAAACAGTCGCGAGAAACGGCGACGATTCCAATCTTAATTACAGGTACGTTGTTCATTTTTTTAAAGATATTTGTTAGTAATGAATTAATTTCAAGCCACAAAGATACATATTTATTGGCAAACCACCAAATTTTTATCCTTTTTTAAGGAAGGACGATGGTTTTAAACCAGTCTCTCATAATACCACGATATTGATTTTGGGAATCGCAGATGAGGACGAGCAGTTGGCGTCCGTCTGCTAGTTTGGGCCCAATACAGATACCTTCATAGTTGGCAAAGTTTCTGCGAGTGAGGTTCACCTTCGTACGAAACTCCGTCAGAAGGGTTTTTCTCAGCACTTCGCCAGGCTGCTGCTGTGAGGGATTCACCAGATAGAGTTTGACGAGCGAATACGAACCGATCTGCTTCTTAGGAAAGTACATCTCACGTTCCAGCACCACGATCCGTCCGTCTTCCAGTGCAGCCAAACCACTGACACCCAAGATGCTACGACCCTTGCGCTTCTTTATGATGGTTGAGTCCGTTTCGTACCAGTACTGCTCTTTGGGCTGCAAGTCATCACCAAAAGACTGCAAGCGCAGACGATTGCCAATTTTCCTTTCTATCGTTGGCTGTTCTCCGTCTGCCTTCAACGTAAACTCCGTCGTGGTCCAGAAACGATGGGTTTGTGGTTGATAGGTGAGTGCCTCGAAACCACCATTGGGATAGATTGCCTTGAATATCTCTGGAATGTGCAATTTCCTGCCTGTCAACTGACCTTGTAGGTTGTACTCCAGAATCTCCTGATCCTTCTCTCCACTCACGAAAACCGTCTGTGTCTGAGGCATATAACAGATGCCTTCCTCATCACGATTGGGCTGGCCACTGGTGAGAAAAGAGTCTTCGCAAACGGACAATAATTCGCCAGAGATGCTGTCTGTTTTGATTGTCATCAGGTAGAAGCCAGCCGTTGGCGATTTATCGTTCGCCACAGCATAACGAGAACCTCCCAACCACGTGATACCACTATAGTTTCCAGCGGACACCGTCTTGGGGAATTTCCGTTGTTTCAGCACCGTCACCTCCTGCGCCATCAGCATCACTGGTGCCAGAACCAGCAATGACCATACAGGGAGAAATCTGAGTATTCGTTTTGTTTCCATTGCGTTGCAAAGGTAGTTATTTTCTCTCGAACCACCAAACAATTCCGCGATTCATTAGATTTCCTGGCTTTTTCTTGCTTGTAGGGAAATTCTATGAAATAATAGGGATTTCCCGTTTTTTGTTTGTGGGAAATGGTGTATCTTTGCAAACAAATAAACGTTTTTAAATTTTTACGATTATGAAACAGACAACTATTTTACAGAAGACCTTCTTGCTGGTAGCAATGATAGGGTGGGCCATGACGAGTGATGCACAACGGTATGAAACGGATCATGGCAGGGTTTATTACATCGACGAAATCATGATGCATGCTGATGCAAAGACTTTTCAGGATTTGGGAGGCGGCTACGCAAAAGACAGTCACAATGTGTATCTGAATGGTAAGGTGCTTGAGAATGTAGATCCGTCGACGTTCCGCCTGAAGGAGCGTAGCACCTGGCGACATCACGAAAAGAACGACGAGGAGCCTGTTGCTCGCAGGGGTTATTTCAAAACGCAACTGCACGTGTATTACGGCAACAAGAAACTCGATGCGATGCCTGGTTCTTTCGTGGAACTTGGTGGCGGCTATGCCAAGGATGCCGTCAACGTATATTATTATGGTGAAAAGGTGGAAGGCGCTATGGCGGCTACTTTCAAGTATTCGGGTGACGGCTATGGTGAAGATACCTTTGATGCCTACTACAGAGGAAAGAAGATTAAATAATGAAACATAGGTGTTAGGAACAGCGTGTAATATTACCCAACGATTTTATTGGGTAATTTTTCAAAACCAAAATGTTACCCATCGATTTTGATGGGTAATTTTTCAAAACCAAAATATTACCCAACGATTTCGATGGGTAATTTTTCGAAGCCAAAATGTTATCCATCGATTTTAATGGATAATTTCCCAAAACCAAAAAGTTACCCAACGATTTTGATGGATAACTTTTCGAAACCAAAATGTTTTCCATCATTTTTAAGGGAAAACATTTCGTGGTATGAATGATAAAGGTGCTGGTGAAAAGGTGTCATACCATTTTGCGGACATTCGCAAAATGATCGATTATCCTCTTGTATTTACTCGTAGTCGTCAATCACCTCGTTCAGAAAGTCCATCATCGGCTTGGCAGCACGATACATCTTCTCCATTTCGTCGAGCCAGCCATAGCCCTCGAAGAAATCCTCATCGACAGCGTGCCAGGCACAATAGTCCTTCAGGCGCAGATAACGGACATACTCCCAATTCTTAGGAAAGCCCGAAGGACAGGTTTTGAGTTTCTCTAAACCAAAACCCTGTGGCTGATCCCAACTCGAAACGTTCGTGGGTTCTTGGAAGGAACTGGCGACATCGCTGCCAAAATACCTTAGAAACTCCTTGTTCTCCACGCATCGCAGCCACTCGTCGGTCTCTGTCATTATCTTGTTACGACAAGAAGTCAGAATGTTTGTTGGCAACCAATAGTTACCCACAGCCAACAGACAATGTTCTGGCTCTAGATGCAGATAATAGCCACCCCTCAGCGCCTTCTTGCCTTTAGCGTCTATGTAGGCTCCAAAATGGTTCTTATAGGGTGATTTATCTGCTGAGAAACGCGTATCGCGATAGAAACGGTAGGTGCAGTCCTTGACTGTCAGATGCACGACTTCCTCATCAAAACTGCAGATACGCTCCAACGCCTGAGCCACGCCCCGTTCGAACTCCTGACGAACGGCATCATATTCCGCCTTATGCGCCTGAAACCAAGCCCGATTGTTGTTGGCCATCACCTGACGGAGAAATCCAAGTATTCGTTTTGTATCCATAATCTATGTCATTTCAAAATGTGCTAAAATCGCTTTATACTGATCTTGGGCAGTGAGGCAAGTATCAATTAAGTATCCGTTTATGTGGCCCCATTCGTGGAGACCACGATAATAGAATAGTTTCAGGTCGTCTGTGATGATGAAGGGGACGATGGCGTTTGCGAGGCATTCTTTGAACATGATGAGGCGACCCACTCGTCCGTTGCCATCTTGGAAGGGATGAATCTGCTCGAAGCGGACATGAA
>JAFZNI010000203.1 GCA_017551005.1 Prevotella sp.
ATGATACTGCACTGGAACACCTCGAAGGCCTTGTTGGTCAGTTCGGTACCGATGGAGCCGCGCATATTCCAGTCCTGCTCGTTCTTGTTCAGGTGGAGCACGCAGACGATACAGCAGTTCGATGCCTTGGCCAGTGCCATCAGGTTCTCCATGATGCGTGTGGCCTGAACGGCATCATTGATGTCGGTCATCAGGTCCTTGATGCCGTCGATGATACAGATGTCTGGCTTGACCTCCTGAACGGCCACGTCCACCATCTTCCGGCGTATCTCGAAGCCCAGGCCCCGCAGGTTGAAGGCGAAGAACTGCGTATCCTCCAGTTTCCCCACCTCCGCCAGAGGCATGATGCGCTCTTTCATAATCTCCTGAGTGCTCTGCTGGCTCTGCTCGGTATCAATCCACAGTACCTTCAGCGGCTCTTCCGTCAGCCGTTCCATAGCCAACACCTGTTTCTTCAGGGCACTGGCCATCAGGATCGAGAGGAAAAACGTCTTACCGCTCTTCGCCCTGCCGCAGTCGGCTACCAGTTCGCCCCGGTAGAAACACGGCACATCGAACATCTTGAACAGCGGCATCATTGGCGGCAAGTCCGTCTCTGGCGTGATGCGCTCGCTGTACAAACTGTCAATCTCCTCTTGTGTCGGAGCCTTTCGGTTCCCGTAGGTGGCAGCCTGACTTCTTTGTGCCAGACGGCCCTTTACTAAATTGAATGCTTCTTCACTCATTTGCGCTGATATTAACTAATATTACTTGTTTGCGAGTGCGAAATTACCAAGAATATCAAGGCGCATCTGAGTTTTGCAACATTTTTTCTTCAAAAAAGGGCATTTGTTGCAAAAACGCCCTCCTTCGGGATTGCGAATGTTAACAAACCTTTAGCAAAACCCCATTTTTGCAACAAATTGAAGGTCATTTGAGGGCATTTGTTGCAAAAGCGTTGAGGGCGTGGAGTCGTGGATCGCGGTCCATTTCCTGACGGACGACGGACAAGATGGTCTCATACAGGTCTCTGATTATCTCACAATCATCCTTGTTCATGTACCGCAACAGGGTGGACTTGTCTATTTGTTCATGAAACGTCTTGTTAATGAATTCTACCAAGGTCGTTCCATTACGTTTGTTGGCTTTGAGGAGCCCCATGTCCCTCATGGCCATTGCCCAGGCGGCATAATGGTAGTTGTGCCTGAAGTCCACATGCTTGGCGATGACAGGCGCAAGCAGCATGGCCAATTCCTGGGCGGCACGGCTCGTAAACAGGTCGGCGTACGCCCCGACAGCCGGCTGCCGCAGGTCGCACAACGCAATCTCTTGTTCCAGGAGTTTGTGGATATGGATGAACTTCAGGTGTTGGATGATATGCTCCCGAGTTAGTTGGCCGCGATTCTCAAAGACATACGTGACGTGGTCATTATGATGCAGGTAATGATAGTTGAGCGTAGCCACCATCCCTCCAAACAACTGATTGGTAGCCTCATTGTCAATTTGTTTCATCAACTCCGTGAGAGAGGTCTTGTCGCAACCGTACTGACTGACGTGGTCATCCCGTCTCTTCAGGAACAGTTGTTTGTCACCCTCCCACTCATGCTCACGATAGTCATCTATCATCCGCTGCCACCGCTTGGCACGCATCTCTGGTTGAACAGACAACATCTGTTGGTGTTCATGCATACCTTGAGTGAATTTGACAATGCCCTCCAGACCTAAGAAGATCATGTCATGCATCATATAGGCAAACCGGGTGGCGTCAAAGTTACACTCCTGCGCCTTCCGATTGCCGCAGAACGGCAATTGCTCCAGAGGCAGGAATTCCTCCTTGACCGACAAGACATCTTCGACAGCGACCTGAGGATATTTCTGGTAGTCTCGGTCACGGAAGAGCGGCACACGACCGAGCACTCGCTTTAAGGCAACACGCTGTGCCTCAAATAGGCCGACATAACGTTCGTAGTCAATTCCCATCAGGTCAAGGAACGTCCTTCTGGACTCCTTCTCCAATTCATACAATTCACCGGCGGTTTTACACACCACACCAAATACAATAAACAAACGACCGATCATTTCATAACTGGCAACAGGGGATTCTTTCGTCATCCTATCGCCGGACTCCATCACATGGCGGAGCAGGTCGTTAATACAAGACTCTGATTTGCAATAACTTAATAACATTTTTGTACCTATTGAAATTTAAAAGGGCTGCAAAGGTACATGTTTTTTACGAGCCCACAAAGTATAATGGTCTATTTCATACGATCGAAGATTCAACTCCAAAATGCAACTACGTCTGCAAAGGTAAGAAAAAAGTCTGAACAGGCGCCATGAATCCGAGTTTTTTTCTTGGTCTTGCATTAATTTTGTATTGTATTTGCTTTATTTGTTCTTCTGTATAGTTG
>JAFZNI010000204.1 GCA_017551005.1 Prevotella sp.
GACAACTATACAGAAGAACAAATAAAGCAAATACAATACAAAATTAATGCAAGACCAAGAAAAAAACTCGGATTCATGGCGCCTGTTCAGACTTTTTTCTTACCTTTGCAGACGTAGTTGCATTTTGGAGTTGAATCTTCGCCTCATAATTTCTTCCGTATTATTTGGAAGTCTAACAAAAAGGTTGTACCTTTGCTGACCAAATGACGAAATACAATACTCATACGCTTGAAAACGGGCTGCGGATTATTCATCTGCCGTCGGCTTCACAGGTGGTCTATTGCGGCTACCAAATAGCGGCAGGTACCCGTGATGAACGGGGAGGCGAGGAGGGCCTGGCGCATTTCTGCGAGCACATGACATTCAAGGGTACCGAGAAACGCAATGCCCTGCAAATCATCAATGCCTTGGAGGGTGTGGGGGGCGAACTCAATGCCTTCACCAATAAGGAAGATACTGTTTTCTATGCCGCCATCTCCAAGGAGCACTTCACCCAGGCTGTAGATATCCTGACAGACATCGTCTTCCACAGCCAGTATCCACAGCATGAGATTGACAAAGAGGTGGAAGTCATCTGCGATGAAATCGAGAGTTATAACGACTCCCCAGCCGAACTGATCTACGATGAATTCGAGAATATCCTCTTCGAAGGCCATCCCCTCGGACATAACATCTTAGGTAAGGCAGAGCAACTGCGCACCTATACCACAGATGATGCCCTGCGTTTCGTGCGCCGCCACTACCGTCCTGACAATGCCATCTTCTTTGTGTATGGGGATGTTGACTTCAAGCGACTTTGCAGAATAATGAGTAATGAGAAATTAGAAATTAGAAATGATGATTACCAGACAAGCGAGGATTCAATCAACGGTAATCTTCAACATTCCTCATCTCTCATTTCTCATTCCTCATTAAATAATACTATCACCCGTTCTCTTGGTACACACCAGGCACATGTGATGCTCGGCACACAGGCCTACGATATCCATCACCCTCTGCGTATCCCCCTCTACCTATTAAATAATATTTTAGGTGGTCCAGGGATGAATGCCCGCCTGAACCTCTCCCTCCGTGAACGCCACGGACTGGTCTATACCGTCGAGAGTACGATGGTGAGTTATGGTGACACAGGCATCTGGAGCATCTATTTCGGCTGCGATCCGCACGATGTCAGGAAATGCCTCCGTCTGGTGCGTCGTGAACTGGACAAGGTGATGCAGAAGCCCCTTACAACCACCCAACTACGCAATGCCAAACGCCAGTTGAAGGGCCAGATCGCCATTGCCTGTGACAATCGTGAGCAGTTTGCCCTCGACTTCGGTAAGAGTTTCCTGCACTATGGATGGGAGAAGGACATTACCCACCTCTATGAAAGTATCGACCAAGTGACAAGCGAGGATATTCAGAAAGTGGCGAACGACCTGTTCGCCACAGAAAAACTAACCACACTCATTTTCCAGTAACTTATTTCGCTTCGCCGTCACCATAGATAAAACCTATGGCACCGCTGGTGTAGTCGAAGATCTCCTCATCGCGGAAGAAACGCTTCAACTCTATTTCGGCATTCGACGTAGAGTCGCTGGCATGAACGATATTCTGCTGGTTGCTCATCGAGTAGTCGCCACGGATGGTTCCTGGCGCAGCCTCACGTCCGTTGGTGGAGCCAGTCATGGTACGTACCACCTGTACGGCATCCACACCTTCGAGGGCAAGGGCCACTACTGGTGAGGTTTGCATGGAGGCTGCCAATGAGGGGAAGAAGGGACGGTCTACAAGGTGGGCATAGTGTTCGCGCAAAATCTCGTCAGAGAGTTGCATCATCTTCATACCTGCCACGCGCAGTCCGCGACGCTCAAAACGGTTCACAATCTCGCCAATCAGTTGCCGCTGTACGCAACTGGGCTTCAACAATACAAGAGTTTTCTCCATAATGATAATGATTTGGGGTTCATGGTGCGAAATTACAAAAAAAAGCCGACACCACATAATAATTCCCAAAAAAATGTTACCTTTGCAGCAAAATTTGACGAGAGATGAAAGACTGCATATTAATTCTGAGCGGGGGAATGGACTCCACCACCTTATTATATGACTATCAGGAACGGATAGCCCTGGCCATCTCATTCAACTACGGATCGAACCATAATGCGAAGGAAATCCCCTTTGCCAAATATCATTGTGAGCAGTTGGGCATCAAACATATCGTGATACCCCTCGACTTCATGGGGAAATATTTCCGTAGTTCGTTGTTGGAAGGCGATGAGGCCATCCCGGAAGGACACTATGCCGACGAGAATATGCAGTCAACGGTGGTGCCTTTCCGCAATGGCATCATGCTGGCCATTGCCGCTGGTATGGCAGAGAGCAACGACCTGCAATATATCATGATGGCCAACCATGGGGGCGACCATACCATCTATCCCGACTGTCGTCCGGAGTTCGTAGAGGCCTTTGATGCTGCAACCCATGCAGGCACCTTCAACGGGGTGCGTCTGCTCTCACCTTATTGTAATATGACAAAAGGACAGATAGCCGCCCGAGGCAAGGCACTTGGCATTGATTACAGTAAAACGTGGTCGTGCTATCGTGGCGGTGATAGGCATTGTGGCAAGTGCGGTACCTGCGTGGAGCGCCGTGAAGCCCTCGCCGAAGCCGGCATCCCTGACCCCACAGAATATGAATGAACGTTATAAACCTATCATCATGAAGAAAAGATTCTTTCTAAGTATGGTGGCCCTCATGATAGGCTATCAGGTTATTGCCCAAAAGAGTATTGTGATTCTCTACGAAAACGATGTCCACTGCGGTATTGACGGCTATACGAAGATAGCAGGTCTGCGTGATGCCATCAACCAGTCGGATACGGCCTACACTGCAGCAGTCTGTGTAGGTGATTTCCTGCAAGGCAACACCACAGGAGCCATCTCAAAGGGCCAGTATATCGTCGACATCCTGCGCTACATGGACTACCACGCCTTGACGCTGGGTAACCATGAGTTTGACTATGGCGTACCTCGCATGAAGCAACTATTGGAACAGGCTGGCATCCCTGTGGTATGCGCCAATTTTTATGAGGCCGGAGAGCCTCAACCCCTCTACGCTCCCTATGTAATCCATCAATACGGCAATAAAAAGGTGGCTTATGTCGGAGCCACTAGCCCAGAGACGATGATACTCGAGGGCTATTCGTTCTACGATACCAACGGCATCCTGCTCTACGACCTGAAACCGAAGTCTTTCTATCAACTCATTCAGCAGGCTGTCGACAATGCACGTGCAGAAGGTGCTGACTATGTGGTGCTGCTCTCACATGTGGGCGAGACACCCCAATCGTTGGGATTCAGTTCGTATCGTCTCGTCAATAACACCCGAGGCATTGACGTGGTGCTCGACGGCCACTCACACGAGATATTCGAAGACGCGAAGATAAAGAACCTTGACGGCAAGGAGATTACTGTAACACAGACGGGAACACAGTTCGCTAATGTTGGCAAATTACTCATCACCCCTGACGGACGTTTTATCACCCATCTCATCAAGAGTCAAGATATACCCTATGAGAATGCAAAAATAACTGCTACCATCGACAGCATCCACCAGATGGTGAAAGCCGTTACCTCTGAGGTGGTAGCCCACAGCGACTATACCCTCGTGGTGACTGACGAAAACAATCAGATGATGGTACGCGGACAGGAGACGAATGCCGGCGATTTAGTGGCCGATGCCTACCGCCATGCCATGAAGGCAGACATCGGTATGGAGAACGGTGGTGGCATCCGTAATGACATTCATGCAGGCGACATTACCTATGGTGACATCATCGGCATGCTGCCCTACGACAACACGCTGCGCCGTATCTCTGTCACAGCCACACAGTTGCAGCAGATGCTGACGCGCTGTACGGCCCTCGTACCTGTACTCGACGGTAACTTCCCACAGGTATCAGGCCTGCGGTTTACCATCCACAGCAAGAGTCACACCGTCAGTGACATCGAGATACAACAGGCAGATGGCAGTTATGCACCTATCGACATGCAGCGTACTTACAGCGTGGCACTGACAAACTACAACCACGACGCTGGCGGCTTCTTCGACTGTTTCAAGAAATGCCCCGTGCTCCAGGAAAGTTCGCTCCGCTATTACGAGGCATTGTCAGACTATCTGAGCAAAGTCCTTGAAGGGAACACAGGCAGAACATACGCCCAACCCCAAGGACGTATCAGAATCATAGAAGACTAAGAAAAAAGAAAATCTCTATGCGTATTTTCGCAAGTATTGACGTACCGCCTTTCTGGCGGTACCCAGTCGATGCTCTACTGACTTATAGCCCTCACCCAATGTCTGGGATATCTCGCTGACCTTCATCCCACCATAGATATGCAGGCGGTATATCTCGCGGCAGTTCTCTGGAATACGGGCAAGTCCACGTTCCAATAATTCTGTCAGTTCTCTGGCAGAAAACACCGATTCCATCGAGTCATCCTCTTCCAAAGAGCCTTTGATGAAATGCTCGAACTCCTCATGGTTATGGCGACGGCGATAATAATCTGTTATCAGGTTGCGTGTTATCGTATAGACTAAGGCAGGCAAAGTAACCACCGTAATCATCTTATTAGTAGTCAGAAGGCGCAGGAAGACATTCTGGACGATGTCTTCCGACTCTTCCGAGCCACCGAGACGGCTGCTGACAAATGCCAGCAGTTCGTCACGATGATCCGTATAATATCTCTCTATTAGATTACTCATTAATCACTTTCTTTATCGTTCCGTCCTCATTGTAGAACAGACGCTGCACCTTCAATGAACGCAGATGGGTAATGTCGTTAGAGGGTACGCAGTCATGGTAGAACAGGAACCACTCGCCCTTGTACTGCACAATGCTGTGGTGAGTTGTCCAACCGACAACGGGATCAAGAATCACACCCTGATAGGTGAATGGACCATAGGGGTTGTCGCCGATGGCATAGCAGAGGAAGTGACTGTCACCCGTAGAGTAACTGAAATAATACTTACCATTGTACTTATGCATCCACGATGCCTCGAAGAAGCGGTGCGGGTCACCTGCCTTCAAGGGCTGACCATCCTTGTCGATGATGATGACATTACGAGGAGCCTCAGCAAACTGCATCTCATCGCCGTTCAGGCGTACCACGAAACTGGGCAGTGCAGGAATGTCGGCAGGCGCGAAGAGTTGAGTCTTTTTATCAGCGGCAGGGCCAAGGTCGATTCCTTCCTTCACCAGTTTCTCAGGAGCCTGATACCATTGGAGTTGTCCGCCCCAAAGACCACCGAAATAGATGTAGATCTCTCCATCGTCGTCCTTGAACACGCAGGGATCAATACTCATGGAGCCACGGATAGGCTCATCGTTAGGAATGAACGGACCTTCAGGCTTGTCAGCCACAGCCACACCGAGATGGAACACACCATTGTAATCCTTGGCAGAGAAAATCAGGTAATACTTACCATTCTTCTCCACAACATCATTGTCCCACATCTGCTTCTCAGCCCATTTCACCTGCTCCACATCGAGGATTTTACCATGATCCGTCACCTCACCGTTCTCAACATCATCCATTGAGAGCACATGATAGTCTTTCATCTGGAAGTGTCCTCCATCGTCGTCGAAGGCAGCACCAGCCTCCCAGTCGTGGGAAGGATAGACATACAATCGTCCGTTAAACACATTGGCAGCGGGGTCTGCCATATAATCACTTGGGAAAAGATAACGTGGTTTCATATTCAC
>JAFZNI010000205.1 GCA_017551005.1 Prevotella sp.
GTTCGACCCGCCCATCGACTCCAGCGACATGACGCCAGCCCTATGGACGGACATCAGCCACTGCATAGCCGACCACTACTGGCAGTACGACGGTTTCGTGGTGCTGCACGGCACGGATACGATGGCCTACACTGCCTCTGCCCTCTCCTACATGTTGGAGAACCTGACGAAGCCCGTCATCTTCACTGGCTCGCAACTGCCCATCGGACAGTTACGGACGGACGGCAAGGAGAACCTGATCACGTCGATAGAGATTGCTGCTGCCTGCAACGACGAAGGGCATGCACTGGTGCCGGAGGTGGGCATCTACTTCAACTCGCACCTGTTGCGTGGCAACCGCACCACGAAGCAGAGTGCCGAGGAATTCAACGCCTTCGAGTCGTTCAACTATCCGCACCTCGTGGATGCTGGCGTGAACATCGCCTATCACAGGGAGCGCATCCTGAAACCGGACTTCTCGAAGCCGATGACGCCCCACTTCCGCCTCGACAACAACGTCATCATCTTCTCACTCTTCCCTGGCATCCGCGAAGACCTGATCCGGCATATCATCCACACACCCAACCTGAAGGCTATCGTGATGCGCACCTTCGGCTCAGGCAACGCCCCGCAGAGTCCTTGGCTGCTGAATGCACTGAAGGAGGGAACGAAGAACGGTAAGGTGATTGTCAACGTCAGCCAGTGCCTGCAGGGTGCCGTCGAGATGAGCCGCTACGACTGCGGTTACCATCTGCAGGAGGCGGGTGTCATCAGTGGACGTGACATGACGGTGGAGAGTGCCGTCACCAAACTCATGTTCCTGCAGAGCCATTACCCCGACGATCCTGACACCGTGCGTAGTCTTATGCAACAGTCCATCCGTGGTGAGATGACGATATAAATGAAATCCCCGCCGTGTGGCGGGGACAATACTATAAAAAATCCCCGCTGGCTTCAAACCGGCGGGGATTTCTATAATGATTAGTCTTCTTCCTTCATCTCTTCCTCGTGCTGCTTGATCAGAGCCTGCTGGATGTCGTTCGGTACCAGTTCGTATGAAGAGAACTTGGTGTTGAACGAAGCACGGCCACCGGTCAGCGAACTGAGTGCGATGGAGTAACTGGCCAGTTCCTTGAGAGGAATCTTGGCAGAGAGTTTCTGATAACCAGCCTCAGAGTCCATACCCATGATGATGGCACGGCGACCCTGCAGGTCAGACATCACATCACCCATATAATCGGCAGGTACGAGTACCTCGAGGTCGTAGATAGGCTCGAGCACCTTAGGACCGGCCTCCTTGAAGGCGGCGCTAAAGGCGTTGCGGGCTGCCAACATGAACGAGAGTTCGTTGGAGTCAACCGGGTGCATCTTACCATCATAGACGATAACGCGAACGTCGCGGGCATAAGAACCAGTCAACGGACCCTGTTCCATACGTTCCATGACACCCTTCAGGATGGCGGGCATAAAGCGCATATCAATGGCACCTCCGACGACGCTGTTGATGAAGACGAGTTTACCGCCCCACTCCAGGTCTTTCTCTTCCTTCGACTTGATGTTCATCTTGAACTCCTGACCGTTGATGGTGAA
>JAFZNI010000206.1 GCA_017551005.1 Prevotella sp.
AACGACGAGAAATCTCATCGAGCTCTTCGGGTACAGAGTCGCGCTCCATGCGCAGTTTGGCTGCGGCCTCGTCCATCAGGTCGATGGCCTTATCTGGCAGGAATCGTTCTGAGATGTATCGCTCTGAGAGTTGTACGGCTGCGATACAGGCATCGTCCTGTATACGTACCTTATGATGGTTTTCGTAGCGCTCCTTCAATCCACGCAGAATAGAGATAGCCGACAGTTCATCGGGCTCATCGACCATCACGGTTTGGAATCGACGCTCCAAGGCCTTATCCTTCTCGAAATACTTCTGATACTCGTTCAGGGTGGTAGCACCAATAGCGCGCAACTCGCCACGAGCCAAAGCTGGCTTCAAGATGTTAGCAGCATCCATGGCGCCTTCGCCACCACCGGCTCCAACCAGTGTGTGGATTTCGTCGATAAACAGAATGATGCGGCCCTCGCTCTTGGTTACCTCGTTGATGACGCTCTTGAGGCGCTCCTCGAACTCGCCCTTGTACTTGGCACCAGCTACCAACGCGCCCATATCGAGCGAGAAGAGCTGTTTGTCTTTCAAGTTCTCGGGCACATCGCCACGGACGATACGCCCTGCCAGCCCTTCTACGATGGCGGTCTTACCTGTACCTGGTTCACCTATCAGAATAGGGTTGTTCTTGGTGCGGCGAGACAGAATCTGGAGCACACGACGTATCTCATCGTCACGACCAATGACTGGGTCGAGCTTGCCCTGACGAGCCAAATCGACCAGATTCTTGGCGTATTTCTCCAAACTCTGATAGTTGTCATCAGCAGATTGGCTCTGAACCTTCTGACCTTGGCGCAGTTCCTGAATAGCCTTCTGCATGTCCTTCTCTGTGCAACCCGCATCCTTCAAGATGCGCGAGGCCGTAGAATTTACGCTGAGCAGGGCCAACAGGATCGGTTCCACAGAAACGAATTCATCGCCACCTTTCTGGGCTGTCTCCTGTGCACGCACGAGTACATTATTACTTTCACTTGAGAGATACGGCTGTCCGCCCTGTACCTTCGGCAGATGTTTGATCTCGCTGTCAACGAGCATCTCTATCTGCTGGGAGTTCACGCCGAGTTTCTGGAAGATAAAGGTACACACGTCCTTCGCCTTCTCCAATACACCTTTTAGTATATGTACAGGCTCTATCACCTGTTGACCGTTCAACTGGGCAGTGTTCACCGCCTGCTGCACGGCCTCTTGGGCTTTGATGGTAAACTTGTCTAATGTCATAGTTTTGTCCTCCTTTTATTATATTTTACTTTTTACCTTTTACACTTTACCTTTATCCGTTGCTCAAATAGTGTGCCGCCCTCTTCCAATCCGCCAAATCGTCATAATTCTCTGCCTTTTCGTCAGTACCATCTCCCGGTTTATTCATAAACAATCTTAATTTTGTCGCCTAAAAGTATCATTTAGAATAGATTTTGACTATCTTTGTCGTTTGAAAACTAAAAACGAAAAGATATGAGAATCAATCACATTGCAATGTATGTCAACGACCTTGAGGCAGCAAGGGATTTCTTCGTCAGGTATTTCGAGGCGAAGGCCAGCGATAAGTACCATAACCCCCGTACCGGTTTCCAGTCTTTCTTTATGACTTTCGACGACGGCTCGAAACTGGAACTGATGAACCGTCCCGTGATGTTGGACTATACCAAGAAACCCAACCGTACAGGTTATGCTCATTTGTCTATCTCAGTAGGCAGCAAGGAAAAGGTCGATGACCTGACGGAGCGTCTCGAAGCCGAGGGATACCATGTGGAATGTGAACCCCGTTCCACTGGCGACGGTTTCTATGAAAGTACCATCAAAGGCGTGGAGGACAACCTGATAGAGATTACCATCTAACAGGGGGGCGTTTGCAGAAAAAAGGGACTCAGAAGAGTCCCTTTTGGTTCACCAGCAAAACTCTGTGTGAAGTTACATCGTCACCTCGACGGTATGCTTGCCGGGGGAATAAGGAATAACCGTACCCTCCACTGGTTGACCGTCGAGGGTGATTTGCTTCACACCCTTCTGTTGTCCGTTCGGATGGATGGTGATGTCGTACTCGGCCTCACGGAACTTACGATTGACGGTGTAGTCGGTGGCTGTCTCTGGCAGACAAGGATCGATACGGATACCGTTGTAGTCGGGTTTGATACCGAGGATGAACTCAGAGACGGTGTACCACATCCATGCGGCGGTACCAGTCAACCAGGAGTTCTTACCCTCACCCGGACGGAAGGCATCCTTACCGGCTACCATCTGACAGTTGACGTAAGGCTCCACCTTGTGCAGCGTCTGGTATTTCTCTTCCACGTACGAAGGCAGTATCTTGGCGTAGTGGTTCCAGGCATCGTTGCCCCGACCAGCGATACACTCGCCGATAATCACCCAAGGATTGTTGTGGCAGAAGATACCTGCGTTCTCTTTGTAGCCTTCGGGATAAGACGAGATCTCACCATACTCGTAGATATACTTGGTGAAGGCGGGGTTGTTGAGCACCATACCGTGTTCGCACTCGAGGTATTTCTTACAAGAGTCGAGTGACTTGGCCACCATGCCATCCTCGGCTCCGATCTCTGCCATCGTACACCAGCCTTGCGACTCGATGAAGATTTTTGCTTCCTCACACTCCTTGGAGCCGATCTTGCGACCATAGAAGTCGTAGGCACGGAGGTACCACTCGCCATCCCAGCCGTGTTTCTTCACCGCTTCAATCATCGCATCGACAGCAGCCTGCATGCGGGCAGCCTCGTCGGAGTAATATCTGGCCTTTCCGGAATCTCCGGATATTCCGGAGAGTGCCTTGCAGAGAGCGACGTAGTCTTTACCGGTGACAACGAAGAGGCCTGCAATCATCAGCGATTCTGCCTTGGTACCCTCAGAGACGTTCTCGGTGGTCTGGAAACTCTCGTTAGGATCCCATGAGAAGCAGTTGAGGTTGAGGCAGTCGTTCCAGTCGGCACGACCTATTAATGGTAGCAGGTGGGGACCCAGGTTCTTGATGACGTGATCCATCGAGATCTTAAGGTGTTCGAAGAGGGTAACCTCGGTACCAGGCTGGTTATCGAAGGGTACCATCTCGTCGAGGATGGAGAAGTCGCCTGTCTCCTTGATATAGGCCACGGTGCCGAAGATGAGCCAGCAGGGGTCATCATTGAAGCCACCGCCGATATCGTTGTTACCACGCTTGGTGAGGGGCTGGTACTGGTGGTAGCAGCCACCATCGGGGAACTGGGTAGAAGCGATATCGATGATGCGCTGACGGGCACGTGGGGGTATCTGATGCACAAAGCCCACAAGGTCCTGATTTGAATCGCGGAAGCCCATGCCACGACCTACACCACTCTCGAAGAAAGAAGCCGAGCGTGAGAAGTTGAAGGTGACCATGCACTGGTACTGATTCCAGATGTTCACCATACGGTCGAGTTTGTCGTTGCCAGTCTTTACCTTATATATATTAAGGAGGGCATCCCAGTAGGCATTCAACTCAGCAAAGGCCTTATCGACCTTCTCAGTGGTGTCGAGTTCGGCAATGAGTGCATGAGCCTTATCCTTATTTATCACTTGAGGCGCAGCAAACTTCTTGTCCTGTTCATTCTCGATATAGCCAAGGAGGAACACGAAGTCCTTCGACTCGCCTGGCTTCAGCGTCACCTCGATGTAATGCGAGGCGATAGGACTCCAGCCGTGGGCATGACTATTGTGGGGCTTACCTTCCATCACTACCTGAGGATCAGCAAACTCATTGTAGAGGCCTACGAACGTCTCGCGGTCGGTGTCGAAGCCCTGAATCTCAGCATTCACATGATAGAAAGCATAGTGGTTGCGACGCTCGCGATACTCCGTCTTGTGATAAATCGTCGAGCCCTCGATCTCTACTTCACCTGTCGAGAAATTACGCTGGAAATTCTCCATGTCGGTAGCGGCATTCCAGAGGCACCACTCCTCGAAGGAGAAGAGTTTCAGGTTTTTGGTCTCGTTGCCCTGATTGGTCAGAGTGAGTTTCTGTACCTCGCACCATTTCTTCAAGGGTACGAAGAACAGCACGCTGGCTTCCACGCTGTTTTTACGACCCGTGATGCGGGTGTAACTCATACCATGACGGCACTCGTAGAAGTCGAGCGGCGTCTTACAGGGTTTCCAACCTGGGTTCCACACCGTATCACCATCCTTGATGTAGAAATACCGGCCTCCGTTATCCATCGGCACGTTGTTGTAGCGATAGCGGGTGATGCGGCGGAACTTAGCGTCCTTGTAGAAGGAATAGCCGCCGGCGGTGTTACTGATGAGTGAGAAAAAGTCCTCATTGCCCAGATAGTTGATCCAGGGCCAAGGAGTCTGCGGGTCTGTGATGACATACTCGCGGTGCTGGTCGTCGAAATGACCATAACGTTTCTGCTGTTCCATAAACTTTTGAACTTTAATATTTTAATTTTGAAATTTGTGATTACTTCTCTATGAAGATGCGGGCATCGACTGCAACGACGTTGTCCTCATCGGCCAACAAGGGGTTGATGTCCATCTCCTTGATCTCTGTGGCAAAGCGCAGGAGGGTGGATAGGCGCACGATGATCTCGGCATATTTCTGTTCGTTGATGCCCTTCTGTCCGCGTGTACCTTTTAAGATATTATAGCCGCGCAAAGAGTGGATCATGGAATAAGCCTCGGCATAACTCAGCGGGGCCAGACCTGACGACACATCCTTCAGTACCTCGACGAAGATGCCACCCAGTCCGCAGAGTACGACATGGCCGAAGCGTTCCTCGTATTTGGCACCAATGAAGAGTTCCGTGCCACGCAGCATCTTCTGCACCATCACACCTGTGGCATCCTGTATTTGCATCATTCGGTCGAACTCGAGGGCGAGATGCTCTGCCGAACGGATGTTCAGCGCGACACCACCCACATCACTCTTATGCACGGGTCCTACCACCTTCGCCACGACAGGGAATCCCACCTTTTCGGCAAAGGCTGTCAGTTCATCCTTTGAGGTGCTCACCATCTCAGGCACGAGGGGGATGCCGGCACAAGAGAGCAGTTCGCGTACGGCGTCAGGTGCCAGATATCCACCTGTGATACCTTCGAATTTCAGGCGTCGTGTCTCGCGGTAGATGATATCCCTGATCCTGGGTACATCGACACCATAGAGTTCCAGTTCCGGAGAGGCAGGCTGTGGGGTCCGCATGATCTGACTCAGAGCCGTAGCCAGCGTCACCTCGTCGCTGAAGTTCACATGTCCCTTCGCCAAGAACTCTGCTACCTCAGCGCCTGCGGTATGGAGACTGGGCAGCACAGGGAAGATGGGTTTCTTGCATTCGCGAATCTTCCGGTCGAGCACATCGTATGCCTCATAGAGTTGGGTAAGACCTGGTGTGCCGTAGATGACAGCAATGGCATCGATATTATCGAACTTGTGTTCGCAATAGTCGATGATAATACCCAATTGTTCTGCTGTGCCCGTGGCGAGGAAATCGATAGGATTGGCCACGGAGGAGCCAGGGAAGAGTTTCGTCTTTAGTTCCTCGGTAGGGGATGGGCTATCCGGGTTTTCCGGGGTGATTAGGGGTGGTACGCAGAGGCCTCCCTTCGAGAGGGCATCCGTCAGCATCACGCCAGGGCCCCCTGCATGGGTGACGATAGCGAAGTTTTTGCCGTTGAGGGATGGGAGTGTAAAGATACTACCTACCGTGGTCAGTTCCTCACGGGAGAAACAGCGCACGATACCCGCCTTACGGAAGAGAGCCTCTACGGCAGAGTCGCTGGAGGCTATGGCTCCCGTATGACTCGATGCCGCCCTACTGCCACTCTCGGAAGAGCCTGCCTTGATGGCGGCAATCCTACAACCCTTACGGATGAGACTGCTGGCATGGAAGAGCAACTTGTCGGGATTACTGATATTCTCGATATAGAGCAACTTCACTTTTGAATCCGTGTCGGGGTTGAAGTGCTCGTCCATATACTGCAGCACATCTTCGATACCAATCTGCTTACCGTTGCCGATGCTCCAAACGCTATTGAACTGGAGCCCTTTGATAACAGCACTCTCCAAGATGAATACTGCCGTTGCTCCAGACCCACTGACAAAGTCAGCCCCACTGGGATGCAGGTTGGGGATGGGTAGGGTGAAGACACTGTGGTGGTTGCGGTTCAACAGTCCGATGCAATTGGGACCGATGAGAGCCGCTCCATATTGTTCACAGGTGTCGAGGATACGCTGTTCGAGTTCGGCACCAGCCTTCGTCTCTTCGCCGAATCCGGCAGAGATGATGATAAAGGCGCGTGTCTGCTTCTCCTTGGCAAGCAGTTCCACGTAGTCAGGACAGAACCGGGCTGCCACCACGAGGATGGCCAGTTCGGTGGGAGGAAGTTCTCTGGCATCATGAAAGGCCTTGATGCCCTGCACCTCCTCTTCCTTGGGGTTTACGATGCGCAGCGTGCCACTATAACCACCACTGATAAGATTTCGCACGATAGAGCCGCCGGGCTTATGTACGTTGTTAGAGCCGCCGATGACGACGATGCTCTGCGGGTTTAGTAGTTCTTGGTTTATCATAAGTGTTGCAATTTGGTGCAAAGATAATATAATAATTCATAATTTCCAAATGTTATTCAAAGAAAATCGCTACCTTTGCATAGTTGAATCAAAAACAGCGTTGTGATGAAGAAACATTTTGTATTATTCTTATTATTGACAATTATGCCGTTTGCATTATTTGGACAGACATACAGTGCTCTCTGGAAGAAAGCAAGGGAGGCGGGAGACAAAGACCTGCCCCAAACCCAGTATGAGGTGTTGCAGCAGATTGTGAAGAAGGCGACAAAGGAGAAAGCCTACGGACAGTTGTTGGAGGCTGAACTCGCCAGTGCTCAGGCGATGACATCCATCGCACCCGACTCGCTGAAGCCTGCGATGGAACGTATCAGTCAGCATGCTGAGGAGACAACAGATGTGGTGTTGAGGACCATCTACCAGACGGTGCTCTACAAGGTATACAATGACAATATCATGATGTTTGTGACACCCGGCAAGGGTACCAGTGAACCGGC
>JAFZNI010000207.1 GCA_017551005.1 Prevotella sp.
GCGGCCACGCAGGCCGTATCCTCACCATGTGGAACAAGACCCTCGACCCCAAGTCTCCTGACTTCAAGTGGTCTGAAGCCGTAGAGGTCTGCTTCTCCGACGGTATGGAGGATCAGGACGCCATCGACCCGGGTATCATGCTCGACCCCACTACAGGACGTCTGTGGGTGAGTTACGGTACCTATTTCGGCACCATCCGCTTGATTGAGTTGGATCCGACGACAGGCTTCCGTAAGAGTGGCAATGTAGAGAAGGACATCGCCATCGACTGTGAGGCCTCTGACCTTATTTATAATAATGGTTGGTACTACCTGCTCGGTACCCACGGCACCTGCTGCGACGGCGTGAACTCCACCTATAATATCGTAGTTGGCCGTTCCAAGAGCCCAGAGGGTCCTTATATCGACAACGTAGGCCGTGATATGTATCATGGTGGCGGTAGAATGGTGATTGCCGCTGGCGACCGCAAGACAGGTGCCGGACACTTCGGACGTACCATCATCGACGATGGCGTGGAAGTGGCATCATTCCACTGGGAGGCCGACTTCGACATGGGTGGCCGCTCCACACTGGCCATCCGTCCCCTTCTCTGGAAGAACGACTGGCCCTATTGTGGCGAGCAGTTCAAGGGCGGTACCTTCGAGATTGAGTCAGAGCGTCGCGGCTATGCCCTCGAACTGGCTGTCGACTTCGTTCGCATGAACGTGGCCCGTGCAGGCGGTTTCGGTGGCTTCGGTGGTGGCAGACCTCAGCAGAACGCTGCTCCCCCACAGCCCGTGGCTAACCAGACATTGGATCAGGTCATCAGCACATGGCCAGAAGGCGATATCCCCGCCCGCATCGGCGACTATATGTTCCGTCCGCACCAGCGCTGGACCGTCACTCCCGTTGAAGGCAAGGGTGCCTATCTTGGCAACACCTACTTCAAGATTACCATCGAAGGCACAGAGCGTGCTTTGGCCGCTACTGCCGACAAGGAAGTGATCACCGTTCCCGCCTACACAGGCGCTGACGAACAACTCTGGCGCATCGAGCAACTCACTGACGGTACCTTCCGTATCATGCCAAAGGTCATTCCTGGCCAGGAGGGCATTAACACGAGTATTTGCCTCTACTCAGCAGGCGACTCCACCCCCACCCTCGCCAAGTACGACTTCAGCAGTGATAACTCGAAGTGGAACTTCCGCAATCACTAATCCTAGGTGATCCTAGGCAGTCCTAGGTGATCCTAGGATTGCCTAGGGCCTCCTAGTTTTTTCTAGGTCTGCCCAGGATTACCTAGGATAGCCTAGAAAAACTTTTAAAGCAAATATTATGGAATCATATACAAAAGGTAAAATACTACGAAAAGCCGTCGTATGGAAAGATCTTTACTTCTATCGCAAGAGCGATACCATCTATCAGTTGACAGTGGTGTTCTGCAAGCGTTTTCTTCCTCTTCACGGTGATCGCACGGTGGATCAGATGGTGCAAGCGGCACGCTCTGGCAAGCAAAACATCGTGGAAGGCAGCGAAGACGGACAGACCAGTTCTGAAATGGAAATCAAATTGCTGAACGTGGCTCGGGGCAGTCTCCAAGAACTGCGGGCTGATTATCATGACTATCTGAACACACATCACCTTTTGCTCTGGCCAGCCGACAGCAAGCGCCAGCAGAGACTCCGTGATTTCTGCCACACACATAATGACTATGACGCATACGCCCCATTGGTATCAAAGATGAACGATGAAGAGATGGCTAACCTGCTACTCACCCTTTGCCACCAGACGGATAAGATGATGTGTGCCTATATCGAGAAATTGGAGCAGCGATTTGTAAAGGAGGGTGGTATCAAGGAGCGCATGCACGCTGCACGCACGGGCTATCGCCAGCAGCAGGACACCTATCTGCACTCCCTCGAAGCCGAGAACCATTGCCTGAAAGCCGAGAATGCCGAACTGAAGCGAAGAATAGAAGAATTAGAAGCAAGGAGGAACTAAGGAGGCTAGGCAATCCTAGGCTTTCCTAGGTTCTCCTAGGATTGCCTAGGATTACCTAGGACTGCCTAGCGCTCCTGATTATATTGCAGGGGCCAGAGGGCGTGAAGGGTGGTGAGAATGCCGATAGGCAGGCGGAGGGTGAACTCATATTCCTGATCCTTCACCCAGCGGTAACTGTTGAACTGATCAAATGTGATGGGCTCGCCATCGACTTTCTCGATGACATAGTCATGGCGGAAACCTGCCTGCCAGGCCTTGCCCTGCTCCATCACCATCCCAATCATCGCTTTCCCCTCTTTCTCGACGATGACGACATCCGGGCGGCGATTAGCCACAACACAAGATATGAGTCCGTCGTAAGGCTGGAAAACCAATTGTTTGCGAAAGGGATTGATGATCATGACACCGTATCGCAGCAAGGGAGCCCCGATATGCGAGCCTCCCTGAACCGTATTGCAGTGTACCTCCTCTAACTTAAAGTCGCCCCATTTCAGGCTGTCGAGCGACAAAAGCGTAATCTGATGCGAATGTTCGCTGCCAAAATGGCCTATGGCATGACTACCGAAGGTGGTGCCTTCTATTTGGCTCTCCACAGAGGGAGCGGAGGCCAGCATCTGGGCGAAACTCCTGCTGTTGATAGCATAGAGCATCGGACTGCCTGAGTCGAAGAGCACCTCTTCTGTGGCACCCTCAAACGGGGAGATATTGACATAAGGCACGTGCCACTTCAATCGGTATTTGAGGGCCTCGCCCTGAGTCCGTCGGAAATAGGTCTTCCTATCGGTAAGCGTCATCTGTAAAGCCCTTGTGTCGATCTTCGCAGCCAATCCGCGATGGAAGAGAGCAAAGCCGATGATGCCGTCCTCACCTTGGCGCACCACGTTACGTCGCATCCGCTGCACTTTAAAACCGCTGATGGTGAGCGAGCCGAGTGTCATGGGAGGCAGTTCCACCGTTGTCACCTGACGGCTCATGCCAGTAGCATCCTCCGACTTGATATAGCCCAGTTCCTTCAGGCCTGGCATATCCACATCGTCATAAATCACGCCCTGGCTCGCCCCCGTGTCGAGTTTGAAACGGTACTGTCTGCCGCCAATGGTGACGGGCAGATAGATCTGATTGCGCTCCACCTCGATGGGCATTGTCATCACGAACTTCTTCTGCGACAATGCGAAATCGGTGTCGTAGCGTTTCATCTGCGCCACGACACCGACACACACCGACAGCAGCACCGCTGTCAGAAAGAATTTCTTATTCAGCAATTCCGTTTATTTCTTTGAGATCATGAAACGGAGATCGACACCACCACCAAATTCACCGATACGGGTGTCTGACATATTCATCATCATGAATTTGTTCTCACCGTTTGTAATGCCATAACTGCGAATCTTCTCGGCCTTCAGTTGCTCAGCCGTATAAGCCTTGCCACTAAAGGTATGTGCGAACTTGGCACCCTTGGCCTCTAACACGTCGGCCACCTTGTCATGTATGGCATCCATGTCGCCTTCTGCCAACTGATGGTCAGCGTAGAAAGCAAAGCCTATCGAGCCACCGGTTGGGCCACTCGACATCTTCACGGTCCGCACGTTGGGAATGCCGGCCAAATCTTCTGCCTTGATGCCAAGCGCATCAAACGAGCCTTCATATTCGGGCTGGTTCTTGAACTTGTTGAGCGACACGGTGAAGTTGTAGTCAATATACATCTGCTCATCGTCACCCTCGCCACGCTTCACAATCTCGAAAGCGGGATTGGGCTCGTCAGCATAATATTCAAAGGACATGTCCTTTTCGAAGTCGAAGCCGAGACGCAGGCGGATATCCTTGCCCTGCTCAGGCTGATAGAGGAAGATGTCGGAGTCCCACGCAGCCTTGTCAATCTTCTCCTGCTGCCAGTCGGCGATACGGTAGCCCTTTTCCTTGAGCGACTTCACCCATGCCTGTAGTTCCTCGCGGGTCACACCCTTATAGTACACCCGATAGAGATAAGAGGCTTCTTCGCCTGAGAGTTCGGTGCACACGATATGTCCCTTGGTGGGAATCTCCGTGTAGCCGTACTTGTCGTAGATGGCAGCAGGCCATTTTCCGTCGACGAGGCCAGAGGCATTGTCTGAGCCGCCTTCTGATTCACCACTTGAGCCGCTGCCGCTGCTCTTTCCACCGCAGGCCGTCAGTACGAGAGCCGCGATACACATCAATACTAAACTGATTTTCTTCATACTTGTTGGTTTTATATATTATAAATAATGTAAGACTACTCATCGAGCACCTCGAACTTAGTCACCACGAAACTACCTTCATCGGTATCTGTCTTGAGACAGACGTTCTGGAAGTAGGTGAACATGCCGTTCTCAACGGATATGGTCTTGCACTTGTAGCCCAGATAGTTGGTCTCTCCTAAATTGAGATTAGTGCCCTTGATGAGTCCCTTTTCCTTAGCCCAGCGCATCTCGTCGTAGGCTATGAGGGGCGACTCCTTGACAAAGGGGTTCACCATCATGAGGTTACATCCCATGAGACCGACCATCGCATCCTCGGTGGCGGGGACGGTGCTGGAGCCAGTCACGGTTGTTACGGTCAGCATGCCGCCCTTCAGGACGACTTCTCCCAGCAGGGGATTGATTTCCTTGATGTACTTGCCACCGTCACGATACTCTACGCTACCGCCTCCCAGGCCTGCAAAGGAGTAGGTGGCGTTGAAGTTGCGGATCTCCCACGGCAGGTCTACGTCGTGCTGCTCTACGGGGTTACCCTCAGCATCTACAATCTGCGTGCGCAGCACCGTCTTATATCCCATAGGCACCGTGGAGTTGCAGTCCACCTTCACATTGCCGTCCTTGTCCACACGGCTTATCCACGGGTCACCGACAGGGCGCAGCACGCCGTCGCCCTTAGGACGGTAGTCCTCTTCCTCCTCCTCGGCACTCTTGGGTGCCAGTCTGCGCGCACCGCCCATCATGCCTTCGATGGTGTAGTATTCCGTCATGTCCTCCAGTGGAAAGTCGCTCATGATGACGCTCTGCACGGCAGTGCCGTCGGTGAAGACGGGAGGCACCAGTTCGGCCTTATCACCTTCGTTTTTCTGGCTCTGCACCTCCATATTCCACTCACTGTGGTCGCCAAAACTGTTCCACACACGCTTCAGCGAGTCTTTCACCGTGAATTTCTTAGGTTCCTCCCATAGTTTGGTGACAAACAGGTCGGACGAATTATACGTCTTCTTGTCCTTGCCTTTATCGATGAGCGGGAAGAAGAGTCCACCACGCAGGTTCAGTCCTGCATCCACCAGGAAATGCGGGTAGAAGCCCTCTTTGGTTACGTAACTCTCATAGTTGAGTCTCATGAACGGCATAAGGTCGATATGCAGGCCCGCCGCCATGTTGACCGTCAGGTCGAAGCGCACGAAGGGTGAGGCCTTAAAGGTGCCTTTGCCTGACAGGGCGAAGAAGTCGGGGGTGCCAGGTACGTTGGTGTAGGTGAATTCAAGTATGGGGTTGAACTTGTCCTCTTCACCGTAATACTCCAGTCCAGTACTGACTTTCAGACTCGTCTGGTCTTCATGGGCATAGCGCAGTTCCGTCTCGGCAGAGACCTGCATCAGTGCCCCCAGCGTGGCCGAGAAGGTGACATAGATAGGCACATAGCCCACCACAGTACCTTTAGCGGTGAAGAAGAGCGGCTTGTTGAGCAGGGTCTCTTTGTCGAGGACCTTTTTCTTTTCCTTCAGGTCTATCTTTGTCACGAGACTGTTGTCTAACGTGCCAGTGAGCACCAGTCCCATGCGTTTGATCTTGCTGGAGTAAGAACGGATGCCCTCTGAGCCTTGGATGGGAGGCCCCGACTTGAAGGCAAAGTGCGTCTGGAGCGTCACCTTATTCTGTGTCTCCACCCAGATAGGCTCTTCGCCAAACGTCATCTTGTCGCCGACGAACTGTAGCGGTGGCAACGACTTCATACCGTCTTCAGGAGCGCGTGTCGCTGCCGTTTCCTGTGTATAGTAGGGATTGTCGGGGTCAGAGGTGAACACCAAGTCTGCGTTATACAACAGTTCTTCAAGTGGCGTAGGACGGAAGCGGATGTCGGCCACCTGTCCGTCAACAGTCCACGTCAGCACGTAACAGTTACATCCGAAATCATCCTTCTCGAAAGGCATGACCTTACCCACATAGAACTGTGGCACTTCCTTGAGGAAGCGCACCTTGATGCGACAGAGGGCGGTGTCTAACTCTATCACCTCGTAGTCAGCCACGTCAAGGGGCTGGAAGTTAGGATTCACGGTATCCGTGGCCTTCGGCTCGACATAGGGGTCAGCATCTACCACAGCCTTCTCTTCGAAATACACCTGCTTGATGTCATCGGCTCCAAAGTGCTTGGTCTCTCCTTCCGACACCAAGATGAAGCCACCTGTCTCTGTGTCGTATTTCAGACCACCGTTCTCCGTTATCGGGAAGTCATACAAGCCGCCAGAGGTAGTGACCACCACCATTCTGTCCTGCGCCTTTACTGCCGTTGCAAGGCATACGGCCATCATGGAAATGAATAGCATCTTCTTCATGGCCTGACAATTTTAAAGGACGACTTTTTGTTCAACTTGATGACATAGACGCCTGACGGCATCATCGAGAGGTTGACGATGGCGTTCCCCTGAGAGACAGAGACACAGTGCTGATTGATTTGACGGCCCGAAGCATCATACACACCGACAGCCGATGTCTGGGCGACACCTTCTATCCGAATGATGCCCTGTTTGTCATAGACAATACGCTCCTTTGTTTCGTTCAGCGCATGAATACCGGAAGCGCCAGAAAAGGAGAACCCCCGAAATTTGCTTTTCTCCACAGCCACTGGCTGCGCTCCCTTTGTGGTGAAATACACATAGTCGCCCTCCCAGAGCAACTGCGGACGTTCCACCAAGGAGAACTCCAGTTGTGAGCCGTCAGCAAGATCCACCCGCACCATCGGCTGTTCAGACGAAGCCGCCAACGCGCTGGTTCCTCCCAAGATCAACATACATACCAGTGTGAAAAAGATTTTATTCATAAATGGTTGGTTGTTAGGAATGAATACTATATTATCATATGTCGGGGCAAAGATACGAAATATCTATGAAACAACCAAATAAATTACGGAAAAAGACGTTATAAGCAGTTCATCACAAAATATTACCCAACGAATTTGATGGGTAATAATTGAAAGTCGAAATGTTTTCCCTTAAAGATGATGGAAAACTTTTCAAAGTCAGAATGTTTTCCATTAAAAATGATGGAAAACATTTTAAAGCCAGAATGTTTTCCCCAAAAAAAGATGGAAAATATTTCAAAATCAAAATGTTTTCCCCTAAAAAAGATGGAAAATATTACAAAGCCAAAATGTTTTCCCCTAAAAAAGATGGAAAATATTCGAAGGATGAAAAAAACCCCGCCAGTTGGCGGGGAATGATTTTTAGCGATATCTGTTCAGGCGATTGCCTGAACATGGTTATTTCTTGATGAATTCTACACGGCGGTTCTTGGCACGACCTGCTTCCGTCTTGTTGTCAGCGACGGGCTCGTGCGAGCCTTTACCCACAGCACGGAGGTTGAAACCGTCAACGCCTAAGCCTTCGAGGGCTTTCACCACAGCCTCAGCACGCTGCTGCGACAGGGGATCATTTACAGCGTCAGAGCCCTGATTGTCGGTATGTCCCTGCACCTCGAAGCGAACGCTTGGGTTCTTCTTCATATACTCAGCCACCTTCTGGATCTCCTCCATCGACTCTGGCTTCAGCGTAGCCTTGGCTGTCTCGAAGAGGATGTTGTTGGTGACGAACTTACCTGTCTCAGCAATGGCCTTCTCAACGGCAGCGACCTTAGCATCGATATCAGTAGCGTTGCGCTCATAAAGTTCAACAGCACCCTTGGCAATCACTACGTTCTTGACATAGGTAGGACGCTTGTCCATACCGCCTGACCATAACGTCAGCCAGCCTGCACCAGCCTTGGCATTGGGCACATTAACAACGCGCTTACCATCCACGTAGAACTTGATAGCACGCTTGTTAAACGACAAGGCAAAGTGGTGCCAACGGCCATCGTTGATGACACAACAATTATGGGCAGTAGTTTTTCCCTCTTTATGAGTGTAACCCTCTTGCGTCGGACGAACATAGTTGCAGTCGATGTCCTGCGTGTCACCTCCCATCCAATACTCAATCTCAATCAACTCATTATCCCGCTCCTCGTTCTCATTCATAATATCGAATTCGATGTGGGGCGCACCATCTTTTGGACGGTCATCGAAGAGCATATCGTACTCCACGGTGAACACATCGCCTAAGTAATTCTTAATGCCACCCTTAACCAACGGGGTAATCCAGCCGTCACCATCGATAAGGGCAATACATTTCTGACCTTGAATGGTAGCAATCTCAGCATTACCACGCACTAAGTCCCACTTGCTGGGGAACTCACCCACCTGCTCACCCTGCATGTTGTCCTCGAACATCACGACGCTACCACGCACGAAGTCGCTCTTGGCGGCTCCTGCCTGGGGATCGTAGGTGTCCACTGAAGTGTCCTCCGATGTGTCC
>JAFZNI010000208.1 GCA_017551005.1 Prevotella sp.
AACAAACAAATCTGACTAACGGATGCTTGCAAGCCAACGTCATTTAATGATCTTTCTTTGTTGGGCTATGGTATAGACGATGGAAATACCACAAAAATGAATCTTATGAATTATTCAGGCTAAAAAAATACCGTATTACAGTCCCATCTAGAAACACGCGTATCTTATATTATGTGCAAAAGTACTAACTTTTAGACAAACAAACTCAATTTTGAAGGTTAAAAATTGCAATTTAGGCAAACAAATCAGGCTATTTAAGGCCATAAAACACCAGCGAGACAAACAAATAAAATTTGCTTATCTCGCTGATTTTTAATTGATTAGATAAAAATCTACCGCTTAATACTCATCCTCATTGAATAGGAAGTCTTCCTTCGTGGGATAGTCAGGCCAGATTTCCTCGATGCTTTCATACACATCGCCCTCGTCCTCTATCTCCTGAAGGTTCTCCAGCACTTCGAGGGGCGCGCCAGAACGGATAGCATAGTCTATTAACTCATCCTTGGTTGCGGGCCAAGGAGCGTCTTCCAATTTTGAAGCCAATTCAAGTGTCCAATACATAACAATATTCTTTTAGTCGCAACGCTTTGTAAAAGCGCTAAAGCGAGTTCGATTTATAGATTTACTAATTACGTTTTTTGTTCTCGTTTTTGAATTTGGGCGCAAAAGTAATCATTTATTTCCTATCTGCAAACTTTTTCCCATATTATTTCACTGACATCTTCGTTAAAATTTATTATTTTGGCCAGAACAAAGAGATAGTCGCTCAATCTGTTCACGTATTGCTGCACTTCAGGGCTTACTTGAGCCACCTCACTGAGGGCGACAATCCGACGCTCAGCCCTGCGACAGACGGTACGGCAGACATGTGCCTGGGCAGCAGCCAGTGTGCCTCCTGGCAAGATGAATCCTTGTCGCTCAGGCAACAGCCCCATCATCCTGTCCACCTCCTGCTCCAGCAGTTCTATCTCGCCGTCAGCCAGACGGGCAGAATCGTTGAGAGGTGTTTGACTTTGGTCAGTGGCGAGGTTGGTACAAACGTTAAAGAGGTTCTTCTGAATTCTGATGATCATCTGCCGATTCTCGCCTTCCGGCAGCATGGCCGCCAATAGTCCGAGGTGAGAACTAAGTTCATCGACAGTACCATAGGCCTCCAGCCGCTCAGACGACTTCTTCATGCGGAAACCACCCACAATACTGGTTTCTCCCTTGTCACCCGTCCGGGTGTATACCCTTGTAATCTTCATCTTTCTTGTCGGTTAGAAATTAATAATATAGTTCTTTTTGTTTCTTTTCTTGTCGAACATCACAATGCCACAATAATAGAGATCGAAGGTGATGCCTGTCCGTTCGTCATCGACGATCTGCCGCCACAGTTCCCTAGCCTTGCTGATGCCTGTGACAAGGAGCACCGATTGTGGCGACACCTTATTATATATATAAGAGAGGCGGTCCTGGCTGCTGCTCTCCAATGGCATCACCACCAGTTCAGACGATTCTCCGAATACGCTCTTCCTGCAGCCTGCATGGAGATATTCCTTGAAGTCGCTACTCTCAACGACCGACGGCTGCAGCCAGTTGGCGAGCCTAAAACAGAGACGACCCATTTTGCGCTTCAGCCAGTCGTCTCCTAGGCCTAAGGTCTCATACTGATAGTAGGGCCAGTGCTCGTTGATCACATATCGCACCATCCAGTAGTCTGTAGGCGACTGGATACCAAAACCGCGACAATGCCCAATCCTGCGAAGCCATACAGCGGCAGCCTTCAACCTCTCCGCAATGCTCATTCCTCGTCTAAGAATTCCACCTGCACACCGTCCTGGACCAGTTCCTGCATATAGTCCCAGATCCTGGCCAGTCCATTATCCCTCGGACCAGCATTAGATCCATGAGAAGATATCGACGAACCGTCAGAGAAGCGAGCCGTGAAAGACCAGCCCCAACCGTCCAGCACATCAAGCGACGGCTTGTAGGATTCCTTATAGTTATACATCTTCTCCTCTTCGATAATCTGGCGGAAGTGCTTCATCACATCTGTATCGACTTTTTTCTCAAACAGCGGACCATAGGTCTCTTTCATAGCAGTAAGAACGAAAGCACCTGTAGAATCCTGTTCCACATGTCCATCGAACTCTGGGCGTGCCATCGTACCGTAACGAGAAAACTCCACACTCACCAAGTCTCCTTCAGGCATCTTCTTCAGTGCACATCCTAATACACCAAACAGCCCACCTATCAAACAAAAAAACAATCCTCTGCGCATCATCTATCATTCTTCTACAACTGGTGCATTCTTCAACTGTTCAAGAGCCCTACAGAGTTGGTCTGGACAAGAGGTACCCTTCGTTCCACAACGGATACCGTCCAGACGTTGCATCACATCGTCGATCTTCTGCCCGCGCACCAGTTGGCTGATACCTTGCAGATTACCATTACATCCTCCCAGGAAAAACACTTGCTGGATGACGTCATTCTCATCGGCTGTCACATCGATCAACTGTGAACACGTCCCATGCGTCGGATACTGTACATGTTTTGTCTTCATATCTACTAATCTTTACTGTTTCATAGCCGCAAAGGTAGTGTAATTCACTTAAAATGCCAAAAATATTTCAATTTATTTGCATTTGCCATACACAAAAGAGCCCCGGAGATTTCTCTCCAGGGCTCTCGCATAAAGACGGCGGCCTCCTACTCTCCCGCATTGCATTGCAGTACCATCGGCGCAGGCGGGCTTAACTTCTCTGTTCGGAATGGGAAGAGGTGGGACCCCGCTG
>JAFZNI010000209.1 GCA_017551005.1 Prevotella sp.
AGGATCTCGGTATGAAAGTCGAGCGTCGTCCGATTCCTGAAGAGGAACTCGAGACCTTTGAGGAGGCAGGTGCCTGTGGAACAGCCGCTGTCATCTCACCTATCTCTTATATCGACGACCTCGACACTGGCAAGCGCTACTCCTTCGGTGAGAAGCCAGGTCCGATGTCGAAGAAACTCTTCGACACCCTGCGTGGCATCCAGTATGGCGAGATCGAAGACAAGCACGGTTGGACAACAGTCGTGATTGAGTAATGGATAATTGATAATGGATAATTGATAATTGATAATGGATAATTGATAATTGATAATGGATAATTGAAAATTGACAATTAAGAATTATGGGAACAAATCAAGATTACAAAAACAGAGCCCTCGCCAGTTTGGAGGGCAAGTGGGGAAAAGGTGCAGTTGCCACGCTTATCTATCTCATCATCACCATGGGTATTGACTGGACAATAACCACCCCCATGGGTAACAATATGGTCATGAGTTACAGTACCTCTGGTATCTGGACACTCATCTGTCTGCCATTGAACTGGGGTTTCGCCGTCTATTTCCTCCGTCTCATCCGCAATGATGATCTGAGTTATTGGCATCTCTTCGACGGTTATAAAGACTTCCTGCGCATCTTCCTGGCAGAGTTTCTGGTGACCATCGCCATAGTGATTGGTTTCTGCCTGCTGATTATTCCTGGCATCATTTTGGCTGCAGGCCTGCTCATGACAGACTTCATCCTGAAGGACGACCCTGAGATCAGTGCCCTCGATGCCATCATGAAGAGTTGGAAGATGACCGATGGCCACAAGGCAGAACTCATCTATCTGTTCCTCAGTTTCCTCGGATGGATTATCCTGAGTCTCATGACTTTAGGTATAGGTTTACTTCTTCTGTACCCCTACATGCAAACTGCCCTGGCTCATGTCTATGAGGACTTGAAGGCAGAGAAGCCAGAGTTGTCAGAGATCGTATAATACATGGGCAAAGGCAAACTGGCGAAATTCGCCGACATGGAGACCTATGAGAACGTGTTCCAGTACCCTTATTCGGTAGTGGAACACGTGCCCTTTGAGATGCAGGGTCACTGGCACGAGCGGTATTTTCATAATGATCACCCCATCGTGCTCGAACTCGGCTGTGGCAAGGGCGAATACACCGTAGGGCTCGCCAAACTCTACCCAGACATCAATTTCATCGGCGTCGACATCAAGGGTGCCCGTATGTGGACAGGAGCCACCCAGGCCCTCAACGAAGGGTTGAAAAACGTGGCTTTCCTTCGCACGAACATTGAGATTATCGAACGCTTCTTCGCTGAGGACGAAGTACAGGAGATCTGGCTCACCTTCAGCGACCCCCAGATGAAGAATCCCCGTAAGCGCCTCACGTCGACTTATTTCATGGAGCGCTACCGCAAGTTCCTCATCAATGGCGGCATCATCCACCTGAAGACCGACTCAAATTTCCTCTTTACCTATACTACGTATATGGTAGAGAAGAACAGTCTGCCCATCCTCCTGAGGACAACCGACCTATACGCCGAATTATCCGACATCTCCGGATTCTCCGAAGCCGCCTCCATCCAGACCTACTACGAGTCGATGTGGATTGCCCGTGGCCTGAACATCAAGTATTTGAAATGGCAACTGCCTCGCGAAGGTTCCTTAGAGGAGCCTGATGTTGAGATAGAACTCGACGACTACCGCTCCTACCACCGCACGAAGCGCAGTTCATTAGACAAAGCAAAATAATAATATAATAAAAATGAAGGATATGACAAACAATCGTTTAACTACAATGGTAATGAGATTGGCAAAAAGTGTTTTACCTTTTTACCTTCTTACTTTTTTACCTTTATCTGCCTCCGCACAAACATCCAAGAACGTGACGGTGGATGCCGTCGGACAACTCTCGAATCAGATTCAGAAAGAAGAGATGTACAAAATCTCTGAGTTGAAGGTCAGCGGTCCGCTCAACAGCGCGGACATTAAACTGCTCCAGCAGATTGTCAACCGCTCGAAGGCCAATGAAAAGAAAGGCGAGTGCGTGGTCACGAGCGTCGATCTCTCTGAAGCCATTTTCACTGACGGCAAGGAGGCCAAGCCTACCACCACACTCCCCAACGGACTCTTCTCTGGAGCCAAGCAACTGCTGAAAGTCACTCTGCCACGCGGCATCACTGCCATCAGCAAGAGTTGCTTCGACGGCTGTTCGTCGCTGCCAGAGGTACAGATTCCTGAAAGCGTCACCGTCATCGGCGATCAGGCTTTCCAGGGCTGTGAAGCATTAGCCACCATCACCATCCCTCAGAGCGTCACTACCATCGGCAACGAGGCTTTCGAGAACTGCAAGGTCCTCCGTACCATCGAGATTCCCGAGAACGTCATCGACCTCGGCACTCAGGCTTTCAACGGATGTAAGGCCCTCACCACCGCCACCATCGTCGGCAAGATCAAGAAGATCAGCAACGCCACCTTCAAGGGCTGCGAGAGTCTCACCACCGTGACACTCCCAGAGAGCGTGAAGTCCATTGGCAACGATGCCTTCCGCGACTGCAAGAGTATCCCTACCCTCGAACTGCCCGAAGACTGCGAGGAGATTGGTAACTCCGCTTTTGAGGACTGCACGAGCATCACCTCCGTTGAGATGGGCAATGTCAGCAAGATAGGCAGCAATGCCTTCGAGGACTGCAAGAGCCTTGTCGGTGTCACCCTCGACAAACTCTCGAAACTCGGCAGCGGTGTCTTCAAGAACTGCACTGCCCTCTCCACCGTCAATATCCAAGGCACCCTCGACGAGATCAACGCCAACATCTTCAACGGCTGTACCACCCTCACGGATATCACCCTGCCATCAACCGTCAAGGAAATCGGCAACAGTGCCTTCGAGAAGTGCCAGAGCCTGCAAGTGATAGAGTTTCCATCGTCGTTGACGAAGATAGGCTCCGAGGCCTTCAAGGATTGCACCAGCCTCCGCGAAGCCATCATCCCCAATATAGTGAAGAGCATCGGCAGCAGTGCCTTTGAAGGCTGCTCCACACTCGACAGCGTTGCCATCAACGGTATGGTGTCGGAGATTGAAAGCAAGACCTTCTACCGCTGCAATGCCCTGCGCATCATCACCCTGCCCGCCTCCGTGAAGAAGATTGGCACGAAGGCCTTCCAGGAGTGTACCTCGCTGCAAAGCATCGACCTGCCCACTGCCCTGACCTCCATCGGCGACGATGCCTTCGAGAAATGCGCCTCGCTGCAAAGCATCAAGATACCCATTGCCGTGACCAGCATCGGCAGCGATACCTTCTTCGAGTGTACGATGCTCGCCAAGGTCGAACTTCCCGTAGCCCTGAAGAAGATTGGCGGATCGGCCTTTGCCAAGTGTCCGAGCCTGCGCGATGTCATCCTCAACAGCCCCACTCCGCCGACTATCACCAAGAGTACCTTCAAGGATGTGGTCAGTTGTTCCTTCTGGCTCCCCAAAAACAGCAAAACCCTCTACATGGCCAACAAGGAATGGGTGAAGGTCTATGTGCTGAAAGAGAAGGAGTAAGATGAAACT
>JAFZNI010000024.1 GCA_017551005.1 Prevotella sp.
AAGTCTGCCGGTTCGTTGACGCTTTCGAATGCCTTTACGATTGCATTCATAATCTTGTCGAGTGAGAACTGATCCTTCGTTCCGTCTCTTTTCGTGATGGTAAAGTTCTTAATTTCCATATCGTTGTTTCTTTAATAATTTTGGCTCATCCCGCACAAAAAGTTTTCCGTTTTGGGAAACTTTTTTGTTTTGAACTTTCAAAAAGTTGTCCGTTTTGGAAAACTCTAATCGGCTGCAAAGATACAAAAATATCCCAAAACCTGTATCATTTTAAATCTTAAAATTTATAAAAAAATGAATTTAATTGGTGGTGTCGGAGAAAAGTATTATCTTTGCACACAAAATAAACCATGTGCAATGAAGAAAGAAATAATCCTCGCTTTTGCCCTTTGTCTGATGGCAATAGGCTGCGGTGAAAAGAAAGAAAAAGGGGCCAAGGCTCCGACGAGAGTGAAGACAGTGTTAGTCTCTCCTGCCCAAGTGGACAATGCCCAGACCTACGTGGGTATCGTGGAGGAGAATGAAGGGACGGCAGTCAGTTTTACGAGCATGGGTGTGGTGAAACGGATGCTGGTACGTGAGGGACAGGCCGTCGGTCGCGGACAACTGATTGCGGAGATGGACGACACCCAGGCGCGCAACCTGTTGACTGGTGCCGAGGCCCAGATGACACAGGCCAACGATGCCCTGCAACGCTACAGCATGTTGCACGACAACGGTTCACTGCCCGAGGTGCAGTGGGTGGAGATACAGAGCAAGGTGGCCCAGGCGCAGTCGCAACTCGAAGTGGCGAAAAAGAATCTGGCAGACTGTCGGTTGACGGCACCCGTCAGCGGCATCATCGGACAGCAGCAGGTGAAGGCGGGTGAAACCGCCCTACCCTCGCAGGCCGTTGTCACCATCCTCGACATCAGTAGCGTGAAGGTGAAGGTGGCCGTGCCGGAGGCAGAGGTGGATGCCATCAGCAGCACCACGCCAACCACCATCAATGTGGAGGCAGTAGGCAAACAGGTGAATGGCGGACGGATAGAGAAGGGTGTCGTGGCGGATGCCCTCACGCATACCTATGATATACGTATACGCGTGGGCAATAGTGACCGGAAACTGCTGCCCGGTATGGTGGCGAGTGTCCGTTTCATGACAGAAGGCTCGCAGGGCATCAGCGGGAAGTCGCTGCCTGTGACTGCCGTACAGAAGGCAGCCGACGGCAGTCTGTTTGTATGGACCATCGGCAAGGACAATACCGCCCATCGCGCCAAGGTGAGCATCGGCGGTACGAAAGGCAACAATGTGGCTGTCACCGAGGGTATCGATGTGGGACAGCGTGTGGTCATCGAGGGCTATCAGAAACTGAGTGAAGGAACGAAAGTGGTCTATTGAACATTGAAGATTGAACATTGATCATTGAACATTATGGGAAATAAGATGGAATGGCTGAAATGGCCATTGGAACATTACTCGATAACACTGCTGATCATCCTGATATTGTTTGTGATGGGTATCTTCGGGATGTACATCATGCCGAAGGATGAGTTCCCCCACGCCACCATCCGTCAGGGTGTGGTGGTAGCCGTCTATCCGGGGGCCACCTCGGAAGAGGTGGAGCAGCAGGCAGCGCGTCCGTTGGAGCGTTACCTCTTTACCTTCGGTGAGGTGAACCGCCTGAAGACCACCACCACCTCGCAGAACGGCATGTGTATCGCGATGGTGAAACTGAACGACAATGTGGACAATAAGGATGAGGTGTGGAGTAAGATCAAGCACGGACTGAATGCCTTCAAGGCGCAACTGCCCGCAGGCATCCTCGCCATCGTAGTCAACGATGACTTCGGCAATACCTCTGCTTTGCTGATTGCCATCGAGAGTAGCCAGCGCAGTTACCGGGAACTGAAACAGTACAGCGATGACCTGAGCGACCGGCTGCGGCGCATCCCCTCTGTCGCCAACGTGAAACTGTTTGGTGAACAGAAGCAGCAGATCAGTCTCTACATCGACCGGCAGCGGTTACAGGCCTACGGCATCGGACAACAGATGCTCTTTTCCCGTTTGCAGTCGCAGGGCCTCACCACGATGAGTGGCAGCATCAGCGACGATGACCAGCAGATACCCATCCACATTGAGAATACGGACGACTCCGAAGAGGAGATTGCCAACCAGATCATCTTCTCCGACCCCGCCACGGGTAAGGTGGTGAGGGTGCGTGATGTGGCTACCGTCAAAAGGGAATACGACCCGATGTCGAGTCGTATCGAACAGGACGGACACCCCTGTGTGCTGTTGTCGATGGAGATGACGCCAGGGAATAATGTGGTGGAGTACGGCAAGGAGGTGGACAAGGTGCTCAACGACTTCCGTCAGAACGAACTGCCAGAGGATGTGAATGTCACCCGTATCGCCGACAAACCGAAGGTGGTGAGTAAGAGCATCAGCGATTTCGTACGGGACCTGCTCATCGCCATGCTGATCATCATCCTCGTCATGATGGTGCTCTTCCCCCTGCGCTCCGCCATCGTGGCTGCCATCACCATCCCACTCAGTACGTTTGTCAGCGTGTCGATCATGTATATGATGGGTATCGAACTGAACATCGTGACGCTGGCGGCGATGATTGTCGTATTGGGAATGATTGTGGATAACAGCATTGTCGTCATCGACGGCTATCTGGAATACTTAGGCAAGGGCTACGAACCCAAACAAGCCGCCATCGACTCCGCCAAACAGTACTTTATGCCGATGATGCTGGCCACCATCTGTATCTGCGCCATCTTCTACCCCTTCCTCATCACGATGAAGGGCATGTTCCACGACTGTCTGAAAGACTTCCCCATCACCATCACCATCAACCTCATGGTGTCGCTCTTCCTGGCAGTTGCCGTGATACCGTTCTTGGAGGTGCTGATCATCAAACCCGACAAGGTGAAGACAGGAGGCAATGCGATTACGAAGTGGGTGCAGAGAACCTACGACAAGGCGCTCGACTTCACCTTTGCCCATCCGTGGATCACCATCGGAGGGGGGCTTGCAGTGATCCTGCTCTCACTGCTCATCGTGCCGACATTGAAGATAAGACTCTTCCCCTACGCTGATCGCGACCAGTTTGCAGTGGAGATATTCCTGCCCGACGGCAAGGGACTGGCAGAGACGGAGGCGATAGCCGACTCCGTGCAGCATGTGTTGGAGAAGGACGAACGCATCACGGGTATCACAGGCTTCATCGGCTGTTCCTCACCACGATTCATGGATGCCTACGCCCCCCAGATGGCAGGCAACAACTATGCGCAGTTTATTGTGAACACCACCTCCGACAAGGCGACACTCGACCTCCTCGCGAAATATCAGCCTATGTTGGGTGAGGCCTTCCCCAAGGCCTACGTGAAGTTCAAGCGCCTCGACTATCTGGAAGTCAACGAACTGGAATACCGCTTCTATGGCGACAACCTCGACTCGTTGCACGTGGTGGCGGAGCGCCTGATGGAACGGATGCGGGAGATGCCGGAGTTGGAGTGGGTGCATACCGACTACTTCCAGCCCTATCCGATTATCAATGTGGAACTCGACCCCGTGACTTCCGCCCAACTCGGTATCACACGTACCACGGCACAACTCGCCCTGACTGCCACATCGAGTGACCTGCGGGTGGGACAGATCTGGGAAGGCAACTACGAACTGCCCATCATCGTGAAGGATGATACGGATATGACCTTCTCCGACATCGCCAACCTCGGTATCTCCTCGCCTACGTCGATGGTATCCTCTGCCGTCCGACAAGGTAACAGCACCGTGCCGCTGCGACAGATTGCGAAGGTACAGCCCCAGTGGAGTGAGAGCCGGATCATGCATCGTGGGGGCGAACGCTGTATCACCGTCACGGCACAGTTTACGCAGGGTGTCTTTACGGCGCCTGTCGAGAACCGGATTGCAGAGATCATGCAGAAGGAGATTGAACTGCCTCAGGGCATCCGCTGTGAGGTAGGCGGTGAGATAGAATACGGCGACGAGGCCCTGCCACAGATATTCGGAGGCATCACCATCGCGATGATCATCGTGTTCTTCTTCCTGTTGTTCAACTTCAAAAAGTACGGCATCACCACCATCTGTATGGTAGCCCTCGCCCTAATGACACCTGGTGCACTGATCGGTCTGGGACTGATGAACCGTGCCTTGGGGCTGACCTCTATCTTCGGCCTCATCACCCTGATGGGAATGATTATGCGTAACGAGATCCTCATCTTCGAACACGCCATTTCATTAATTGAAAATGAAAAATTGAAAATGGATAATTCTCAATTGTCAATTAACAATTATCAATTGTACAACGAAGTTGTGAAAAGGGCTGCCTACGATGCCGGTAAGCGTCGTATGGTGCCGATCTTCCTCACCACTGCCACCACCGCAGTCGGTGTGGTGCCGATGATCATCGCCCAGAGTTCGTTCTGGATGCCTGTGGGTGTCACCATCTTCGCAGGCGGCATCGGCTCACTCATCATGGTGGTCATCATGCTACCCGTCATCTATTGGAAAGTAAACCTCAAATGATTATGAAAAGATTATATTTATTGTACGCAGAGACACAGAGACACAGAGTTTTTTCCCTGTTGGCTCTTCTCTGTGTCTCTGCGTCTCTGTGTACTATTAAAACCTCCGCCCAGACCTATACGCTGGAACAACTGAAAGCCGCAGCCCTCCAAAACAACATCGCTACGCGCAGTGCCCGGCTCGACATAGAGGCCTCACAGCAACAGCGCAAGGAGGCTTTTACCAAGTATTTCCCCAATGTCAGTGGCACGGGCCTCTGGTTCAATGCCAACAAGGGGATGGCTCAGGCCAGCATTAATCCCTCGGAAATCATCCCGTCGTCGTTGGCGCCTGCCTTGGCACAGACTCTGCCTGCGGAAGCCCTCCTGGCCTTAGCCAATCCCATCAATGTCTCGATGATGAAAAACGGTACCATCGGTTCACTGATGGCAGTGCAACCTGTCTTCGCTGGCGGTCGGATCATCTACGGCAACAAACTGGCGAAGGTTGGCGAGGAAGCCAGTCGCCTGCAACTGCAACTGTCGGAAAACGAGGTGGAGAAGACCACCGAACAGTATTACTGGCAGATTGTCTCCTTGCAGGAGAAGATGAAGACCATCGAGGCAGTAACGGCTCTGTTGAACGATATCGCGAAGGATGTGGATGTAGCCGTCCGTGCCGGTGTCGCCATGCAGAACGATCTGTTGCAGGTGCAACTGCGCCAGAACGACGTCGAGAGTCAGAAACTGACACTCAACAATGCCCTGAGCATCGTCCGCCTGTTGCTGGCACAGTATTGCGGACTCAAAAATGATGATTCGTGGAAAGTAGAAAGTGGAGAGCAGAATGAGAATAGTCTTACCCCATCTTCACAAAATGTTCAATCTTCCATGTTCAATGTTCAATATTTACCTGAATACCAACTCCTTGGCAAGCAGGTCGAGGCTGCTAACCTCCAAAAGAAAATGACTATTGGCGAGAGTCTGCCATCTGTTTCCGTCGGTGCAGGCTATAACTACCACAACCTGCTCGAACGTGACCACTCCTTCGGGATGGTCTTTGCCACTGTCAGCGTCCCTATCTCCGACTGGTGGGGCGGCTCCCACGCCATCAAGCGCAGGAAGATTGAACAGCAGAAAGCCGAGGAGCAGTTGGCAGACAACTCCAAACTGTTGGAAATCCGGATGCAGAAAGCCAAGAACGATGTCGAGGAAGCCTATCAGCAACTGGCTATCGCCCAGCGCAGCATCGAACAGGCAGAGGAGAATCTCCGTCTGAACCGCAACTACTACCAGGCAGGCACCTCGAAGATGAGCGACCTGCTGGAAGCGCAGTTGCTCTACCAGAAGGCCTGCGACAAACGCACGGATGCCTACGCCAACTATCAGAACCGGCTCTTGGAATACCGCCACGCCACAGGACAATGAATCGTTGAGAAACTATTTCCCTAAGAATTTGGTGTTCAGATAGGCCTGGAAGGCTTCTTTATAGAGGTCGCCAATTGGGAGGTAAGTGTTGGCATCCATGATGATGCGGTTCTTGTTTACTTCCTGGATCTTCGTGAGATTGACAATGTAGGAGCGGTGGATGCGCATGAAAATATCCGGTAGCCGTTCCTCCATCTTCTTCATCGACAGGAGGGTGATGATGGGCTTAGCCTCACCTTCTATCCACACTTTCAGATACTCGCTCATACCCTCGATATAACGAATGTCGCCGATGCTGACTTTCACAATGCGGTAGTCGGTTTTGAGGAAAAGGGTGTCGTCAGATTGAGAGGTGAGAGGTGAGGGGTGAGGGGTGAGAGGAATGTCTGCGGCAGGTGTGTTCGTTAGCCTGTCCTTCAATCGGTTTGCTGCCCGTTGGAAATCCTGCAAACCGAAGGGCTTGAGCAGGTAATCGACGGCATTCACCTTGAAACCCTCGACAGCGTATTCAGAGTAGGCGGTAGTGAAGACAATCAGAGGTGGAGCGGCAAGTGACTTCACGAAATCCATACCATTGAGGTCTGGCATGTTGATGTCACAGAAGATGGCATCCACCGTGTCGTGTTCCATAAACTGACGGGCCTCCAAGGCACTCTGGCACTGGGCGGCGAGTTCGAGAAACGACACCTTATTAATATACGTGACGAGTTGTTGCAGGGCGAGTGGCTCATCATCTATGGCGAGACAGCGAATGTTCATTTACAATTTGACAATTTACGATTTACAATTTAGAGGGATTACGAGTTCTACTGCATAGATGTCTGGGGCATCCTTGATATGCAGCGAATAATTGTTGCCGTAGAGCAGGTTCAGGCGTTTACGGACATTGGCGAGCCCCACCCCACCCTTTTCCTGGTTAGGAACATCTGCCTTTGAGTTACGGCATGAGAATCGTAGCGATTCGTCCTCCAACGAGATCTTCACCTCAATGAACGACTCTTGCTTGTAACTGACCCCATGCTTGAAGGCATTCTCAATAAACGGGATGAGCATCAGCGGGGGGATGGTCTTGTCTGGCACTTCAGCAGGCAGGTCAAGGTCAATCCTCACCTTGTCGGTATAGCGCAACTGCATCAGTTTGATATAGGTACGGATAAACTCCAATTCACGGGTAAGTGGTACGCCATGCTTATCCCCTTCGTAGAGCACGAAGCGCATCATCTTCGACAACTCCACAATGGTTTCCTGTGCCTTGGCGGGGTCGATGTCCACAAGCGCATGGATATTGTTGAGCGTGTTCATAAAGAAGTGCGGATTAATCTGGTAGCGTAAGTACTCCAACTGCTGCTCCAGATTCTGCTTCTCCAATTTCAGAAGTTTCTGATGGTCGTTGCGGCTACGGAAATAGTATTTCGTGCCCAAGTTGGCACCAAACATCAGCAGGAGTACCACGATGGCCAGGATGTCGTGCTCACCAACGATGGGGGGCGGCATGTCAGGACGGCGCTTGTCAGGAGGGGGAGGAGGCCGGTGGCCTTCCACAGTGTGAGGCGGTGGACGATGACCCATCGGTCTTTTCATGTCTGGACGACTGCTACACTGGTAGATGGTGAATCCCACCAAGACCACAGCCACAATGGAGAAATAGAGCGTACGCCTATGCTGATGCACGAGCAGTGGCGCCAGGAACACATTGTGAACGACAAACAGCAGCAGGAAGACCGCAAACTTCCGCCATACCAGAAACACCTCCGTCCAGTCAAAGGCGAGGGCGGGGTCATTGACGGTACGCACATACAGACTCAGTAGCGGGGCTGCGAAAAGCAGTCCCCATACTACCAAGTATATCAGGTTCTCTTGTCGTGACTGACGTTTCATCCAGTACATACCTTATTCTCTATTACAACGTGGGAAAAAACGAATAATTGTGTATTGACAAGGAATGTTTTTATCTAAAGGCTTTCGGCTTACCAATGCCAGCCTCCTCCTGGACCGCCGCCGCCACCAGGTCCGCCTCCATTGCCTCCAGTATATGACGTGAGAGATACTGTGGTACCCCCATTGACAGAGACATCTGTATAACCCATACCATTGAAGATGCTGGTGCCGCTATTGACGGCAACACCGCTTTTGAGCGTAGGCTGTGAGGCACCGGAAACCACCAGACCGTTGCCGCCACTCGACGGGGTTTTAAAGGCGAAGGTGTCGTTGCCTATGGTCATGGCATACCAGGTATTCTTGTTCCACGATGATGCCTGATAGCACGACTGGGTGAGGCTACTGTTGTTCTCCAAACCACCGATGGCAATGATGGTGCCGCCCGTGACATAGAGTTTATAGCCGCCTTCCGTGTTGGCATCGAGCCCCACCTCTGGTGTGCCTGAACAGATGGCATACACGAGTCCGCCCTTGATATACATGTTACCGTTGGAATCCAGACCGTCGTTGCCTGTAGAGTAACCACAAACATAACCTCCGCTGACGGTCAGGTGACTGGCCGCATTGATAGCGTCGTCACTGGCTTGGACATAGACCTCTCCGCCACTGATATCGATGGTGCCTTTCGACTCCAGTCCTTCGTGATTCTTGGAGTATATGTTCAGCGTGCCGCCTGTGATGGTGATGTTGCCATCGGCCTTCACACCCTTAGCATACTTGTGATTCGATGACGAACTTCCGCCACCAGCCCAGGGACCGCCGCCTCCGCCGCCCGATGAACCGTAGTTCGTCCCCTGCGCTTTGGCATCAATGGTTCCACCACTGATAGTCAGGGTACCGTCGCTGTTGATGGCGCGTCCGCCCTGTCCACTGTTGGTCAACGTCAACGTACCACCACTGATATTGATGGCCGCATCACTCTTCAGACAGGCACTGCCTGCTAGGTCGGAAGGATCACTGGCATCCACGCCTCCTGTATTGGTGACATTAATAATTGTCGTAGTGCTGGCCTCGTTGATGGCGAGTGTACCATTGGCCTTAATGCCTTTCGAACCGATAGCGGTGGTAGCAATGGTTAGCGAACCGCCTTCAATATAGATGTTGCCCGAGTCTTCATCCTCGTGGTCTGTGGTCTCGCCCGTTGAAGCATTCCCGTCGATGTCGCACTGTATGCCATCGTCGCCCACACCACTGATATTGACGGTGCCACTTTCCATGAGGAAATACTCACTGCATGAGATACCGTCGCCTACAGCCGAGAGCACGTTGATGTTGGCATTCTTTAGCGTCATGTATTCACCCGTTTTAATGCCATGTTTCGTATTGCCTACGATGGTGAGCGATCCCTTCTGTGCGAACTCGGCATGACCTTTGATATAGAGACAGCCTTTCTGTGAGCCGTTGGTGGCATCGGTGAGGCTGTTGGCGGTGTCTGTTACAATCTTTACCTTGATTCGTTTGCCGTTTTGGATATGGATGGCTGCTCCACTACTGACGGGTGTCGTATTTTTCAGTGTTAGCCCGTTCAGTTCTATCGTGGCCTTGTAAGAGCCCGACATATAGAACTCCCCATCGTTGGAGGTGCCGTTCAGCGTGTAGGTGATTTCCTCGGCTAATTCGTCACTCTGGATAATCGCTACATGGGCACCATAGACGGTTGGCGTGAGATACTGAGCCACATTGCCTGCGATGGTGACTATGGCGGAAGTGCCGGTATAACTGACGGACACAGTATTGTCTGTTATGCTGGTATCATCCACCGTCATCGCCTCGATGTCACTAAGTGAGAAGGTCTTTCCCATCACAGTCAGCGACGTGCCATCGGTATAATACATGTCGCCCGTCTGTGAGGCAGGGAACTGATAGATGACGCTGCCCACCTGTATGTTCAGCGTCTGAGCCTCGGCTGCAATCGTCAGCACGAGGGCGGTAAGGAGGGCATATATCTTTTTCATTTGACAATCATCTTATAGGTTTTGCTCTTTGTCTTGACAACATAGATGCCCTTTTTCATCTGCACTTTTGAGACCTTATGGCCCTGCAAGTCGTAGATAGCGGTAGCCTCGTCGAGTGTCGCACTGGTGATTTCCTCGATGCCTGAGATGGTCTCGTCTGTCATCGAGAAGTACATCCTACTGAGATTTGAGAGTACAAATGTCTGTGAGTCAGCCGTCAGCGTGTTCCCACTGATGGTCAGTGTCAGCGACTCTACCGGTACGGAAGCCTTCGCCCCGTCTGTCGTCTCAAAGGTCAGATAGGTGTAAGCATTATCGGCCTGTACAGTCAGTGCACTTGCCAAGGCCATGAATAATAAAACAATCTTCTTCATCTTTGCGTAATAGTTTGTTATTTTTGTGGCAAAAGTAATAAAAAACAGGATGCCGGTCAAATTTCTTCAACCAACACCCCGATTTTTTCAACGAATGCCAAATGCAGTATCCGTTACAATTTTATTTCCATAGTCGTTTTCTGGACTTTCATGCCCATGTTCCTATAAAATGATATTGCTGGGTCATTGCCATCCCAAACGTTCAGGGTGATGTTATTACAGCCTATTGACAGGGCATAATCGCGCACATACTCGTACAGAGCCTTTCCAACATGTTTGCCCCGAGCCTTTTCATCCACGCAGATGTCATCAATATACAGCGTCTTGATATCCTGGAGCAGTTTGTCATCCCTGACTTCCGTAATCAGGCAGAAAGCATGCCCCAACACATCATTTCCACTGTCAAAGACGAAAACAGGTTTGCTGTCATCTCCGAGCAAGACTTCGAGTTCATGTTCATCATACTTGGTTGTGTTCGGTTTGAACAAGTCCGGGCGTATCACATGATGCACCATATCCACCTGGTGTAACAATTCGATGATACGATCAATGTCGTGTGTATTGGCTCTCCTAACCATCTGTTTTTCGTTTAAAAATAAAACATCTGCTATTTCTTTGACTTGGCTCGCTTCTCGGCGGCTTTCCTGTAGGCTTTCATCTCCACGATGGTAGCCAGGCCTGCCTTGATGCGGAACTCCTGACGTGCCAGTTGCATCTGCTCCAGGAATCGCTCACTGGTGTGCATACGGGCATAGACGGCAGCGGCGGCCAGACGACCAGCATCCACATCGCTCTGCCAGTGTGCACCCACGATGACACGGCTCTCACCGTACATCATGCCCCGCTTCAGGATGGTGTCAGCCCGTTCAGGGTTAATCTCCGAGAGCAACAAGGCGGAACACCAGCCGAGGATGGTATGGCCTGAGGGATAGGAGAAGTTCCTACGCAGATCCGGCTCGAATTGGGGAGTCGCCGTATGCTCATGGAAACGCATGAACGGACGTATCCGCTTGTAGTAGAACTTGGGGAAGTTACTGATGTTCTCGCAGGTGGCCTTCGCATCTTGGAGCAACGTATATATCTCAGGTGTCTCTTCCTCAGACATCTTCAGGCCGAGGGGCTCGCTGAACTCTTGCATGATACATTCGAGGCTATATACGGCATCACGGATGGCAATCTCGGTACGTGCCTTGTCTTTCTGGCGCATCTCCTTGCCCCACATATATTGCATGATATCGTAGGCGAAAGCCGCTCCGACGGTATCAGGGGGCGCAGGACACCACTTCAACATGTTTGGCAACTCCTTGAACGAGAAATAGGGTTCGGGTTTACGCTGTGCTGTGGCACTTACGACTGCCATCATCAGGACAGCCATCATCATGTACTTCTTCATAAATCTGTTATTTGTTGATTCTTCAGATATTGATACCGTAATTCTGCTTCACCTCGCTCATCACGAAGGTGCTCTCGATGGAGGCGAGACTCTCGATCTCACCGAGTTTATTGAGCACGAACTCTTGGTATTGCTTCATATCACGTGCGCGTACCTTTAATAAATAATCATACGCACCGGAGGTGTTGTAGCACTCCGTCACCTCGGGGATGCGCTGGATGCGGCGCACGAATGCATCGGCAATCTCGTGGTTGATCTGTTTGAGTTTCACCTTACAATACACTTGCAGGCCCAAACTCAGTTTTTCCGGGTCGAGGATGGCCACATATTTCCTAATATAACCCAGTCGTTCGAGGCGTTTTTGGCGTTCAAAGACGGGAGTTGGCGTCAGATGTACGGCATCAGCCAACTCTTTGGTGGTCAGTTTCGCGTTTCTTTGCAGCGTTTTGAGTATCTGCATGTCGGTTTCATCTAATGTATATGCCATAATTTGGATAATTATTCTGTTTGAAGGCCCGCAGAGTAGCCGAAATGGAAAGTTTCTCTTTCACTGCTGCAAATATAGGTGTTTTTTCTGAAATACACAAGAAATTTGGGAAATATCCCCAAAAATTTGTACCTTTGCACCCGAAAGGATAAGATTATGAGAAAGTATATATTAGCAGACAACCAAGAAATAACGAGGTTTGCGCTGGAAAACCTGATTCGTCAGAAAGGGGAAAATGACATCCTTCGGACTACCGACAAGGCGGGACTCGTACAATTGTTGAAGGAGCACGAGAATGCAGTCGTGCTGCTTGACTACACGCTGTTCGACTTCGCCGACGAAGACCAACTCCTGATTGTCGCTGAGCGTTTCAGTCTGTCAGAATGGATTCTCATCAGCGACGAACTGACCCCCCAGTTCCTGCGGCGTGTGGTCTATTCGTCCCATCAGTTCAGCATCGTGTTCAAGGATGGGCCCCTGAGCGAGATACACGAGGCTCTGAATGCCGTCAACCGCCACACTCGCTACCTCAGTCAGCGGGCGCTGGAAACCATCATCAGCCAACAACAGGAAGAGGATACTCCCAGTATCCTGACCACGACTGAGATGGAGATTGTGAAAGCCATTGCTCAGGGCAAGACCACGAAAGAGATTGCCGCTGAACGCTTTTCAAGCATCCACACCGTCACCACGCATCGCAAGAACATCTTCCGCAAACTCGGCATCAACACAGCACACGAAGCGGTGAAATACGCGCTTCGTGCGGGGTTGATAGATCCTTCGGAATTCTATATCTGATTTTGAAAGGAGTGGATGAACCGATGAAAGACTATCCCGACAGGATGACGCCTGAGCAGGCACGGATGTTCAAAGACGATGTGCTGAACATCGTCAGTCAGATACCTTGTGGCCGCGTCACGACTTATGGTCATATTGCGGCCTTGGCAGGCTGGCCGAGTCATTCAAGGATGGTGGGAAGGACGTTGCGATATACACCAGGTGCAGAGGATTTGCCTTGCCATCGCGTGGTGAACAAAGAAGGTCGTACGGCTCCTGGCTGGAGCCGACAACGTCCATTGTTAGAGTCCGAAGGCGTCACTTTCAAGCCCAATGGCCACGTAGATATGCAGCACCACCTTTGGGAGCCAGAAGTCTAGTAGAGTTTATTAGAGTTGTTATTTAGGCTTTACACACTGTTCCAGGAACGATGTGCTCCATCGCTTTACAAAAAGGCTTCAATTATTTGGTGGTTTCATAGATTATACCTATCTTTGCACCGATAGAACAAAAAAAGTAATGCTTATGACAGAGTTAAGCAAGACATACAGGCTGACGTCAGCAGAGGAACCTACGGACGAGATGCTGCAGGAACTGATGGAGGATGTGGCGAAGGCTGCTAGGGAGTCGAGTGCCAAGGCGGAGGCAGAGAAGAAAAGACAACTATATGAGACTGCGCAAATCATAGCCTCAAGGCGTTCACAACGTAAAACCAAAGTCAATGACTGAGAAGCGTCCAACGCTCTGCGTAGTCGCAGGTCCCAATGGTTCTGGCAAGACGACTACTACAGTCCAGTTGCTTAACAACGAGTGGACTTCTGACAGTCTGTATATCAATCCAGATAATATCGCTCAGGAAATGTTTGGCGACTGGAATTCTTATGAGGCTGTGATTAAGGCTGCAGAGTATGCTACCAAATTGCGTTATGAGTGTTTGGAGCAAAAACGCGATTTCGTCTTTGAGACCGTTTTCTCTTCTGCTGAGAAACTGGAGTTCCTTCATAAGGCCAAGGATGCTGGTTTCTTTATTCGTCTATTCTATGTTTGTACATCTGATCCTGCAATCAACGTAGCCCGTATCACCCAACGCTACCTGAATGGCGGACACGAAGTCCCTATCTCAAAGGTTATTTCGCGATATTACAAATCTCTTGTCAATGCTGAGGAGGCTATTTCTTTTGTTGATCGAGCATATGTCTATGATAACTCGATTGACAACCAGTTGCCCTGCTTACTTTATCGTACGACCGAAGGAAAACTGTTTAAACAATATGTGAAAGATATCCCGGAGTGGGCTGGAATGTTGCTAAAGTGAGAACTCCAAAGGTTAATACAAATATTATTAGATATGGAAAAGTTTGAATTGATGGCGCTGCCGTATGCGCCGGAGGCGTTGGAGCCGGTGATTAGTAAAGAGACCATAGGTTTTCATCACGGAAAGCATCTGGCTGGGTATGTGAACAATCTGAATGGACTGTTGGAAGGCAGTCCTTTGTCCGGATTGCCTTTGGAAGAGATTGTACTGAAGGCTGAGGGGGGCATCCTGAACAATGCGGGACAGATACTGAACCACAATCTGTACTTCGGACAGTTTTGTGCACCCAAGGCGGATAATAGTCCTCTTGGCAAACTCGCTGAGGCTATCGACAGGCAGTTTGGCTCGTTCGAAGCCTTCAAGGACGAGTTCCAGAAGAAGGGTGCCACGCTGTTTGGCTCAGGTTGGGTGTGGCTATCGGCTGATGCTGACAGCAAACTCGTCATCACACAGGAGCCAAACGCCGCTAATCCGATTCAGCGTGGTTTGACGCCACTGTTGACCTTTGACGTCTGGGAGCATGCCTATTATCTGGACTATCAGAACCGTCGTCCTGACCACCTTGCTGCCCTTTGGCAGATCATCGACTGGGAGGTCATCGAAAGTCGTTTTAACCGATAGCATCCTGAATGACAAGGCTTGCCAGCATGAAGCCGAAGATGGCCGTGATGTGGACGATGGAGCCTTTGCCCTCTTCATGGGGCTCCAGTAATTCATCGGAATAGACGCATTGGAACTTACGCGAGGGATATTGTCCCTCGTGTTTGAATCGTTTACGGAGGGCACGTGCAAGCGGGTCGCCTTGTACTTTCCAGAATTCTGAGATCTTGATGCGGGTAGGGTCTAACTTCAAGGCGGCACCCATCGACGAGAAGAACTTCGCATCAGTTTGTGTCGCGATCAGGATGAGTAGCGCCTTGTCCTTTAGTGAGTCGATGGCATCGATGATATAGTCGTAGGTATCGAGAGCGAAACTCTCTGTTGTATCCTCATTGAAAACCTGTTGTAAAGCAGTTATTTCTGCCTGGGGGTTGATGCTGAGCAGACGCTCACGCAAGGCATCAACCTTTACCTGACCAATGGTCTTTGAGGTCGCCATCAGTTGACGGTTGATGTTGGTAATGCACACACTGTCGCTGTCGACAATTGTCAACCTCCGGATGCCACTACGTACCAGACTCTCGGCACACCACGACCCTACACCGCCCACGCCGAAGATAATCACTCGCTTCTGGGCAATCCGTTCCATCGCCTCCTCGCCGAGCAGCAACTCAGAACGTCTGAATATATTATCTTGCATGACCATTGTCTATGTAATTCACGCTGCAAAGGTACGAAAAATTTGCATAAAAGCCCCCTTTTTGGTGTTTTATTCTGTTTGAGGGGCTGTTTATAGTCTGTTTTGGAATATCCCGCTTAAATCATTGTCGAATTTAGGTGTATCTTCTGAATTTCGATAAAAATTTGGTGGATATTTCTAAACTTCGTACCTTTGCACCGTGATTTCATCACGTTGCGAGTACAGGCGGCGCCTCAGCAATTCGAACAAGTTCGATTGCACTCGGCTTGCACTGTCCTTGCACCAAAAGAGAAAATAGGTAATAACAATAACATTATTAATATAATAAAAGAAAGGATAAGATTATGAGTACAAAGAATTACAAGTTTGAGACATTGCAACTGCATGTAGGCCAAGAACAGGCTGACCCCGCAACCGACGCCCGCGCCGTGCCTATCTATCAGACCACGTCGTATGTGTTCCACAACTCGCAGCACGCTGCCGACCGTTTCGGTCTCCGCGATGCAGGTAATATCTATGGTCGCCTGACTAACTCAACACAGGGTGTGTTCGAAGATCGCGTCGCTGCCCTCGAGGGTGGTGTGGCTGGTCTGGCTGTGGCATCCGGTGCTGCCGCCATCACATACGCCCTGCAAAACATCGCACAGAATGGCGATCATATCGTGGCTGCCGACAACCTCTATGGTGGTTCGTATAATCTCATCACCCACACGCTGGCCACGCAGGGCATCAGCAACACCATTATTAATGTGAATGACCTCACCGCCCTCGAAGCCGCTATCCAGCCCAACACAAAAGTAATATATGCCGAGACCTTCGGTAACCCCAACTCTGATGTGCTCGATCTGGAAGGTGTAGCCGCTGTGGCTCATAAGCACGGGATTCCGTTCATCGTCGATAACACCTTTGGTACACCGTATCTCATCCGTCCGTTGGAGCACGGCGCCGACATAGTCGTTCATTCGGCAACGAAGTTCTTAGGCGGTCACGGTTCAAGTCTGGGTGGCGTCATCGTGGATGGTGGTAAGTTTGATTGGAAAAAGAACCCTGATAAGTTCCCCACTCTGGCCAAGCCAGATCCCTCGTATCACGGCATCGTATTTGCCGACGCAGTAGGTGCAGCCGCTTACGTGACCCGCATCCGTGCCGTCATCCTACGTGATACCGGTGCTGCCATCTCTCCGTTCAACGCCTTCATCTTGCTGCAGGGTGTCGAGACACTGAGCCTGCGTGTGGAGCGCCACGTGGAAAATGCCCTGAAAGTGGTTGACTTCCTCGCCAAGCACCCGAAGGTGGCTAAGGTGAACCATCCGGCCCTCGAAAGCCATCACGACCACAAACTCTACCAGAAGTACTTCCCCAATGGTGGTGCCTCGATCTTCACATTCGAGATCAAGGGCGGACAGGAAGAGGCCTGGAAGTTCATCGACGCGCTACAGATCTTCTCGCTCCTTGCCAACGTGGCCGACGTGAAGAGTCTGGTGATTCATCCATACACCACGACACACTCACAACTCTCGCCTGAGGAACTGGCCGAGCAGCACATCACACCGTCGACCGTCCGCCTCAGCATCGGCACGGAGCACATCGATGACATCATCGACGACCTCGCACAGGCCCTCGACAAAATATAAATGACTGCAGTTTTTTCCTCTGTGCACCAGATTTTTTCCTCTGCACTCCAGTAAAAATTACTCCGCACTCCAGTTTTTTTTACTCTGCACTCCAGGAAAATCCCCCCGAAAGCGATGGCTTTCGGGGTTTTTTATTAACTTTGCAGCCAAATATAGAGTAATATGTGGTCAAGTTTACTTTCTGTTATCCTGGTCATCAACGAACTGATGGCCTCTAACGCTGGCGAGGTGATGAGCCCCGCCATCAACTTCGACAGTTGGATAGAACTGTATAACCCTGGCGACGAGGACGTGGACCTGGGTGGTATGTATCTGAGTAACATTGCAGAGGCACCGACATTCTGGCGAATGCCAAGTACGATGGGAACTGTCCCCGCCAAGGGTTTCAAGGTAATATGGCTCGGCTCCAACAACATCAAGAGCAACCAAGCACCTTTCAGGCTCGACTGCGACGGTGGCACTGTGTATTTGAGTGATAGCAATTGGGAACTCGTCACAAGCCTAACCTATCCGCAGACGATAAGTCGCACGGCCTGGGCCCGCAAGCAGGATGGTGGTGAAGAATGGGGATGGACGGCCCAAGCCACACCTGGTGCCACCAATGCCACCGCCACGTTTGCCGACAAGCGGTTACCTGCACC
>JAFZNI010000210.1 GCA_017551005.1 Prevotella sp.
GGTGGGTCTTATGGGACTTTCTTTACCACCTTCTTTAAGATAGGCATATTTACCCTCGGTGGTGGATATGCCATGATACCTCTGATTGAGGAAGAGGTGGTAAATAAGAAACACTGGGTATCGAAAGAAGAGATGCTCGACCTGATAGCCATCGCCCAGAGTTGTCCGGGTGTGTTTGCCATCAATATCGCCACCTTCATCGGCTATAAATTAAATAAGGTACGCGGAGCCATTGCAACCACCCTCGGCACGGCTCTGCCCTCCTTTCTCATCATCCTTGCCATCGCCATCTTCTTTAAACAATTCGAGGACAACCGGATTGTGGCAGCCATCTTCCGAGGTATCCGTCCTGCGGTGGTGGCGCTGATAGCCGTTCCCACCTTCCGTTTGGGACAGAGGGCAAGACTCAATCGATATACCATCTGGATACCTATTGCCTGTGCCCTCGCCATCTGGGCACTGGGCGTATCACCGATTTGGATTATCATCATAGCAGGGCTGTCAGGTTGGTTTTACGGCAGATTTGTTCAGGGAAACAAGGAGACAAGTAAACAAGGAGTTCAAGACAAATGATATTTATTTCTCTATTTATCACATTCTTCGAGATTGGCCTCTTCGGGTTCGGCGGGGGTTATGGGATGCTGTCGCTGATCCAGCATGAGACGGTGGAGACGCATCACTGGCTCTCCACGGCGGAGTTTACCGATATCGTCGCCATCTCTCAGATGACACCAGGGCCTATCGGCATCAACAGTGCCACCTATTGCGGCTATACTGCCATCCACAATGCTGGTTACGGAGAGATGATGGCCATCCTCGGCTCTGCCACTGCCACCTTCGCACTGGTACTGCCCACCCTCATTCTAATGATCCTGATTAGCAGGATGTTCATGAAGTATATGAATACTCCACTGGTGCAGTCGGTTTTTAAAGGTCTGCGCCCTGCTGTTGTCGGACTTCTCGCTGCTGCAACCCTCCTGCTCTGTAATAAGTAGAACTTCTCCACGCCCTTCGAGAACCCCTGGCAGTTCTTTATCAGTTGCGCCCTGCTCATCGCCACTGCCTTCGGCACAGGCTACCTGAAGATCAACCCCATCAAGATGATCTGTCTGGCAGGTATTGCGGGATTGCTTCTGCTCTACTGACAAAAAGATGACCTGACAACACGATGAATGACAAAGACCAGATAAAACGTATTCGCCAGATGGAACGACGCCTCGTTCGTGCAACCCATGCCGTCAGACGATTATCGCTTGCACTCGACAATTATGAAACAATAAAGAATGATATTGCCGCACTTGACAGTTATTACGGCAGCAAGACGTGGCGACAGGACTTTGCTGATGACGAGGCAGGTCTGTTGCCTGAGGGACTGAAGCGTGGCGTGCTCTCCGAAGATGGTATCTGGAACCTGCTCACCAACTACCGCGAACTGCAAACTCGAATCACAAGACTAAAAAAGTAAAACAATGAGGAAACGCTTTACAACCATCTGTTTATTACTAGGCTGTTTACTAACCGTTTCAGCCAAAGAGGTACCCCTGATCCAAAATGTACAGGCATACGAGAGTCTGTCGCTCAACGGCGAGTGGAACTATATCGTCGATGTGCAGGAAGAAGGTTATTACGACTACCGCATGAACCCCACCCCCTGGGGATTCTTCCGCAATGCCAAGCCCCAGCGGCCTGAAGACCTCATTGAGTACGATTTCGACAAGTCACCGACGATGCACATCCCTGGCGACTGGAACACACAAGACGAACGGCTCTTCTTCTATGAGGGCACCGTGTGGTTCAAGAAGAGTTTTGAGTGGAGGAGTTCCCAAAGTGTGGCATATCGCGCCCTCCTCTATTTCAGTGCCGTCAACTACGACTGCCGTGTATGGGTGAACGGACGGGAGGCAGGCCACCACATTGGTGGCTTCACACCCTTCAACTTCGACGTTACTGATTTGCTGAAAGAAGGTGAGAATACCGTCATTGTGAAGGTCGACAACAAGCGCCACGCCGAGGATGTGCCTACACAGATCTTCGACTGGTGGAACTATGGCGGCATCACCCGCAACGTCCTACTCGTCAAGGTGCCTGAGGTCTATCTCGAAGACTATCATCTGCAACTCAAGAAAGCGGATGCAAAGGCTAAAAATCGTGAGATGAGTTTCTCTGTTCGTCTGAACAAGAAGGAGAGCGGTCACAAGGTCAGTATATTCATACCCGAACTGAAACTCGAACAACAACTCACTACCGATGCCGAAGGAATTGCCAGTACCACCCTTATGATCAGTGCAAAAAAACTGTCACTCTGGAATCCTGACAACCCCAAACTCTATCAAGTTCGCCTCTCACTCGATACTCAGACTTATTCAGACGAAGTTGGCTTCCGCACCATCGAAACACGCGACAAACAGATTCTGCTCAATGGCCAACCCATCTTCCTCAAAGGCATCTCCATCCACAACGAGAAGCCCAATGGCGGTGGACGTGCCAATTCTGTGGAAGATGCCCGCACCCTGCTCTCATGGGCCAAGGAACTGGGTTGCAACTTTGTGCGTCTGGCACACTATCCCCACCATGAAGAGATGGTGCGCGAGGCCGAGAAGATGGGTATCCTCGTCTGGTCGGAGATACCCGTCTACTGGACGATTGCCTGGAAGAATCCAAAAACCTACGAGAATGCCCAGAACCAGTTGCGTGACATGATCCTTCGCGACCACAACCGCGCCAACATCATCATCTGGAGTATTGCCAATGAGACGCCGCACTCCCCAGAGCGCGACACCTTCCTCGGCAACCTCGCCAAATACGCCCGGAGCCTTGATGACACCCGATTGATCTCGATGGCCATGGAGGTGACGGGAGCCTCGAACTACATGAACCGCCTTAATGACAATATGAACCAATATGTCGACGTGGTGAGTTTCAACCAATATATCGGCTGGTACCGTGATGTGAACGACGCGCCGAAGATGACCTGGGAGATTCCCTACAACAAGCCCGTCATCGTCAGCGAATTCGGCGGTGGTGCCAAATACGGCTACCACGGCGCCAAGAACCAACGCTGGACGGAAGAGTTTCAGGAGAACCTCTATCGCGAGAACTGCGCCATGCTTGATAAGGTTGACGGTCTGGCAGGTACCACGCCCTGGATCCTGAAAGACTTCCGTTCGCCTCGTCGCGTGCTGCCCGACGTACAGGACTATTACAATAGGAAGGGGCTTTTCAGCGACAAGGGTGAGAAGAAACTGGCCTTCTACGTGCTCCGCGACTGGTACGCCAGCAAATAACTACACGATTGTAACAAGGGAAGAGAAACTGTCATCCACGGGCAGTTCAAAGTGCATCCGCTTGCCTGTGGCAGGATGTGCGAAGGCAATGGCCTGTGCCTGGAGATAGAGGCGGTCTGACTTGTGGCCATATAGTTCATCACCCACGATAGGACAGTCGAGACCGTCGGAATGGGCACAGTGCATCCGCAACTGGTGCGTCCGTCCTGTATGCGGCCAGAGCGCCAAGAGTGCATGCTTACCCTCGTATGTACTCAACACCCTATACTCAGTGATGGCGCGCTTGCCTTGTTCATAGTCCACTACCTGACGCGGACGGTTGATGGGGTCGTAGAGCAGCGGCAGATCGACGATGCCGTGCTCTTTTGCAGGCACCCCCTCCACCACAGCCAAGTATTTCTTCTTAATGGTACGCGCCTCAAATTGTCGCTGCAACTGATGATAGGCATCCGTGTTCTTCGCCACAAGGAGCAAGCCCGACGTACACATATCCAACCGATGCACCAACATGGCACCCTCCCAACGCTGTTGCGCCCACGTAGCAACAGAATAATCTTCCGTGCGCCCTGGTACACTCAACATGCCGGCAGGCTTGTTAAGTACCGCCAATGCCTCATCCTCATAGACAATCTCCGGCTGAAGATGAGGGAAGCCAGTCTCCTCTGGGTTGGGATCTACATCAAGTCCCTGCAACATCCACGTGAGGATGGGCTTGCATTTGCCCCGACAGGCAGGATAGAACTGACCATGTTGTCGTATTTCACTTTTCGGCGACGGACCCCACCAGAACTCAGCCATACACACAGGCTTCAGTCCATGCTGAAAGGCATACTGTAGCAGTTTCGGTGCACAGCAGTCACCCGAACCGCCAGGAGGCAACGGATACTTGTTGCGGATACGGGGTGAACGGTGGTAGTCCTGCCAGATATCGACAAGATCCTTTTCCTCGCCTCGGGCATTCAACATCCGATACTGGCGGAAAAGCCACAGTTGCAGGTCCTGCGACATCTGCTTGTTCAGGTATTGGGTATCAGGTGATGGGTGTTGGTTGATGGTGGAGATTTCGCGTTCCTTGATCTTGAAATAACCGTCAGGCTGCTGGGCATCGAATACCGGCGGCACAAAGTAGTCCCAGTCGTTTCGCCCTTCAAGCAACCCCGAATAAGCAGCAAGAAACCCTATTGTTGTGCCGAATTTGCAATTCGGCACCTCCACCACCAATACCCCGAACATCTTCCCTTCCTTAGGCTGAATCTGCTCTATCTCACGCTTTACCTCCTCCGCCGCAAGGATGCACAGCGGATGGGGCTCATAGCAGAAAGGATAGGTGAACTGCTCTGGAGGGGCGATATCGGTGGACAGTTGATGAACTGGCGACACCATAATATATTATATGTCGTTGTTGTTGAGAATGTCGAGACATTTCTCCACGGGAATGCCCTTGTTCCTGTCGGGTGTATCACGGTAACGGTCAATCATGCGGAACACGGTATCCATGGCAATGCGGGTGGACCTGCGCAGATTCTCGCCATTCAACAGATGACCGATGAGGACGGCAGAGAAGATGTCACCCGTGCCATGAAAAAGACCGGGAATCTCGTGATACTCCAAATGAAAATAGGTATCGTCGCAGTGGTTGTAGCCAACAACGGCGTTCTGCCCTTCAATCTTACAACTGGTAATCAGCACCGACTTACAGCCGATGTCACGGAGTCTGTCCAACAGCCGTTCTGCCTCCATCCACGAGATGCCCTCCATCTTGATGGACGTATTGGTGAGATAACAGGCCTCCGTATAGTTGGGGAAGGTGAGGTCTGCTACGCTGACCATCTCACGCATCAGTTCTACCTGACGTTCCGTCATACCATTATAGAGCCGTCCACCGTCACCGAGGATGGGATCCACGAAGACCGTCGTACCCTGCGCCCCCTGTTCCTTGCAGTAGCCCGCCACCAACTTGGCCTGTTCCTCGCTGAACATCAGACCGGTACAGATGGCATCGAAACCGAAGCCGAGTTCCTTCCATACCGGCAGCGTACCACGGATATAGTCGGTGGTGTCCTGGATATTAAACTTCCCGTAGTCGAGCGTATTCGACACAAGGGCTGTGGGCAGACTATACGTAGGAATGCCCAAGTACGACAGAATTGGCAGCATGGCTCCCATACCCACCTTGCCGTAACCCACCACATCGTTGATTAGCAATATCTGTTTCATTCTGGCTGCAAAGGTACAAAAAAAATAGAAATTAGAAATTAGAAATTAGAA
>JAFZNI010000211.1 GCA_017551005.1 Prevotella sp.
GCAGAACTGGCAGAGAATGCCTTCGAAGACCTGCCAGAGAACTTCCGCATCCTCGTGCCGCGACGCTATGCCAAACTCTACCGCACCAAGTGGGCACAGTATGCCGACCATATCAATGCCGACGACACCTATTACATGGCTGGCGGCGACATCATGACCGTCACCGTGACAAAACCGAACACGCTGGCCCAGGCCCTGGGCTTAGAGGCCACGGTAAAGATGGAATACTCGCTGGATACTAAGTTACTGAAAGGAGTGCGTGGCGACTACAGCCGCATCACGAAACTAAAGGTCGTTGGCCCCATCGGTGCCATCGACATTGAACTGATGAAGTACTTGGCAGGTTACTGCTCCTGGAGTCATTCGCGCAACTATGCCGGACATCTGGAGTACATCGACCTTTATGATGCCAACATCGAGAATGTGGTTCAATACGGCGTGCTGGGTGAACACAAACGCTGGGATGGCACCTGGGTACCATCCGTCTACTATGTGAACGACAACGTACTACCGAAACACTCGTTCCTGAGAGCCTACAGCCTGCGCACGCTCATCCTGCCGAAGACCTGTAAGAAGGTTGATGAGCGCGCCCTGCAGGAGTGCGAGGGCATGGAAACGCTGGTCATCGGCGACGACATGGAGAACTTTAACTGGAACGCCCTCGACGATGACGCCATGCTCACCCGTATGTATATCCTTGCCAAGAAGAAGCCGGAGATCAGCTCGCAGTGGGCCATCTGGCGCTGGCTGTGCAACAACTACAACCCGACGTTCGACGCCTTCTACGTGCGCCCCAGCCAGTACAACAGCTACCTGACCGACGAGGCCTACACCGGCTCGTCGTGGCAGCGCACCAACAATATTTCGACAGGTGTCTTCGACGATGATGCCTCGTTCTGTGCCTTCGCCTCGCACGGTGCCGCCACGATGGACGAACTGGCTGGCATCACCTCGGTGAAGGGATGGTTCGACAGCCATAAGGACTTGCGTAACCTTTCGCCGCTGCGCTACACCTACGTAGATTATCTCGACAAGGCCACACTGGCTCCGCTCACCGAACTGGAGCAGATTGCCATGCCCGTGTCGCTATATGAGATGGAGGAGGGCCTCTTTGAGAATGCCCGTCACCTGCGCTCGGTCGACTTCCTGCTGTGTGACTCTACCAACGTGGTAGCCGGTCTGCGCAACGGCGGCTTTGCCAAGTACGGCATCAACACGCAGCAGACACTGGCCTACGTGCCCGCCACCTACGGACAGACTGACGAGACGAACGTCGTGGTGAACAACGGCGGCGTACTGCAGACGAAGACCTACCGTCTCTGCGACTCGCTCGACTACTTCGTGCCTTACGAGTTTGAGGCTGAGAAGATAGAGAACCCGCGCCGACTGGCCCCGTCAGAGAAGCCCTACACAATGTGCCTGCCATACGCCATCTCGCTTCCGCACAATGTGAAGGCTTACACGCTGGGCAGTCGCGATGCCAATACACTCGTGTTCGAGGAAACGACCGCCCTCACATTGGAGGCACTGCGTCCATATCTGGTCGTGGTAAGTGACAAGGATGCTGAGGGCAAGGTGGAATACGTCACACTGGACTCCTACAGATACGGTGCTGCGCAGCCCATTCCGGCCAGCACGGGCATCCGCATGCCGCAGGACGACGCGCCTGGCTACTCCATCCGCGGCACACTGAAGGCCATCGGCAATGCCGAGGCAGCCGACCTGGGTGCCTATATCCTGCAGAGCGACGGCAAGTGGCATCCCGTGAGCACAGCCAATGAGAAGGCCTCTATACTGCCCTTCCGTGCCTACCTGTTGCCGAGTGCCCGTTCTAACGGAGCACGCGCCATCAGTATGTCGCTATTCAATGCTGACGGCACGACAGCCATTGACACCATCCGTACCATCGACCGTGACGGTACAGAACGTCTCTACGACCTCAGCGGACGCCGCATCGACGGTGCTAACGCCAAGGGTGTCGTGATTAAGAACGGTAAGAAAACAATTGTAAAGTAAAGGATTATGAAACAAATAAAGATAATAGCAGCACTGTTCATCGCCGTCGTGGCGATGAGCAGTTGCTCGGTAGAAGATCTCCCCGTCATCACCCCTGCCAATATAGATGGCGAATGGTACGCTGAAGTGCCTATGAAGGGCAGCACCTACGATATGCGTTCGGATGACGATCTCATCGAAGTAACTTACGACCACATTGGCGTCAAACTGTCGTTGAAAGACGGTATAGGCGCTTGGACGTATTATTACATTAAGGACGGTGAGATGGTGAACTACGAAGGCGGCTATGACAACCTGTTCGGATACACCATTGGGAATGATGGCAGCATCGGGGTCAAAAGTCTTGAAGATTTCGACGACATCTCATTCGTGGAAGGCCTAAGTCTGCGCTATAGTGACGGCCACATCAGGAGCAATGGCAACGGCCTGAACCTGGTATTCAGCACGCCTACTGGCGATACTGTTGCGAAACTATGGCAGTGGGATGCCATTATCGACGAGGACCACATGGGTTATGCAGGCGAAGAGTACGAAACCGACCTCGACCCCAACAACGCCGATGAGCCTTCTCGCGCCAGACAGCGATAAAAGCGTATTAATAATATAATACTCAAATGTTAAGAATAATTGAAAAGAAGATGATGATGCTCTGTGTTGCAATAGCAGCCGTGAGCATGGTAATGGTATCGTGCAGTGACAATATTGACAATGGCACGGTGGCTCCCGAAACTCCTGAAAAGGAATACGTGATTGAAGTGGGCGAAGGCATGAAGTTGCCTGAGAACGAGTTCTTGACCAAAGTACCTGCTGCTACCGAGTATGACCAGAGCATCGTCAACGCCCTGAAGGCCATCGACGGTGTGATGGATGTGAAGCCCTTCACGTTGACTCAC
>JAFZNI010000212.1 GCA_017551005.1 Prevotella sp.
ACTTGCCAAGGAGCCGGATAAGTATCGTAGTTTGAGTGCCACCTACTATGTCGACAAGAACGATCCTCCTATCATCATCTTCCATGGTGAGAAGGACAATGTCGTGCCTTGCTGCCAGGGTAAGATGTTCTACGAGAAACTTGTGGATGCTGGTGTGAAGACCGAGGCAACCTTCGTTCCCGAGGGCGGACACGGCATGGGTATGTACGATGAGGCTAACCTCCAGAAGATGGTCAACTTCCTCAACGCCGTCCGCACTGGCAAATAATACACCTTATTATATATTATAAGGATACAGAAAGTAAATAGCATGAGGGTGTGTCAAAATTGAAATGACACACCCTCATTTCTTTTGATGGAGATCTCTTTAAAAGCCTACTCGAACACCAGACTACATAATAATGGTATTCGTGATTGACACGATGTCTGCTGCATTGATGGTGCCGTCACTATTGGCATCGGCAGCCTCAAACTTGAACTCACCTGTTGAAGTCGGCTTACCCATCATATAGTTCACGATATCTACGATATCCATGGCATCCACAGTTCCGTCACCGTTGGCATCACCTATTCTCGTCTGATCCAATGTCACTCTGTAACCATAGATTAAAACACTGTTTTCTGCTGCATTTGGAGTACGATGAATACGGGCTCCACTGATTTCACCCAAAGTGGCGTACAGATAGACATAGGTGGACTCTGCTACATTATAATTAATATCTACCATTCCGCGTTCTGAATTTGTCACCTTCGTAGGCTCATTCTTCCCGATTTGCACATTCAGTACATGCGTTCCGATGGTCTTGACATCTACAGTCACCATTCCACTGCCTGCAGGCACCTCGAAGATGATGCCAGAATAGTTGTCACGTACAGCGTCGTCGCCCACTTCGGTTTCTTGCACCGTATTCATCTGCTCCTCAGTAGTAGTGGAATTCAGTACTAAGGCCTGCTCTTGGGTATCATAACCGTCGCCGTTGTCTGCATCCATAGAATAGTAGGTGTTATCGATAACCACACTCGATAAATCTGTTTCCTCATCAATAATACCTTCTTCTCCACCAAAGGTTGTCTCGATGTCTTCAACAAGAGGTTCAATTTCAATGGGAGGATCAGCGCCTTCTACATCCATTTCTACGATAGTGCCGAAACGCTTCCATCCCTTCGCCTTCTCGTAAGCGGACTTTTGTCCTTTAGGAACGTGTAGCGTAGCCGTCTCTACTGCCCTGAACACATAGTTGGATATGCTAAGAGGAGTCTTCCTGTAGCAATAGACTTCTGCAATTTGTCCTTCGTTATAGACATAGAACGAGTTATTCTCTATCTCTTTTATAGTTGAGGGAATTGTGAAAATCGCCTGTTCCAGTCCTAAGAAGGAACTACTGCATATTTTCTCTACACCTTCGGGGATGATGATGTGATAATTCTCAGGAAATTGTGTTCCCCAGAATGCACAATATCCAATAGTCTTGACACTTGACGGGATGGTAGAGAACAGATTTCCAAAAACCAAGGTGTTGGTTGCTGTTTCTATAATGGCATTGCAATTATCACGGGAGTCATAGACAGGGTTATCTTCCGCAACTTTAATAGACTTTAATTCATCACATCCCATAAAGGCACCAATACCAATGAACGTGATATCTTTAGTGATTGTAACAGATTCCAGATTTGTACAATAATAAAATGCATTGGGAGCAATGCCCTTGATGCCTGCGGGTATGGTGGTGCAGTTAAAGCCCTCTAACAATGTATTCGTTGCCGTTTCTATAATGGCATTGCAGTCGTTGCGGGAGTCAAAGACAGGATTTGCAGGATCAACTTTGACAGAGGTTAGGCTGTAGCAGTGGGTGAATGGGATGTCACCAAGTTCTATCACGCTTTTGGGAATATAAAGAGACTGAAGACTTTCACATAAATCGAAAGCAGCAAAGTCTATGGATTCTACACTCTCCGGGATACTGATAGTCTTCAGGTCCCTACATTGCTGGAAAGCACCAGTACCAATGACTTTTACGGTATTTGGTATTGAAATCGATTCTATCCGAAGTCCTCCAAACGCACTCCATCCAAGAATCTCAATTCCTTCTGGAATAGTCTTCGTACCCGTAATCAGCGTCTTAGTCGTCTTCTCAATGAGGGCGTTTTCCCGCGACTCATATCTGGTATTCTCCTTGTCAACTGTTATGCTCTCTAGTTCACGGCAGAAGGAGAAAGCGCCATTGCCGATATAGGTGACGCCTTTAGGGATATAAAGATTCTTGATTGCCGAATTGTCGAAAGCCTCGTTTCCAATCTCCGTCACGCTCTCAGGAATAGTGATTGCTGTCAGATAGTTGGCCACATAGAAAGCCTCACTCTCTATGTTGATTAGGGTGTTCGGCAGTGAGACAGATTCCACCTCTGTCCAGGAGAAAGCCCGTCTGGCAATAGTCGTGACCTTGAAGCCGTCCACCTGGTCAGGAATATCGACATGATAAACACCATTCTGTGGGATGGCAGCATTTTCGCCATCACCCACTTGTACGGTAGATACGCTCTTCACAACAAACGTGATATCAACATCATTAACATTCTTCGTAAACACATCATTTATCTGGTGTTGCGGCAGTTCAGAAATACCGTATGCAGCCACCATATTCACATCACCGCCATCATTGGCCAAGGCCAGTGTAGTGAGCAATTCCTGATTGCTTTCAAAGTTGCGCCGCTGAATAAGGCTGGAGATGGCACCTGCCACCAACGGACAAGCCATTGACGTTCCATCCATCAGACCATACTGACCATCCGGCAATGTGCTAAGGATATCCTTACCTGGAGCCATCACCTCATAACTAAGCATCTCTGAACGAGGATACAAATATACAGAAGGTGTCACTCCACAGTCAAAATTGCTAAACGAGGCTAATACGCCCTCTTCTGTAGAAGCCGTCACACCAATAACGAAGGAGAAGGCTGCTGGAAAACTGGGAATCGGCATCGCATCGGGATTGCCGTGTAAGCCTTGGTGAGCAGAATTCATACATACACCGCTATTACCTGCTGCCGCAACAAGAATCGCATATTTGGATGCTTCCAGCAACGCATCTCTTTCTGCCTCCGACGGGCCACACGGACACATGTAGCCATAACTCATTGACAAGACATCGGCTCCACAGGCAATGGCATAGTCTATACCTTCTACAATGATTGCCACATTACCTTCACCCACTTCATTGAGAACCCTTACAGGCATGATCAGTGCATTAGGGTTGGCACCTACGATGCCTTCCCCATTGTTTCCTACTGCTGCGGCAATACCTGCACAGTGCGTTCCATGATTGTTTTCGTCAAAGACATCTGCATCTCCACTGATGAAGTCCCAACCATGAACATCACCGATGAATCCATTGCCGTCCTCATCGTTACCCATCTCTGCAGTGTTCGTCCAGATGTTGGCCTTTAGGTCGGGATGACTGATATCGACACCAGTGTCAAGAATTGCAATGACGGGACGTTTCGAATTGATGATAGGTTTCTCCCACAAGGCTGGCAGATTAATGGCTTTCAACCCCCATTGCTCGGAATAACTGGGATCATTATAGGACTGCAAACTATTACTCTCATTCATTTCGGGCTGAGGTAACGATGCAACTGAAGGACTGCCCATAGCCTTTACAATATAGTTTGGCTCAGCATACTCAACATCATTGAGTTGCTTCAGCGTTTTGATTACATCCTCGACAGATCCTTTGGACTTATCGAATTTCAGAAGGCATATCTGCGACAGATCCATCTGGGATGACATTTTTTTACCGCGAGCATTGGCACGAGATTGAGGATTGCCTGTCAGCGGCATTAACTGCCTGAGTTCGCTGACACCAAATTGATGAAGAACGTTGTTAAATACGGGGCTCTTCGTAGATGGTTTCATCCCGCGGGCAAAGGCCGACCTCGTTTGAGGAATGACAATCTCGGTTCCACCTTTAAATTTGACAATGACTTCTCCTTCTCGATAATTGGTCTGAGCAATAGTCATTATAGTCGCAAACAAACAGATAATGATAGATGTAACCCTTTTCATACATTTGTAAAAATTATGTTCTATTCAGTTTGCAAAAATATATAAAAAAGTCGAAAACACAAAATTTTCGATAAAAAAACACGTTGGCGAGGCAAAGGCCCTCAGCATCGACCTGCCCCGCAGCAGTTTCGGAAGTCCCGTAAATTAGAAAGGGCAGCGTCCGTACACACCGTGACAGGAACGATGTGTTATTTTACCACTATTTTCTTGCCATTCTGAATATAGAAACCCTTAGCAGGTGGCATACTGAGTCGCTGTCCTTGGAGGTTGTAGATATTTCCTCCCGCCTCTTCCTTTTTGTTGCTTATTTCTTTAATCCCCGTCGTCTGTGCTCCGAATTCACCTGTGAATGACTCACGACTATTCTCCACAGTGACGGTGTAACGTCCTTCAGCATAAGTAGAGATGTCAATGTTGAGGGCAACGATGTTACCTGCGTTGATTTCTTTTTCGTAGACGGCTTTGCCTGATTCGCTTGTAATGCTTACCAGATAGGTTTCGTCGAGCGGGTTGAGATTAATACATAAC
>JAFZNI010000213.1 GCA_017551005.1 Prevotella sp.
AAATTATTAAAGAAACAACGATATGGAAATTAAGAACTTTACCATCACGAAAAGAGACGGAACGAAGGATCAGTTCTCACTCGACAAGATTATGAATGCAATCGTAAAGGCATTCGAAAGCGTCAACGAACCGGCAGACTTGGGCATTGTGTCCAAGATTCTGAACCACCTCGACATGCACGACGACATCACCGTGGAGGAAATCCAGAACCAGGTGGAAGAGGCGTTGATGCGTGAGGGATATTACAATGTGGCCAAGTCGTTTATCCTTTATCGTCAGTTGCACTCCGAGGATCGTGACACGTTGGAGAAGATGATGTTCCTCTCCGAGTACACCGAATCGGTGAATGCCGCCACGGGTTCGAAGTATGACGCCAATGCCAACGTGGAGCATAAGAACATCGCCACGCTGATTGGTGAGTTGCCCAAGTCGAACTTCATCCGCCTGAACCGTCGTCTCTTGACCGATCGTATCAAGAAGATGTATGGCAAGCCTCTGGCCGATGAGTATATCGACAAACTGACACACCACTTTATATATAAGAATGATGAGACCTCGTTGGCCAACTATTGTGCCTCTATTACAATGTATCCCTGGCTCATCAACGGTACGACGGAGATTGGCGGCAACTCGACGGCACCCACCAACCTGAAATCCTTCGCTGGTGGTTTCGTCAACATGGTATTCATGGTGTCCTCGATGCTGAGTGGTGCCTGTGCCACACCTGAGTTCCTGATGTATATGAACTATTTCATCGGCAAGGAGTACGGACAGGATTACTGGAAGCGTGCCAACGAGCAGGCCGACCTCTCCCTGAAGAAACGCACCATCGACAAGGTGATTACTGACTACTTCGAGCAGATTGTCTACACCCTCAACCAGCCCACGGGTGCCCGTAACTATCAGGCTGTGTTCTGGAATGTGGCCTACTACGACAAGTACTATTTCGAGAGTATCTTCGGTGAGTTCTACTTCCCCGACGGCTCGAAGCCCGACTGGGAAGGATTGTCCTGGTTGCAGAAGCGCTTCATGAAGTGGTTCAATAAGGAGCGCACCAAGACCATGCTTACCTTCCCTGTGGAGACAATGGCACTGCTCGTCGACGAGAACGGTGAGTGCAAGGACAAGGAGTGGGGCGACTTCACGGCTGAGATGTACTCCGAGGGTCATTCCTTCTTCACCTATATGAGCGACAATGCCGACTCGCTGAGTTCTTGCTGTCGTCTGCGCAACGAGATCACAGACAACGGTTTCTCTTATACTCTTGGTGCTGGTGGTGTCTCGACAGGTTCGAAGAGCGTGCTCACCATCAACCTGAACCGTTGCATCCAGTATGCCGTCAACCACAAGTTGGACTATCTGGAGTATCTTGGTGGCATCATCGACCTCTGTCACAAGGTGCAACTCGCCTACAACGAGAACCTAAAGGAACTGCAGAGCCGCGGCATGCTGCCCCTCTTCGATGCGGGTTATATCAATATCGGACGCCAGTACCTCACCATTGGTATCAATGGTCTGGTGGAGGCTGCAGAATTCATGGGCTTGAAGATTACGCCTAACGACGACTATCTGCACTTCGTTCAGGGTATCCTCGGACTTATTGAGAAGTACAACAAACAGTATCGCACGAAGGACGTGATGTTCAACTGCGAGATGATTCCTGCTGAGAATGTGGGTGTGAAGCACGCCAAGTGGGATCGTGAGGACGGTTACTTCGTGCCTCGCGACTGCTACAACTCATATTTCTATGTGGTAGAGGACGACTCACTGACCATCATCGACAAGTTTAAGTTGCATGGCGCACCCTATATCGAGCACCTCACTGGTGGCTCTGCCCTGCACATGAACCTTGAGGAGCATCTGTCGAAGGAGCAGTATGCCCAGTTGTTGAAGGTGGCTGCCAAGGAGGGTTGTAACTACTTCACGTTCAACATCCCCAACACCGTGTGTAACGAATGTGGTCATATCGACAAGCGCTATCTGAAGGAGTGTCCGCACTGTCACTCTAAGAATGTCGATTATATGACCCGTATCATCGGTTACTTGAAGCGTGTCAGCAACTTCTCCCAGGCCCGTCAGGAAGAAGCATCACGCCGTTACTATGCCCATGCCAACTGATCATGATGCTTAAATATGTAAATACGGACGTTGTCTTTCAGGAGATACCCGACGAAGTGACACTGGCCATCAACATCTCGAATTGCCCGTGTCACTGTCCAGGGTGTCATAGCCATTATCTTTGGGAGGATATCGGCCTGCCTCTGAATACTGACGCCATTGATGCCTTTATCGGTGAGTATGGGCGTAACATCACTTGTATCGCCTTTATGGGTGGCGACAGCGATCCTAAAGGTGTCGACATGCTGGCGCAGTATATCCACGAGGAACATCCACAGTACAAGGTGGCGTGGTATAGTGGACGCGTACGCATTACGTCGGCTGTCAACAAGACCGACTTTGACTACATCAAGGTAGGACCTTATCTCAAGCACCTTGGCCCCTTGAAACAGCCAACGACTAACCAGCGTCTCTATCGTCAAAATGATACGGGGGAGTTTGAAGACATCACCTCCCGTTTCTGGCGAAAATAAAACTGCAAAAGCCTGTCCAAAATCTAAGGGATTGTATTTCAAACGCGAAATATAATCCCTTAAATTTTAGGCTTTATTTTTCCATTTCCAAAAATATTCCCCCAAAATCAAGAGAATATATTTTTATTTCAAAAAGTATTCCCTCAAATCTATGGGAATATATTTCCACTCTAAAAAATATTCCCACAAATCTAAGGGAATATATTTCTAACTCAAAAAGTATTCCCTCGAATCTAAGGGAATATATTTTCAACTCAAAAAGTATTCCCTCGAAATCAAGGGAATATATTTTCATTTCAAAAAGTATTCCCTCGAATTTAAGGGAATATATTTCTGTATTGCCTAGGTGAGAATTAGTTTACCCGTTTGTTCCTCCTGCCAGATAATTGTCTGCGCCTCCGCCCTTCGAAACATTTTATTTCTAACTCTCAAAAAGTGGGTTAAGAATACAAATTTACATAGAAACGCAAAAACTTTTTCTTTTCTGTCTTTATTCTACAAGATTTTGTGTAAATTTGCAGCAGAATAATCAAAGATTATAAACAAATATGAGTGACTTAAAAATATCAGTCAAGGATTTCAGGGCAATTCATAGTGCAGACATTGATCTCAATGGTATTACCGTGATCGCTGGCGTGAACGGAAGTGGCAAAAGTACCCTGTCAAAATTGCTCTATACGATATTTGATAAGGTTAAGACATTAGACGATGTCTATTGGAATGTTTTTTATTCTGAAATACTTTCAATAGAAGAGGTATGCCAACAAATATTCGATACTTTGAAACCAACTGATTTTAATTATCTGTTTGGGACAACTGTCGAAGAGATGCGCGGGAATATCCAAAAGGCTATTTCTCTGTTAGCAGATTCCATCAGCCAAGAAGAGAAAATCAAAAGACTTCAAAGCATCATCAAGTATAACTTAGGAATAGAAATAAAAAGCAAGGAAGATCTTAATCTTATAATGGAGGCATTCGAAAAGGCTGTTGCCAGATATGAAGAAAGAAAGAAGAATCGTCCATTTAAGGAATTGGGTAATGAGATTGCATCTGATTTTATGGATGATAATATCGTTGATAAAGTTTCAGTTTCTGAGTATGGCTATACGTTTTTTGGGCTAGGCGTAGAGAGTGTTCCCTTGTTGCATAGCGTTAAGTTCTGCACATATATTGATACGCCAAAGAAACTGGAGATTCCTTACTCTTATAGTGAATGGGATTACATCAATAGCCAAAAGGATGCCACCTATAATCAAGAGATAAGCAAATATCTGTCAGATAATATTCTGAAAGGTGAAACATCCTATTCTGAACAATGGAAGGGCTTGGTTTATCAGCGCAAAGATGGACAGACATTCCATCTTTCAGAAAGTGCCACTGGTGTTCAGGCCTTTGCTTTTCTCCAGTTACTTTTGAAAAAGGGACTTATCAATGATCGTTCACTCATCATCATCGATGAGCCAGAAGCCCATCTGCATCCCCAGTGGATAGTAGAATATGCCAAGGTATTAGTAGAACTCAACAAAAAGACAAAAGCCAGATTCTTTATTGCCACCCACAGCACAGACATGGTAAGTGCCCTCCGCTATATTTCAGAGAAGGAAGAAACGCTCGATCATCTTTCATTTTATCGGGCTGTGCCTTCCGATGCAGATGCCTATACCTACGACTATCAGGATATGGGTACAGATATCGAACCGATATTCGAGTCTTTCAACAAGTCGTATGAACTGATAGAGAAATACGGAACAGACAATGGCTGAATATACGATAAAGAATCCGAATGATATTCGGATTAAGAGTCTGCTATTGTCAGACATTCAAGGCATGCATACCCTTCTAAAGAAAGAAGGGTGTATAGATAGTGAGAACAAATTCACGGATGAACAGAAAGCAATAGCCCTTGATGAGATTCAGACGCGAATAGCCCAACAAAACAAGACGGACAAACAAGCCTCTGCTGATGTGTTGTTATGTGTTACTGGGAATAAGTATCTGTTGGCAGATGCAAAGTTCAACAGCACCAACGTAAAGAACATTTCTTCTACAGAGTTGAAATCAAA
>JAFZNI010000214.1 GCA_017551005.1 Prevotella sp.
ATATCGGTTACAAGACCGTCACCCGAAACATCAGCGTGGGTAATATCGGCACCATCACCATGCAGCCAGAGACCTATACCGTCAACGGTGTCGTGGTGAAGGGAGAGATTCCGCAGTACAAGATGGCCAAGGGCGGCATGACGGTTGATGTGCAGCACTCCATCCTGCACGACATCGGCAATGCTGACGACCTGCTGTCGATGATCCCGATGATTCAGGGTCGTGACGGAAAGTACGAGGTGCTGGCCAAGGGCGAGCCCGAGATCTATATTAATAATAAAAAGGTACGCGATATGGGTGATCTGAAGCGACTGAAGTCTGTGGATGTGAAGAGCGTGGATGTCATTACCGCCCCTGGCGCGAAATACAATGCTGAGGTGAATGCCGTCATCATCATCAAGACGCTGAAGCCTCAAGGCGACGGATTCAGCCTGATGGCGACCAGTCAGACGTGGCGAAACAACCAGTGGAACAACTACGACGACCTGACGCTAAAATACCGCACAGGTGGACTGGAGGTGTTTGCCAACGTGACACTCGACAACGGACACTATAGCAATGACCAGACCATCGACCAGGAACTGCACATCAGCAACGACTTGTTTAATGGTTATGCGGAATTACCCGTCAGAAGTTCATGGACGGAGATTCAGTATCAGGCAGGTCTGAGTTTCGACTTCAACACGGATCATTCCATCGGTCTCAGTTTCTCATCGCAAAAGAACCTCTATAATCGTTTCAAGTCGGACATGCAGCAGCGCTATCTGAAAAACGGAGCGTTCGATGGTGACGTTCGTCTGACAACGGATATCCGCGAACAAGACAAGCCCGTATGGGAACTGAACACCTACTATGTAGGTAAGGTGGGGAAACTGGGCATTGACCTGAACGCCACCCTATTGCGACGCGAATCAGAGAATGATGACAGTCAGCAGGAAATGAGTCAGGAATACGGCAACCGCACCATCACCACCCTGACGAATGAAGACCGTAAGATGGTGGCAGGTAAACTGGTGCTGACCTATCCCGTCTGGAAGGGTGAGTTGAGTGCAGGATCTGAGGCGACAAGCACGAAGAGTCGCGGTGGTAACGTGAACCAGGAGAACATCATACCAGAAAGCGACAACGAGATGAAGGAGAAGAACATCGCCTGCTTTGCAGAATACCAACTATCTTTCAATGTTCAATCTTCAATTTTCAATATTAATGCCGGACTGCGCTATGAACACGTGAAGACGGATTATACCTCGTTTGGTGTGTGGCAGGAGGAGCCCAGTCGCACCTATAACGACTGGTTCCCCAATCTCTCCGCAGCCTGGCAGAAGGGCAAATGGGGAGCCCAGTTGAGTTACAGCAAGCGCATCACCCGTCCACCCTATCAGATGCTGACTTCAATGATTGTGTACGATAGCAGGATTCTTTTCGAAGGCGGCAACCCATTGTTACGCCCTTCGGTAAGGCAGAGCATCGACCTGAACCTGACCTATTCGTGGCTGACATTCGTGACTGGCTTTACCCGCGAGAACGACTTCTTTACTCACGTTGGTAATGTGTATGACGAGGAGAAGGATATCGCCATCTTCCAGCCAGACAACTTCGATCATCAGGACCGTGTCTATGCCACCCTCGTCGCCTCGCCAAAGTTGGGCTTCTGGCAGCCACAGGCCACGCTGCACTACTATCAGCAGATGTTTGACGCTGAGAAATACGGTGCGCCAAAGAAACTGAACAAGCCTGAATTCAGTTTCGACATGAAGAGTTGGTTCGTCATCAATCCCACCACGAAAGCGCTGGTACAAGCCAGTTATACAGGCAGCAACCACTGGGGATTCATGTATCGCGGCAGTAGTTTCATGGTGAACGCACGCCTACAAAAGTCCTTCTTGAAAGGAAGCCTGAACGCTACGCTTTTTGCCAACGACATCTTCCGCACGGCTAAAAACGACGTGACCACTTACTATGCCATTGGCCATACGGCTCAGGATGTCTATACCTATACACAGGCAGTCGGTCTCACGCTGACTTACAACTTCAACGTCACGGGTTCGAAGTACAAGGGCACTGGTGCCGGTAACGATGAGAAGAGCCGACTCTAAACAATCAGTTTTTTGCAATAAAAATAGCAGCAAAAGAGTTATGTTAGAAAGGTCTTACGGGAGTGCAGAGCAGTAAGTTTTTCTCTGCACAGGAATATTTTTTCCACTGCGGAGCAGTAAATAGTTTAGAATTTAATAATTTCTTTATATTTCGAACTCGGGAAATTAAAAATTTAATAATTTGTTAATATCTTGACTTTCGAAAATTAACTCCTTAATAAAATGTTAATATTTCAATTTCTAAAAATTAACTCTTTAATAAAAAGTTAATATTTCAGGTTCGGAATATTAACTTTTTAATAATCTGTTAATACTTCGGCTTTGGATTATTATCGTTTTAATAATTTGATAATATTTCGAGGTGTGCAAAACCTTCCCCTGATTCAGGGCATAACAAGGGAATCCGAGATATTTTTGCTTTCTTCGAACAAGAAATAAACCTTCTTCTCTTTCTGTAATTCACTTTTTATTTGTACCTTTGCAGGCAGATTAACAAAACCGACATGTAAATGGACAAGAAACTGAGACAAGGTACGCTGTGCGTACAGGCTGGCTACAAGGCCAAGAACGGAGAACCGATAGAGTTGCCCATCATCCAGAGCACGACGTTTAAGTACGATGACTCTGACGAGATGGCAAAGTTGTTTGACCTGGAGAAGGAGGGTTATTTCTATACCCGTCTGCAGAACCCCACCAATGATGCTGTGGCTGCGAAGATCGCCACACTCGAAGGCGGTGTGGGGGCTGTGCTGACCTCATCGGGTCAGGCTGCCAACTTCTACGCTATCTTCAACATCTGTCAGGCCGGCGACCACTTCATCACCTCGAACGAGATCTATGGTGGCACGTACAACCTCTTCGGTGTGACGCTGAAGAAACTGGGTA
>JAFZNI010000215.1 GCA_017551005.1 Prevotella sp.
GAGAATCCGGGAAAGACCAAACTCTTCTTCCTGCTCCGCGATACACAGAACAGAAACCATGTGTTGTTGCGGGCTTCGAATGGAGGCGTGGATGTGCGGCATACGTTGATTGACTATATTGACAGTCATGAGATGCTCGACTACAAGATTAATTAAACTATGCCCCCTAAGTTAGGGGGATGGGGGTCTGAACAGACTCTTGATAAATAAGAATGGTATTTTGGCATAGTATTTGCAACAAATCAATTGAAGAAATAATAAGTTAAACCGGTGGAGAAGAATGGTAGTTCAGACCCCCAACCCCCTAACTTAGGGGGCTAAAAAACAAAAGATTATGGAAGTAACAATCACAAGTGAGAATTTTGAGAGCCTGAAGAAAGGCGATCTGCCTTTGGTAGTGGATTTCTGGGCAACATGGTGCGGCCCTTGTCGTATGATTGGCCCAGTCATTGCGAAGTTGGCAGAGAAATACGACGGTAAGATTGCCGTAGGTAAGTGCGATGTGGAGGAAAACGACGACCTCGCCGCAGAGTTCGGTATCCGTAACATCCCCACTATCCTGTTCTTCAAGAATGGTGAGGTGGTCGACAAGATGGTGGGTGCCCAGAGTGAGGCTAAGTTGGACGAGAAATTCCAGGCTCTGCTCTGATTATGGCAAGCATTGAAGAAGAACTCCGGCTCGACGAAGAGGAGAACCTGCGGGAACTGGCGTTTATCCGCGAGCGGATTACGTTTGACGGAAAGAAGCATTACAAAGATGAGACTGTCCTGTACATTATGGACTTGATAGTAGACTACTACTATACAAGTGGCATCTTAGAGAGTACAGAAGATGAGGTTGACATCGATTTGGAGGCAGTGACCGATTATGTCTGCTCCAAGGCTAAGGAGGAAGGTGTCAATAACCTCATACCGGAATATGTGCTTCCCATTGTAGAGGCAGATCTTGATTTTCAGGAACAGAACCTTTAGAAGAGGATGGCGCGGATGCCATCCTCTTCTTCTTTTATTGAGACTTTGACGGCATCCTCAGGCAACACATCTTCTATCAGTTCAGGCCACTCGATGAAGCAGAGTGCGCCAGAGTAGAAGTAGTCTTCGAAGCCCATATCGTAGACTTCTTCCAGTTTCTTGATGCGATAGAAGTCGAAATGGTAAATACATTGACCATTGGGAATACTATATTCGTTGACAATGGCGAAGGTAGGGGAGGTGATGACATCCTCTACGCCCAGTTCTTCACAGATGGCCTTGATGAAGGTGGTCTTACCAGCCCCCATTTCCCCGTAGAAGGCAAAGACACGGTGCTCGCCGATGTGGTTGACAAACTGTCTTGCTGCCTCGCGGATTTCTTCTATATGCTGAATCTTTATTTCCATTATTCTTTTACTTTTTTACCTTTTTACTTTTTTACCTTTACTCCTTACCTTTTCTTTCCCGTTAGGGTAATCAGTGGGATAATCATCTCCTCCATCGAGATGCCGCCGTGCTGGAAGGTATCACGGTAGTAGGAGACGTAGTAATTGTAGTTGTTGGGATAGGCGAAGAAGGAGTCGCCTGTGGCAAACACGTAACTTGTAGAGAGGTTAGGCGCAGGCAGTAAGGCCTTGCGTGGCTCTTTGATGGTGAACAGGCTCTTGTCGTCGTAGGCCAGATTCTTTCCGAGTTTATAGCGCAGGTTGGTGTTGGTGTTTCTGTCGCCTACAATCTTGACTGGTTGTGTACAGCGGATGCTGCCGTGATCGGTGGTGACGATGACCTTATAGTCTTTCTGTGCGATATATCTGAAGAAGTCGGCAATGATGGAGTGGCGGAACCAGGAGAGGGTGATGCTACGGTAGGCACTCTCGTTGTTGGCCAGTTCGCGTACCATCTTTGACTCAGTGCGGGCGTGACTCAACATATCGATGAAGTTGAACACGACCACGTTCAGGTCGTTTTTCTCCAAACGGTTCAGTTGCTGCATCAGTCTGTCGGCATCCACCGAATTGTTCACCTTATGATAGGAAAAGGAGTTCTTCCTGCGGTAACGGTCCAACTGTGTTTGGATGAGCGGCTCTTCGTTCAGGTTCTTGCCTTCCTCCTCGTCCTCGTCCACCCAGAGGTTGGGAAACATCTCAGCAATCTTGTCGGGCATCAGACCAGAAAAAATGGCGTTGCGGGCATATTGCGTGGCGGTCGGGAGGATGCTGCAATAGAGTTGCTCGTCGATTTCGAACTGGTCGCTGAGTTCGCGTGAGAGCATCCGCCACTGGTCGTAGCGGAAGTTGTCGAGTACCACGAGTATCACTTTCTTCTGCTCATTGAGGAGGGGAAAGATGGTTGTCTTAAAGAGTTCTGGGGATAAGATGGGTCTCCTAGGTTCCCTAGGATCCCAAGGATTTCCTAGGCCAGCCACCCACTCCAGATAGTTTCTCCTGATGAACTTCGCAAAGCCGAGGTTGGCTTCCTGCTTTTGCATCTGGAGCATATCGGTCATACTGCTCTCGGTGCTACTCAGTTCCAGTTCCCAGTGTACGAGGCGTTTATAGACTCCCACCCAGTCCTGCCAGGTCTGACAGTCCATGATCTGCATTGCTATCTGCTGGAAGTTCTGTTGATACTGGCTCTGTGTCACCTCAGTCTCAATCTCCTTGCGGTGGATGTTCTTCTTCAGTGTCAGGAGTATCTGGTTGGGATTGACGGGCTTGATCAGGTAGTCGGCAATCTTCTGACCGATGGCCTGTTCCATGATGTTCTCCTCTTCGCTCTTGGTGACCATCACCACGGGAGTGGTGGGGTGTATCTCCTTGATGCGCTGCAAGGTCTCCAAGCCGCTGATGCCCGGCATCTGCTCGTCCAGCAGCACCAGGTCGTAGTTGTGCTCCCGACAGAGGTCGATGGCATCCGTGCCATTCGAGACCGTCGTTACCTCATAGCCTTTCTTTTCCAAAAACAAGATCTGCGCTCTCAGTTGCTCAATCTCGTCGTCTACCCATAACAGCAATCCGTTTGTCATATCTACAATTTGACAATTTACAATTTACCAGAAGTCATCGCCGAAGTCGAAGTCTTCCACTTGTTTCTTTTCCGTATTCTTGGCGGGTGCTGCGGGCAGGAGCCCATCGTCGTCGTCCCCGCCATTCTCTTCGTCTTCCGTCGCCTCCTCAGATTCACTGCCCTCGTCCTCTGGGTCGATGATTTCCACACCGTCAGGCCGTATCAGCAGTTTCTCTTCACTGATCTTCATAGGCAGGAAGGTCTCTTCATAGAACCGTTCGTATTCTTCGTAAGTGAACCGGCTCCCCAGCAGGGCGAGGTTCTGACTGCTGATGATGAGGCTCAGACAGGGCCGCAGTCGTTCTGCCATCGCCTTGTCGGCATAGAGTTGACGGGCGTATTGTAGGGCTTCGTCGTAACTGAGGAAACCACTGAACACCATCCTATGATACTCGCCGGGCATCACCTCTTCCTCCTCCTCATCATAGGGTGGTTCTGCCGCCTCTATTTGTATTTCGAAGTTACGCACTAAGAAATTGGTGAAGTTATAGCGGGCCATCTCATAGAGCAGTTGGTTCTCGTTGACAGAGTCCGGCTGGTAGGTCAGGATAAAGAGGAAGTCCTGTTCACGGGAAGCATTCAACGTGTCGGTCACGGTAGAGTCCGCTGTCAGGGTGATATCCCTTCTCGACCATACATCGCCTATATCGAATTTTCCGCCGTGCAGCCGTCGTCCGTCCTGTACGCCCTTGATAATCATACCAGCCAACTCGCTTACTTCGCTCTCCGGATATTTCTCCACAACCACCTTCAGTTGTTCGATGCAGCCGTCGCCATCGCCGTCGTTCAATCGGCTCAGGCCGTCGATGAAGATAAACTTCGCGCGGTTCTCACCCAACGGGAACCGCTCTTCCGATATCTTCGCATTGGCACGTATCATCTCATGGTTGTCATCCTTGAAGGCCTGGTAGGTGGCGGCATAGAGTGAGTCTTCGATATGCTCACCGAACTTGGCGTTCTCGAAATAGTAGGGGTCGCTCAGCAGGATGGTCCATTCACTCTCGGGGTGGTCGGTCTTCAGATGATTCAGGCAACTGTCGGCCAAATCCTCCCTTCCCTGCCTTGAGTAGAGCAGGAAGAGGTGATACCATGCTTCGTCCAGATGCTCAAAGTCCGGATAGTCGCCTGTCAGGCGCAGCAGTTGTTTTTCACCGAGCCGCAGGTTTTCGAGTTTGTCCTTGAAGATGATGCCTGAGTGCAGCAGTCCGTCCTTGATGATGTCGTGGCAGGCGGCCTTCATCTCGTCGGTGGTAGGTATCTGTGCCAGGTAGTACTCACGGTTGTGCGGGTCGTTGGCGAGGGTGTCCACAGGGATGGAGTCGGTAGCGAGGCTGTCTGTGATGAGGCTGTCTGTAGCGAGACTGTCTATTAAGAGGTTGGCATTCGGATTGTCCGGATTGTCCGGGTTATTCGGGCTATTCGGATTATTCGGATTTTCCGGATTATCAGGATTGTCTTTATTGAGGTTCACCACCGTCTTGTTCATGCGCTGCCAGTCGTCGGTGTTCTCACGCTTGCCCCATTGCCGTTGGAAGGTGGACTTACCCTGATTCACTGCCATCGGATTGTAGAAGTACCACTGTCCGTTGCCCTGTTGTGGAACGGTGGGGGCAGTGGGCGTGTTGGGGCGCATGGTATTGTTGCCTCTGGCGGCATTCTGCTGTTCTATTTGTTGTTGCATCTGCTCGGCTTCGAGTTCTTGTTGCCTGCGCAGTTCCTCTTTCTCCTTTTTCTTCAGGTCGCTGATGATGCGGTCAATCACCTTCAACTGTTCTTCCTCTGGTAGCATCGAGAGTTCCAGCAGCGAGTCTTGCAGATGGATGGCATCGGTGTAAGGCACCAGTTCGTCGAGCACCTTCGAGCGTTTCGACAGTTCATCGTAATCTTTTCTATCCTTGTCCAACAGTCCGATGGCCTCGCCGTAGCAGCGCTGGGCATCGTTGTATTTCTCCATTTCCCAGTACAGGTTTCCTAAGGTCAGCAGCAGCACGCCTTTCTCAATACCGCTGCGGGTAGCCTTCTCGTTGCCTTTCTCGTAGGCGGCAATGGCCTTCACCGTGTCCTTTTGGGCCATGTAGATATTACCCATCGCATAATACACCTGGTCCAGATAGTCCTTGTTGTTGTCATTGGCAGCCATACGTTTCAGTCGGCTAATCATACCTTTGGCATTCTCTGCCGCGACAACCTCCGTCTGGGCGATGCGGGCATTGAACTCCAGTTCGTAGGGCGGATGACAGCCTACCACCTTTTTGAAGGCTCGCTCTGCCTCGGCACGGTTGCCGAGTTGCTTTTGTATCTGTCCCATCAGGAACCACTCGCGGGCTTTCTGCTTGTTGCGTTTCTCGTGCTTGATCACTTTTCTCAGATAAGGCACGGCTTTCTCCAGTTCACCAGTTCGCAGATAGTAGTCGGCGTAGGTGTAGTCCCAGTCCTTCACGGTACGGAAGTCCACCGAGTCGCGGTTCATATTGCGTATCACGTCCTCCGCATCGTAGAGCCAGTCTTGTTCCACATAGCATTTGGCGAGCCAGGCGCGGGCCAGTCCATTCTGCATGGGTTGCGTCTGGTAGAGTCGGCTCATATAGGAGAAGGTTGCAGCGGCCTCGTCGAAGGCTCCTTTCTGGAATTGTGCCTTGCCCAACAGCATCCAGGCCTTCCAGATAAACGGGTTGTATTCCCTGCGCTCCAGCCATTCACGGTCCTTGGCGGTCTTGGTCTTGCCGCTCTTCCATTCAGGCTTGGCCTTGATACTGTGCATCTTGATGGCTTTCTCTGCCTTCTCGATAGCCTTGTCGTATTGTCCCTTACCGATCTCACGGCTTTTCTTGTTGCCGACGGGGTAGAGGGGGAGGTTTTCTGTATAGTTGTCCTGGTTGCCTTTTTCTTTTTCGAGGTTTCCGTCGATGAACGCCTGTTGACCGTTGTAGTAGATGTTGTATTTGGCATTGAACGAGTGCCACCAGCGCGACTGGGCCGTGTTGTGCTTGGTGGAGCAACCTGATGCGAAAAGTAAAAAAGTAAAAAGGTAAAAAAGTAAAAAGAGCCCTTTTTTCTCCTGTCTCCTGACTCCTGTCTCCTGACTTCTGTCTCCTGACTTCTGTCTCCTGACTCCTGTCTCCTGACTCCTTTTCTCCATCAGACAGTGCAGTTTGCACGTCTCGTCGTGAGCGGCGGTGCAAGTGGAACAGTCGTGTCCCTGTTCGATGGTGTCCTTCCCCTTATCGAACAGATTGGCTACTGCGGCTACGATGCCCAGCACCACGATCATCCCTATGCATACCAGCGCAAAACTCATCCTAACTTATATCTTCTACGGTGAAGCCGGCCTCAGCCAGACTTGTCCAGAAACCTGGGTACGACTTTGTCACCACCTGCGGATTGTTGATGATGATACTGCCTGACTTCAGCGCATACGGGGCGAAAGCCAGTGCCATCCGGTGATCCTCGTAGGTGTCGATGCCTTGTTCCATAGTGGGTTCACAGGTCTCACCGTTCCAGATCAGTTCACTGTCATTGCGGCTCTCTATCACATAGCCCAGTTTCCGCATCTCTTTCTTCATGGCCTCAATACGGTCAGTCTCCTTAATCTTCAGCGTTGACAGGCCCTTGAAATGGAAGGGAACGCCTTTGGCGGCGCAGGCCACGACGAAGGTCTGAGCCAGGTCGGGCGAGTTGATGAAGTCGTATTCCAGTTTGGGCAGACAGCGTCCGTTGGTCTTGATGGTCACCGTCTGTGGCTTGGTCGATTTCTTCGACTGGAAGGTAGTCTTCACGCCCAACAGGCTGAAGATGTATCTCACCACCGAGTCGCCCTGCTTCGAACCGTCCTTCAGACCTGTCAGCCGCAGTTCTGCGTCAGGGTCGTTCATCAGTGCCATCATCTCATACCAGTAGGAGGCCCCACTCCAGTCGTTCTCAATGAAGTAGTCGCGGTGCTTGTAGGGTTTGGGCCTCACGGTGATGGTGTCGCTCGATGTCCATTCCGCATCAGCGCCGAACTCACCCATCATCCAGAGCGTCAGGTCTATGTAGGGACGTGAGATGATGTCGCCCATCAGTCGCAGTTCCAGTCCCTTCTCCAAGGCGGGGCCGATCATCAGCAGTGCCGAGATGTATTGCGAACTCACATTGCCTGCAATCTCCAGCGTGCCGCCATTCAGTTTCTGGCCTGTGATGCGGAGTGGGGGATAGCCATCTTCGCCCACGTATGCAATGTCTGCCCCTAATGAGCGCAAGGCATCCACCAGTATCCCGATGGGGCGGTGCTTCATCCGTTCCGTTCCGGTGAGGGTATGGGTGCCTTCCGTCACCGAGAGGAAGGCTGTCATGAAACGCATGGCTGTGCCTGCCGCCTTGATGTTGATGACTTCTGGCATATTGCGCAGGGCTTCGATAATCACTTCCGTGTCGTCGCAATCGCTCAGGTTCTGGGGCAGCACCTGTCCGCCGCTCAGCGCGTAGATGATAAGGGCACGGTTAGAAATGCTCTTCGAGGCTGGCAATGCCACGGTGGCATTCAGCGTCTTCGGAGCCGTAATCCTATATTTTGTCATAAAACGTATCTTTCTTTATTCTATTAACGTGCAAAATTACACATTATTATTTGTATAGGCAAATATCATCTGTAAAAAAACGTTGTTTTGCGAAAAAAGTTCCCTGAAAATTTGGTCAATCCGAAAAAACTGTGTACTTTTGCACCCGCATTCGACCAAAGGGTCAGTGCAGGCTGCAAAAATGTTCGGGGCTTAGCGCAGTTGGTAGCGCACACGTCTGGGGGGCGCGAGGTCGCTGGTTCGAGTCCAGTAGCCCCGACATTTAAGTAAAAGGCTGAGAATCGAAAGGTTTTCAGCCCTTTTTTGTCAAACAGAAGAAATCATGAATATGAGAAGGAAGTTGTTTTTGTTACTTTTGGTTTGTGCTATGGGCCTGGGTATGAATGCTCAGACAGCCCTGAAAAAAGTTTATAACGAGGACATCAATCCCGTTGAGCAGATAGAGCAGGCTGTCGTGAAGGCGAAGTCTGAGGGTAAGTTCGTCGTTTGTCAGGTGGGCGGCAACTGGTGCCCGTGGTGTCTGCGTTTTGCCGATTTCATCACCAACGATACGACTATCAGCAAGGTAATCAACGACAACTTCGTCTATATCCATGTGAACTACAATCCCCGTAAGTCAGAAGGTGAGGCAAAGGCTCAGTTGGCCAAAGTCATGTTGAAGCGACTGAACAATCCTGCCCGTTTCGGATTCCCGGTCTTTGTGGTGCTTGATGAGTCTGGTCGCGTCATTCATACCCAGGACTCAAGTTTCTTGGAAGAAGGTGAGGGCTATGATAAAGAAAAAGTGCTCCGCTTCTTCAAGAACTGGACCCCAGCATCCGTGAAAGAAACCGGAGAATGAAATGGTTACGGTTACAACTGTAACCATGTGACCGCTTCGTGTCGGAAGCCATCCCAAAGTCGGTTTTTTATGCCTGAGATTCGGTTCAGACCGTTGCAGGGGCTGCAAAAACGTCCCAGCGTTCAGGGGAAGAAAATGCAGGGTATGCAAAACCTTGTCCGCGATTCAGTTCATACTTTACCCCGGTGGGAATATTATGCCAGCATTTCTGGCAAACTTTTGCACGGTGGGGTAAACCTTGCCCGCGATTCAGTTCATACTTTACCCCGGTGGGAATAACATGCCTGTGATCTTGGGCAGACTTTACCCCGGTGGGGTATGATATGCCAGAAAAACTGGCACACTTTTGCATTTATTCCAATTTCAGTTTTGCCTTCGACTCGTCAATAATCATTTGCAGTTGCATGATTTCGTTGATGAGTGAGTCTGCGGCTTCATCACCCTCAGCCATGCCTTTATCTATCTGCTCTCTTTCCTTTCGATAAGCCTCTATATCCTCGTCGGTCACTTCCATCATCTGCTGACACTGTGCATACAGACGCTGCAGATCCTTCAGGATATCGCTGCTCGTCAAAGCATAGACCATGTAATTGAAATCAAGTGTGCCCTTTAACGTAGAGAACGGTACTATCTGGCTTATTTCATTTAATACAGAGTCGCAGACCATCGTTTTGTATATCTGACGATTCTGATAGAACGCTGCCACATTCTCGGTGAAAAGCACGTTGCCTACGGTGTTGATGGTTTCGATGCTCGACGAGAAGATGTGCTCCGTGGTTTCGGTATATTCAGCCCTTGGCAACAGCCGCGCTATTAATTGGTACCGAAGTTGTTCAAACAGGGTGGTATCCTCTGCTATCTGCCGCTGAACGTCCATCGCCTGATGGATGGTCGAGTCGGCCTTTTCTATCGACTGCAATGAGTTGTACATATCGTACATTACCATCATCACGATCTGGCGTTTCGACTTCTGCTTCGCATTATAATCTATGATGGCTGCAGTGCCAAATGTGAGCGCAATGGATACGCTGGTGGCGAAGAGTGACAGTAGGAATTGCTTCATCGAAGCCATTCCGCTGCCCATCTTCATACTCTTCGGGGTGTGTAGTTTAATGTTCATTTATTCTGTTTCATGAATATTTACCAGTCATCATCTTCGTTGCCTACAATGCCGTTCTTGACGGCCTCCTCAATCTTGTCTATAATGGCATTGGAGTAGGCGTGGGTCATCACGAGGGCCTTGGCACAGGTGCGTTTCTGGGCATCCTTTTCAACGAAAGGATAATGCTTGACAATTTCCCACTGCTCATCATACAGATGACGGTCGGTCTTGTCTGCATTCATGCGCTTGCCGTCAGCATAGATGTCCTTGTTCCTATTCCTGTTGTTATCCGTATCGGTTAATCCTCCTAACCAGCCGCCATCCTCAACTTTCAGGATGTCGTAGTTCTGAACGGTATAGGTGACACGTACCTTTCCCTCTTTGATATCAATCTTAATGACAGGCGTAATATTGACAACATAGCGGTTCAGCGTGCCTGTATGGTCTGCAATCGCCTCTATGGTTGATGAGATGATAATGCAGCCGGCATCCTTGTCGTTTAAGGTGATGGCCTGCTTGTCCTTGAAGGTGGCCGTTACCCAATAGTTCAAGGCAACATAGAGTTGCTGTTTCGTCTTGCCAGGAGCCTCTATCACCTGCTGATAGGTCAGGCTCTCGTTCTTGTCGAGGGTCAGCCCCTTAGACAGGTTAGCTGCAGCATCAAGCCACTTGTCACCATACTTCTGTTTGGCATACTTCTCCAGGTCGGCTGCTTTCATTACTTGCGCCTGAATACTTATAGTGCCGCAGAATGTCAGGATGGCGGCCATCATCCATAATCTTGATTTCTTCATTGTCTATACATATATTATTGTTTCATGAAATGGTATTAATTACCATCCCCACTGATCGTACTGAACATCTACACCTCCCAGCATGAGCCAGTCGGCCAGCGTCTGCTCATATTGCCTTAGCAGATAGACAGGAACTTCCACATGTTCGCTGAGCATGACGGTCTCTCTGGCTGATGAGGCTTCTGTATCCTTGATGTAATTATAAACCTCCAAGATATCCTCGCCAGTGATACCAGAATCATTGATCATCTCTATAACGTCGTAGATGGTGAGGTCTACTTTGGCCAAAGCGTCCTGTATCTGCTGAAGCAATTCTAAGAAATTAGCCTTGCGGGGTGCAGCCATGAGGGCACGAGCCTGATTGGATGAAAACATCTTGCGCAGGTCGATGCCCATGCTCTCAAGAAACTTGACAACCTTCATCAGGTTAAGGTCTTTGACGACATCATGATAATAGCGGTTCTGCTCACCCTCATAATAGATGACAGGCCATGCCTGTACGGCGGCCATTGTCTGGACAAACCAGACTGCTGCCGACGGCTGATGCTTCAGTTTAAAGACAACGGTATTGGTCTGCAGATTCGTCTTCCCGGGTACCAGGCTTGGTTTGAAGCCTTTGCTCTTCATCCATGGGATGATGGCTCGTCCGCACTTGATGGGCACATAGTTGTCGTGGCGGCTGTGCTCGATAAAGTAGCGCTGTGTGGTGTCCGGCTCCCATCCGTTAGTGATTTTTATTTCGGCTAGTTTGGCCTTCAGGGTCTTATAGGCATCGCTACTCCAGTCCATATAGGCGGGTTGCAGGAGTTGGTGGAGCGAGTCGAGGCTCGACACACCTATGTCAGAGAGCACACTCTTGCTCTTTGTCTCGATGACCTCCTGCACATGGGATGCCAGCGGCTCCTGAAACAGGTCGTGATAATCGATACCCAGATGGCAGTTCTCGTTGACGGAGATGAGAAACATGGCCACATCGTTGATAGCATCGCACTGGTCTTTCTCGACGTATGCCGAATAGGCTTCCTCGCAGTCAAGCATACCACCCCCTGAGAATGTCTTGTCGAAGGTGATACCACGGTCCTTGTATTCCATGTCGCGCAGTTTGGCAATGTACATGCTCTCGGTGCCTCCCTGCGAATAGCCCATGTTAAAGAGGAATCGTCCTTTCGATATCTGTCTGTCATCAAGCAACTGGCGGGCAGCCAGAAGTCCGTCAAGACAATTGCGAGCGTTGGTGTCGCCGCAGAGGTAGGCTACCTTGTGGTCGATGGACGAGCCGTAGCCTATGTAGTCACTCATGACAATGATGTAGTTGGGCTTCAAGGGATTTGCCAGTATGCCGCTGGGGACGTCGAGTTCACCTTGCGAGGGTGCCTGGTCAGGACTGCCAATGGTGTGGTGATTGAAGAGGATTATGCCGTCGCAAGGGGTCGTGCCGTTGGCGATGTCGGCAGGAACCATGACGATGCCACTGATGGTGACAGGCTTTCCGTCCGCATCCTGAGACGGGTATTCATAGACGAAGTGGCGCACTTCGCGTGAGCCAAGGGTCACTTTTTCTATCTTGGCCTTCACGGTGGTATCGCACTCCGACAGTATCTTATAAGTATTTTGCGCCGTAGCACTCAGGCCGACACCTGTCGTCAACAGGGCTGTAAGTATCAGTTTTCTCATGTCTGTAGTCATTTGACGATTCGTTTATGTGTCTTCTCTCCGTTGCGTTCAATCACAATGCCGCGTGCATTGTCGTCGATACGCTGTCCATTGAGGTTAAACCATTTACTATCTGACGATTTACCATTCTCAATCTCATGAATGCCAGTCTGTTTCCTGCTGCCAATCTGGAAGGTAACGCTCACAGGATAGTGGTCACCCAGCATTTTGCCGTCATGCTGATAGTCCGTGGTATCAATCTTATAGTTGACGGCATGGATCCCAGTACCGCTGGTGGGATTAATATACAGTACCTTGTCGAGCACCTCACCGCTTTCGAGGATATTGCCTTTAGCCTCGCAACACACAATGCCATCGACAGGGTCCGGATATTTCTCGCCGTTTTGCAGTTCTACCCAAGCGTCGTACACCTTGGCACGTCCTGTGGCATCTATCTCATCGATGAAATTGCTTTTTATCTGGTCGCGGCAGTAATAACTGTTCAGGTCGCCTACGACGATGACGGGACGCGTGTCCAAACGGGTGAGAATATCGTCACGCAACTGGTTCCATTGTTTAAGGCGTGCATCACGGTCAAGGCTGTCCTTGCCCTCGCGTTCGTCGGCGGTGTCGCCGGCATCCATGTGCATGTTATAGACCACAATCTGCTGTCCGTCTGTCAGTGTAAACTCATAACGACGGAAACCCTTGGTCACTATCTCGTCGAGTGCATGACTGAATTTGCCGAAGTTGGCCGTCCAGGGCGTGCGGCTGGTAGAGGTCAGCGTGATACCGTTCTTCCAAGCCCCCATCAGACCGTCACACTCGAAGCGGTGATTCTGCAAATGCAGGAAGTCTATCTGGCGCCCATCGACACCCACGTCGCCAGTCCAGGAGTCCATCTGATAGTCGTCTTCTAAGGGAACCGTCAACTCCTCGTGATAGTTGAAGTCCTCTTGCATAAACACCATGTCGTAGCCTCTCTTTTGGAGGTAGCGGCCTATTCTGACGCTGCCACCGCCACCGGGGCCGTCGGGGTTCACCTTGGCGACTAATATCTTCTGCGGCAGACCGTCAACGTTTAGCGTCGCGATACTGAACGTCTCTGCCTCTTGTGCATAGCCAGCCATCAAGCCCGTCAGCCAAATGGCGGCTAACATCCATAATCGTGGCATCTTCATTGTCTATACCTATTTTAGATGTCTATTTAGAACTTATATCTCAGACCGGCGCAGAGCAGGCCCTTCTCACCAACGCCAGCCTCGACGAATCCGCGGAACTGCTCACCGCCGAACTCTGCGCCTAAGGCTGTGGCCTGGAACATGAATACGGTCACCGTCTCGTCTTTTGCATTCGGATCAGCAGCCTTCGCATTGTCATTACATTTTACCGAGGCAAACATCGCACCGGCAGAGAGGGCCGAATACATACCGAAGTGCTTCTTGCGCAGCCAGTTGAACTTCACCGATGGCATCACCGTGATAAAACTCTCGGTCAGATCTTCCTTGTGGGTTTTGTCGTCCTCTGCCTTACAACCGGCATACGCAGCCACAGCACCTAAACCTAC
>JAFZNI010000216.1 GCA_017551005.1 Prevotella sp.
ACATACAAGGAGTTAATGGACAATTGATAGAGGACAACTATGAATAAGGTATTCGCATATATCCGTCGCAAACTCTCCGTCAGGGTCAGCCTGTGGGTTGTTATGTTTGCCGCCATCATCTTTATTGCAGCACTCGGATTCCTGTTTTACCAGTCGCGTGAGGCTGTGCGTCAAGAGGCGATAAGCCGCGCCACACAGATACTTGACAAGACATCGCTGCGTGCCGAGAGTATCCTGAACCGTGTTGAGGTGGCTACCGCCATGACCGAGTGGCTCGTGCAGCGACATCCTGAGGTGGCTGACTCCATGTTTGTCTACAGTCGAGGCATGTTGCAGAACAATCCCGATTTCTACAACTGTTCCATCGCCTTCGAGCCTTATTACTTTAAGGATCAGGGGCGTTATTTCTCAGCCTATTCCAAACACTCTGGCGACTCCATCCGTACCATTCAGGGCGGTAGCGACAATTACCAGTATTTCTTCATGGACTGGTATCTGATGCCCTCGTTGCTTGATCGACCCTGCTGGACGGAACCGTATATGGACCTTGACACGCCTACCAATACCAGCGAGATGGTGACCTCATATTGTATGGCCATCAAGAACAAGGCGGGTGAGATGGTAGGTGTCATCAACACCAGCCTCTCGTTGAGTTGGCTCTCTCAGACCATCCAGGCCGTAAAGCCTTATCCTAACTCGTACAGCATTATGATAGGTCGTGGCGGCACCTACTTCGTGCATCCGGACTCAACGAAGATTACCCGTCAGACCATCTTCACCCAGACGATGGAGCAGCCTGATACGGCTTTGACAGCCCTGGGCCATGCCATGCAGCGCGGAGAGGAAGGCATCAAGCAGATGAACATTGGCGGAGAGGACAGTTACGTGTTCTATAAACCTCTTGGCAAGACGGGTTGTAGCATGGCCATCGTCTGTCCGGAGAGTGACATCTTCGGCGGTTTCGATCGTCTGCGTCGCACTGTCATGACCATTGTCTGTGTCGGCTTGCTGCTGATGCTCTATTTCTTCATCCGCATCATCACCCGCGAACTCCGTCCACTGAGACGCCTGGCTCGCGAGGCCGAGACCATCGCCTCAGGACAGTTTGATACCCAACTGCCTGACTTGGACCGTATCGACGAGATCGGACAACTGAGCCATTCGTTCGGCAATATGCAGCAGTCGTTGGTCCGTTATATTGAGGAATTGAAGGACACCACCGCCCAGAAGGCATCGATAGAGAACGAACTGCAAGTGGCCAGCGGCATACAGATGTCGATGCTGCCCAGCAAATTCCCCGACCGCGAGGGACTGGACATGTATGCCTCGATGACACCCGCCAAGGAGGTGGGCGGCGATCTCTATAATTATCTGTTGAAGGATGACAGCCTTTACTTCTGTCTCGGTGATGTCAGTGGCAAGGGTGTACCAGCCTCGTTGTTCATGGCTCAGGTGACACGTCTTTTCCGTACCTTAGCCAATCAACAGATGGCCCCCGCTGACATCTGTACGCACATGAACGAGGCTCTTTCGGGTGACGAGAACACTACCTGTTTGTTCGTGACCTTATTCGTCGGACTCGTCGACTTGCAGTCAGGACACCTGTCGTTCTGTAATGCCGGCCATAATCCGCCCGTCATCGGAGGAGGTGAACATCATGGTGACTTCCTTAAGATGATACCAAATATACCGATTGGTGTAATGCCTGGATTACATTTCCAGGGCGAGGAACTTGATAACATCAAGGGGCGTCCGCTGTTTATCTATACCGACGGACTGAATGAGGCTGAGAACCGACAGTTCGAGCAGTTTGGCGAAGGTCATCTGCTTGAAATACTGCGCAACACCCACTTCGACTCAGCCCGTCAGGTGGTAGAGACCCTTGCCGCCGAGGTGGAACGCCATCGTGACGGCGCAGATCCCAATGACGACCTGACGATGATGTGCCTGCGTATCAACTAATATTCGTATCTTTCTCCTTGCCGTGCACACTTTTTACCTTCATACCCAGTTTATCAGGTAGGATGGCGTTGAGCGTGACACCCACAAGGGCAGCGAGTGCCAGTCCGGAGAAATGGATGGGGCCGATGCTTACATTATCGTCGGCACCATATTTCACACCGATGGCGATGACCAGGATAGAGGCCGCCACGAAGACATTACGCGAGGAGTTGAGGTCGACGCTGTCCTCCACCAGATTACGCACACCGACGGCAGAGATCATGCCGTAGAGAATCAAACTCACACCACCGATGGTGGCTGCCGGCATCAGACCGATGAGACAGGCAAACTTAGGACAGAAGGAAAGGAGGATGGCGAAGATGGCTGCCAGACGGATGACGGCAGGATCGAAGACCTTCGTGAGGTTCAGTACACCGGTATTCTCACCGTAAGTGGTGTTGGCAGGGGCTCCGAAGAGCGATGCCAGTGCCGTAGCCAGACCGTCGCCCATCAGCGTGCGGTGCAGTCCGGGCTCCTTCAAGAAGTCTTTTCCTACGGTGGAGGAGATGGCACACATATCACCGATATGCTCCATGATGGTGGCAATGGCTATCGGCAGGATGGCGATGATGGTAGAGATGAGGAAAGTACTGTCTATGTCGTCGAAGACTGCCAGTACGGTCTGCTCACGGCTGAAAGGCAGTCCGATCCATGCGGCCTCGTCTAATGCCGAGAAATCCACCTCGCCCAACACGGCGGCCAGTGTATAACTGACCAGCACACCCAACAGGATGGGGATGATCCGGAGGATACCCTTGCCCCACACACTGGCAGTGATAACTGTCACCACAGCCACCACAGCCAGTAAGCCGTTGGTAGCGCAGTTCTGGATGGCACTGCCAGAGAGCACCAATCCGATGGCAATGATCATCGGGCCAGTCACCAATGGCGGGAAGAACCGCAGGATCTTCTCCAAGCCGAACGACTTGATGAGTCCAGCCATTACGAAATAGCACAGTCCGGCAAAGAAGACACCAATACAGGCATAGTCCAAAGCCAGTGTCTCGGACATGCCCTGTTCAACGCCCAGTGATTTCACCGACAGATAGCCACCCAAAAAAGCGAACGAGGAACCGAGAAAGGCCGGCACCTGCAACTTGCTCACGAAGTGGAATACCAGTGTGCCGATGCCTGCAAACAGCAGGGTAGATGACACGGAGAGGCCTGTCAGTACGGGTACCAGTATGGTGGCGCCGAACATGGCGAATAAATGTTGGATACCCAAGATAATGTACTTGGGCATGCCCAGTTGTCTGGCATCGGTGATGCCTTCTTTCTCTGTGATGTTCATAATCTGATCAGTATTTATTAGCGTTTGTCATCTGAGGTGAAGTAGAAGTCTTCGAGCGTGCAGAGGGATTTCTCCTTCGTGTCTGACTTGAAGACGAAGAAGATAGCATGAAGCCCTACGTGGACGGTGTCGATGGCGGCAGTCAGTTCTGTGGACGTCTTCGGCATATCGGTTTTCAGGTCTATCTGTCCAATCTTCTTGCCACCCTGCGAGGTCCACGGACGGTCACACATAATATCGATGGTGCCGTCGATACCCTCGGGGATAAGGCGCAGGGATAATTGTGAATAGTCGGTGATATGGGTTGGGTCGAAATAGAAATACTTGTAGCCCACGATGGAACCGTCGGTATTGTTGACTACACGGTTGGTGTTATAGCGCAGGTCATAGGGAGCGTCAAGGTTCTTCGATGCGTTGAGGGCTTCCTTCGTTGCCGGATCCGTCTCGGCACCGTAACTGGTCTCTACGTACGAGCCATAGAACGTATTGTTGGGCCATTCGTGGACGGCGGGTTTCGGACCTGTATACCAGCAGGCGATACCTGCCGAGTGACGCTCGTTGGGATTGAGGCCGTTCAAAGCGAAACCTTGGCTGTTATATTCGCCCTCACTAATTTCTACCTTACCGCCCTTGCCTTCTTCCACCTTCACGTTGATGGGAGCCACCATCGCCTGACGGGCATATTCGTCGGTACCTGTGTGACGGTGATAGAACACATACCACTGTCCGTTGATCTCGCAGATAGAACCGTGGGTGTTGCCGTCGGGTGTGGCAGAGGCAATCACGTTACCTTGCTCATCCTTCTCACGACCTCTGCCGTCGATGATGGTACCACCATAGGTCCAGGGGCCTAAAGGATTATCGCTGTAACAGTAGGCGAGGGTATAGTTGCTGGTAGGCAGACCGAACTCGCCGTCCTCGGTGAAGCGGCTATAAATAAACACGTACTTATCCTTGATCTTACGAATCGATGAGGCCTCGAAGAACTTGAAGCGTCCCGGTTGATTTCGTCCGGAAATCATATCCTCCACAACCTTTGTACCAGGCTTCACGGTAGCCATCGTCGTGGGGTCGAACTCCGCAGCCATAGAACGTTCGAAGCCCCAGTAGCCATACACGCGTCCATCGTCATCGACGAACACAGCGGGGTCGAACTGCAATACGCCGTCCACCAGATTTGGATTGTCCTTGCTCCAGTTACACACCTCGAAGGGGCCGTCGGGACGGTCGCTCTTGGCAATCAGTCCGTTGCGTCCGCCATTCTGGTCGTTGGGGAAGAGGTAATAGGTCTTCTTGCCGTTGGCATCCGTCACGAGGGTGACATCAGGGGCATAGAGCACATCGGCGGTACTGGCAGAGTCGAAGGGCTCGCCGTCGCGGTTCTTATCCACCACGAGGATCACGCCGTCGTAGCGCCAGTGACTCAGGTCTTCCACCGGAGCCGACCACACCACTTGGTCTCTTCCGCAGTAGGCCGTCACCAGATCGTCGTGCGAGCCATAGACATACACGCGCTGCTTCCCGGGGTTGTCGGGGTCTTCAAACACATACGGCTCTCCGTCGGGGATGTGCTCCCAGAGGGGCAAGAAGGGGTTACCTACAGTAGTGAGTTCTGTCTTCACTGTCTCTGCCTGCTGCTTGCAGGAGGCAGTTGTCATGGCACAGCATACTGCGCCAATGATCATGCTCAGGGTCTTTGTTTTCATATCTTGTGATGATTGATCTTATATCTGGCTGCAAATTTACGAAAAAAAGTTGCAACAGACAACGGATTTTGGAAATTCTTTTTTTTTTCATTCAAATATTTGGAACTCCCAACTTTTATTTGTACTTTTGCCGTTGAAACTTCAAACAAATATAGGAATTATGGACAACAAACACTTGGCTCTTAACCCCAACCTCATTGTGGCGGCTTTGCAGAAGCCTGCGGCAGAGTTTACCAAAGCCGACATCATCGATTACATCGTCAAGAACGACATCCGTATGGTGAACTTCATGTATCCCGGTGGCGACGGTAAGTTGAAGACTTTAAACTTCGTGATTAACGATCTGGACTATCTGGAGACGATCCTCACCTGTGGTGAACGTGTCGACGGAAGTAGCCTTTTCTCCTTCATCCAGGCTGGCAGCAGCGACCTTTATGTGCTGCCCCGTTTTCGTACTGCCTTTGTCGATCCCTTTGCGGAGATTCCTACGGTGTCGCTCCTCTGCTCTTACTTTGACAAGGACGGCAATCCGTTAGAATCCTCTCCTGAGTTCACCCTCCACAAGGCTGCTGAGGCTTTCCGTGAGGTGACCGGAATGGAATATCAGGCGATGGGTGAGTTGGAGTACTATGTCATCAGCGATGATGAGGAAGTGTTCCCGGCTCAGGATCAACGTGGCTACCATGAGTCGGCACCATACGCCAAGGCCAACGAGTTCCGTACCCAGTGTATGCAATATATCGCCCAGGCTGGCGGACAGATCAAATACGGCCATTCCGAGGTGGGAAACTTCACCATCAACGGGAAGAACTACGAACAGAACGAGATAGAATTCCTGCCCGTACCTGTGGAGCAGGCTGCCGACCAGTTGATGCTGGCCAAGTGGATTATTCGTAATCTCGGTTACCAGATGGGCTACGATGTGACCTTCGCCCCGAAGATCACCACAGGCAAGGCCGGTTCCGGATTGCATATCCACATGCGGATGATGAAGGACGGCAAGAACCAGATGCTCTCTAATGGCGTGCTCTCTGAGGCAGCCCGTAAGATGATTGCCGGTATGATGGACCTTGCACCTGCTATCACTGCCTTCGGCAATAAGAATCCGACATCGTATTTCCGTCTTGTACCCCATCAGGAGGCACCGACGAATGTCTGTTGGGGCGACAGAAACCGCAGTGTCTTGGTGCGCGTACCCCTCGGTTGGGCAGCCGATGTGGATATGAGTGCCAAAGCAAATCCCTTGGAGAAAGAAGAAAAATACGACACCAGCATCAAGCAGACGGTGGAGATGCGTTCGCCAGATGGCAGTGCCGACCTGTATCAGTTGTTGGCAGGACTCTGTGTGGCCTGTCGTCACGGTTTCGAGATGGACAATGCCCTCGAACTGGCAGCCCAGACCTATGTCAACGTGAACATCCACGCTGCCGAGAATGCAGACCGACTGGCTACGTTGGCACAGTTGCCCGATTCCTGTGTGGCCTCTGCTGCCTGTCTCGAAAAGCAGCGCAAGGTGTTTGAGGAACACAATGTGTTCTCGCCTGCGATGATTGATGGCATTATCGCCCAACTCCGTGCATTTGACGATACCACCCTCCGTGCCACCATCGAGGGCTATCCCGAAGAAATTCAGAAACTCGTCACCCAATACTTCCACTGCGGATAGCAGGGCACAGCATCGACAACGACGATGTGGTGGGCGGCATCACCAAAGGACAGTATGTGCGTGGAAAATCCCCGAAACATTTGGCTGTTTCGGGGATTATTCGTATCTTTGTCCCCGAAACTTAAGACATGGCAATGGAATCAGAAAGCAAGATACCACAGGAGTGGAACCAGTTTTACCTGAAGGATGTGTCGTTCGTCAACATTATGACGCGGCGCATCTTCAATGTGCTCATCGTGGCTAATCCCTACGATGCCTTCATGCTGGAGGACGATGGGCGCATCGATGAGAAGATCTTCGACGAGTATATGGAGTTGGGTATGCGCTACCCGCCTACCTTTACGCAGGTATCTACCACCGAGGAGGCCAACGAGGTGCTGAAGACGACGGACATCGACCTGGTAATCTGTATGCCCGGTAATGCCGACAACGATGCTTTCACTGTGGCCCGCGAGGTCAAGGCGGCGCATCCCAATATCCCCTGTGTGGTACTGACACCCTTCTCGCATGGTATCACCAAGCGCATTGAGAACGAGGATATGTCGGTGTTCGACTACGTGTTCTGTTGGCTGGGCAATACCAACCTCATCATGTCGATCATCAAGTTGTTGGAAGACAAGATGAACATCGAACATGACATCCGCGAGGCAGGGGTACAGATGATCCTGCTCGTCGAGGATAACATCCGCTTCTACTCCTCCGTGCTCCCGAACCTATATAATTATATCCTCGCCCAGTCGAAGCGATTCTCTACGGAGGCGCTCAATCCCCATGCCGCTGCCCAGCGCAAGCGCGGACGTCCCAAGGTGGTACTTGCCACCAACTACGAGGAAGCGATGGCAATCTACAACAAGTATCACGAGAACACCCTCGGTGTCATCTCAGATACCCGTTTCCCGATGCACAGCGTTCGCGGACGACTCTCGCACGTGGAGGAGGGCGACCCCGAGGCTGGTCTGAAACTGTTGCGCGAGATCCGTCGGCGCGATGAGTATGTGCCGTTGATTCTTGACTCGAAGGAGACACTCAATCGTGCCAAGGCTGAGGCGGAGGGCTTCCATTTCATCGACAAGAACTCCACGAAGATGAACGTCGATCTGCACCACCTGATGGAGGAGCACATGGGCTTTGGCGACTTCATCTTCCGCGACCCGAAGACGAAGGAGGAGATTTTCCGTGTGTCGAGCCTGAAGGAGTTGCAGGACAACATCTTCAAGATTCCCTACGACTCGATGCTTTACCACGTGAGCCGAAACCACATGAGTCGTTGGCTCTGTGCCCGTGCCATCTTCCCTGTGTCGGCCTTTCTGAAGCACGTTACTTGGCACAAGTTGCAGGATGTCGATGCTCACCGCCAGATTATCTTCGATGCCATCGTGCAGTATCGAAGGATGAAGAATATCGGTGTGGTGGCGGTGTTCGACCGTCTGAAGTTCGACCACTATTCCCACTTCGCCCGTATCGGCGAGGGATCCTTGGGAGGCAAGGGTAGGGGTCTGGCGTTCCTCGACCGCATCATCAAGCGCCATCCCGAACTGAACCAGTTTGAGGGGGCTGAGGTGTCGATTCCTAAAACGGTGGTGCTCTGTACCGACTTCTTCGACGAGTTCATGGAGAAGAACAACCTCTATCCGATAGCCCTCAGCGATGCCCCCGACGAAGAGATTCTGAAACACTTCCTCAGGGCGCAGTTGCCCGACTCGCTGATAGCCGACTTCTTCACCTTCTTCGATGCGGTGAAGTCGCCGATTGCCGTGCGCTCTTCATCACTCCTCGAGGATTCCCACTACCAGCCCTTCGCCGGCATCTACAGCACCTATATGATTCCTTATCTCGACGACAAGTACGAGATGCTGCGTATGTTGGCCTGTGCCATCAAGGGTGTCTATGCCTCCGTCTATTACAAGGACTCGAAGGCTTATATGTTGGCGACGCAGAACGTCATCGACCAGGAGAAGATGGCGGTGATCTTGCAGGAGGTGGTGGGCAAGCGCTACGGCGACCTGTACTATCCGAACTTCTCCGGTGTGCTCCGTTCACTGAACTATTATCCCATTGGCGATGAGAAGGCCGAGGAGGGTATTGCCAGTCTTGCCCTTGGACTGGGTAAGTATATCGTTGATGGCGGACAGACACTCCGTGTATCGCCCTATCATCCGACGCAGGTACTACAGACTTCTGAGATGGAAACCGCCCTGAGTGAGACGCAGACTCGTTTCTATGCCTTGGATATGTCGCACGTTGGTGGCGACTTCAAGGTGGATGACGGCTTCAACATCAAGTCACTGCGTGTGAAACAGGCAGATGCAGACGGTTCCCTAAACTATATCGCCTCGACTTACGATCCCGTCGATCAGGTCATCCGCGACGGACTCTACGAGGGTGGGCGCAAGGTCATCTCTTTCTGTGGCGTGCTGCAACAGGGCATCTTCCCCTTGCCAGAACTGCTCCAGATGGCGCAGAAGTACGGCTCCGAGGAGATGCGCCGTCCTGTGGAGATAGAACTCGCCGGCAACTTAGGCACTTCCGCCTCCGGGAAACCCGAAGGGGTCCTGTACCTGCTTCAGATCCGTCCTATCGTCGATTCCAAGCAGGTACTCGACGAGGACTTGCAGAAGTTACCCGATGCCGATTGTCTGTTGCGCTCGAATAATTCTTTGGGACATGGCATTTCTGAGGACGTCATCGATGTGGTGTATGTCAAGGCAGGCGAGGACTTCACTGCTGCCAATAACCCCACCATCGCCTCTGACATCGAGCAAATCAACCAGAAGTTCCTTGATGGCAAGTATGTCTCCGAGGATGGCAGCGTCGGCTCCAACTATGTCTTGGTGGGTCCAGGACGCTGGGGCTCCAGCGACTACTGGCTGGGCATCCCCGTGAAGTGGCCCCATATTTCCGCTGCCCGCGTCATCGTGGAGTCGGGTTTGAAGAACTATCACGTTGATCCTTCGCAGGGAACCCACTTCTTCCAGAACCTCACGAGTTTCGGTGTCGGCTACTTCACAATCAACACCTATACGGGTGACGGCATTTTCCAGAAGGATATCCTTGATGCGATGCCTGCCATCGAAGAGACGGAATTCGTGCGTCATGTCCGCTTTGAGAAGCCCCTCAAGATTATGATGGATGGCAAAAAGCAGACGGGCGTCGTCCTCCTTCCTCCAGAGTAATCGAAAGGACACTCCAATCTGTTAAGTCTGTTTTTTTAGATTATCTGTAGCGTCCTTCGTCGCCTGGCTCGCGGAGGTTTTTGCGGTGTTCTACAGGGGCCTCATCGTATTCCCGTTTTGTCGTCTGGTAGAGGTTGTGAGCCGAGCCGAGACCTGAACGGCGTGCCACCTCAGCAG
>JAFZNI010000217.1 GCA_017551005.1 Prevotella sp.
AAATTAAAAAAGACCATAAAATGAAGATAGGATTCGACAACGAGAAATACCTCAAAATACAGAGCGAGCACATCCGGGAGCGCATCGCACAGTTTGACGGAAAACTCTATATGGAGTTGGGCGGGAAATTGTTTGACGACCACCATGCCTCGCGCGTGCTGCCCGGTTTCAAGCCTGACTCGAAACTGAGGATGCTGGCTCAACTGCGCGACTCGATAGAGATACTGATCGTGATCAGCGCAGAGGACATCGAGAAGAACAAAATACGTGCCGACCTGGGCATCACCTACGACGAGGACGTGCTGCGACTGCGCGACGAGTTTATGAGCCGCCAGTTCATGGTGGGCTCCGTAGTCATCACCCACTACAACGGTCAGCATGCCGCCGACCAGTTCCGTCACCGTCTGGAGCGCGAGGGCATCAAATCGTACATCCACTACCCCATCGACGGCTATCCGCACAACGTGGAACTGATTGCCAGCGACGAGGGATTCGGCAAGAACGACTTCGTGGAGACCACACGTCCGCTGGTGATCGTGACGGCCCCGGGGCCTGGCAGCGGCAAGATGGCAACCTGTCTCTCGCAACTCTACAACGAGAACAAGCGCGGCATCCGTGCAGGCTATGCGAAATTCGAGACCTTCCCTGTGTGGAACCTGCCCCTGAAACACCCCGTGAACATCGCCTATGAGGCTGCCACCGCCGACCTAAACGACGTGAACATGATTGACCCCTTCCATCTGGAAGCCTACGGCAAGACGGCCATCAACTACAACCGCGACATCGAGATATTCCCTGTGCTGAACGCACTCTTCGAGGGTATCTACGGCGAGAATCCCTATAAGTCGCCAACGGACATGGGCGTGAACATGGTGGGCTTCTGCATCTCAGACGATGAGGTGTGCTGCAAGGCCTCAAAGGACGAGATCATCCGTCGTTTCTACAACGCCACCAACAAGATGGCCGACGGTGCAGACAACGAAAGCGAGATCAGCAAGATACGGATGCTCTTCAATCAGGCGAAGATCACCACTGCTTTCCGCCGTACCACCACTGCCGCCTACGAGAAGAAGATAGAGAGCGGACACACATCCGCTGCCATCGAACTGGAGGATGGCACGATTATCACCTCCAAGTCGTCACCTTTGTTGGGATGCAGTGCAGCCCTGCTGCTAAACGCCACCAAATACTTGGCAGGCATCAACCACGAGGTGAAACTCATCCCACAGAGCCTCATCGAGCCTGTGCAGAAGACAAAGACAGAATATCTGGGTGCCAAGAACCCACGTCTGCATACCGACGAGGTGCTGGTGGCGCTGAGCGTGCTCTCGAACGATGACGAGAACTGTCGCAAGGCCCTGGAGCAACTGCCGAAGTTACGCGACTGTCAGGTACACTCGACGGTGATGCTGAGCGAGGTGGATAGGAAGATATTCAAGAAATTAGGTTGCGGGCTGACCTGCGACCCTGTGAAGAAGAAATAAAGAAAGGCAGCCGATTGGCTGCCTTTTATTTTGTGTCGACACTTGGATTCGGACCAAGGACCCCCACCATGTCAAGGTGATACTCTAACCAACTGAGCTATGCCGACCTTTTTCGTTTGCGGATGCAAAGGTACAAATTTTAATGCACAATGCACAATGCACAATGAATAATTAAACGTTTTTAACGATTAACGGGTGTCTACGCCCCAAGTCATTTTCTCACGGAGGGTATTGAAATAGCGGTGATCGGAGCGCTTCACCACCTTGATATCGTAGGGCGCCCGACGGAGCGTAATCTTCGTGCCTTCCTTGCATTTCTCCGAGCGACCGTCGATGGCCACAAGGAAATGGTGGCTGCGACTCTCGACATCCAACTCAATCAGTGAGTTGTCTGGAATTACGATGGGACGCACATTCAGCGAGTGAGGCGCAACAGCCGTCATAGAGAACACCTTCGTGCCAGGTACAATGATGGGGCCTCCGTTGGAGAGCGAATAGGCCGTGGAGCCTGTGGGAGTGGAGATCACCAAACCGTCGGCCTGATAGGTATTCAGATACTGACTGTTGATGTTGGCACGGATGGAGATCATCGAAGCGGAGTCACGCTTCAGGATAGCCACATCGTTGAGGGCGAAATTACACTCGCCCAATGGCTCGCCATCCGCCTCCACCTGAATCAGGGCACGCGACTCGATGGCGAAGTCGTCGTTATGAAGGGCCTCCAAACAACGTTCGATGTCATCAGGGCTTATATCAGCCAAAAATCCCAAGCGCCCCATATTCACGCCTAAGATGGGGATGTTCTTCTTACCCACACGACTGGCGGATTTCAGGAACGTACCGTCGCCACCCATCGAGATGACGAAATCAGCCTCGAAGTCATCGCCCGTAAAAATCTTCGTGGCATTGACATCCAGACGCTGGTCGTCCGTCAGGAAGTTATAATACTCCTCGTCGACATAGAGGTCTGCCCCGTAGTTGGCGATACACGACAGCACCTTCTGGATGCTGGCCGACTTCTTGGCCTGATAGATATTGCCAAAAAGGGCGAATCTGAGTTTCCGTTGTTCCATAATCTCCGCTTTTGGGTGCAAAGATACATTATTAAAATGAGAAATGAGAAATGAGAAATGAGAAATTATGATTACTTTGCAAACTTTTAAAAAAAGAAAAACAATGTTAACGCAGAAGTCTCATCTCTTCCACTTCCAAATTACTTTTGTAAATTTGCATAAAAATAATACACCATAAAACAATAATGAATATGAAGAAAATTTTACTTTTCGCGCTTATCGCGATGTGTTGGTCTGTCGCTGCCCTGGGTGGTAACGATAAAGGCCGCGTGAATTATAAAAAGATTGGTAACGAATACATTGAGGTGTACGAGAAAGCCGACAACAGTGCACTCCTGCGTGCCCGCAGCACAGGGAAGATAGCAGAAGGAGACAATCTGATTCCCGTAACCAAAAGGGTTGCAGATCCCAATGCACCTGGAGGCTTCCGCTTAGAAGAGACATTTGAGGTTGCTGAACCTGCAGCAGCAAGATTGGTGGCCAGCAAAAAGGCTCCCACGGAAGACGGCGAAGAATTCGTAGCCAACACCGTCGAGGGCGTTCCCATGAAGTTCAAGGTACTTAGCGCCACCACAAAAACCTGTCAGGTAGGTTACTGCCCGGACAACCCAAGCAGTTGGTCCTACCAATGGGCCTGCATTGACAATAAATACAATGGCTCTGTTACCATTCCATCTCAGGTAGAGGGTTATACAGTAACCAAAATTGGAGGTGCCGCTTTCTATGGATGCTCAAATTTAACAGGAGTGACAATTCCTGAAACGGTCGTAACGATAAACAGGTTCATCTTCAGGGATTGTAAAAAAATGACATCCCTTTATATCCCTGCAAATGTCATTGAAATAAAAACTGACGCGTTTGCAGGTTCGACAGGCAGATCATCCATAGTGGTCGACCCCAATAACCCCATCTACGATTCGCGCGAAGACTGTAATGCCGTGATTGAAAAAGAGACAAACACGATGATTGCGGGATGTAAGAACACTATTATTCCATCCACTGTCACAAAACTCGGTGATGATGTTTTCTATGGATGCGATGATCTCGAATCCATCAACATTCCTGCCAACATCACAGACATCGGCTGGCAAACCTTTGACTATTGCTCAGGCCTTAACTATATTACAGTGACAAACAATGCAAAATACGACTCCCGCCAGGATTGTAATGCCATCATCCGTACAGCAGACAACACACTCCTATGGGGAAGCAATAACACCGTGATTCCATCTGACATAGTGTGCCTTAACTATTATGCTTTCGAATATCGTACAATTACTGGCATTACGCTTCCTGAGAGCCTTCAAGAAATACGCAGGTCTGTCTTCCGAGGGACTAATCTGAAATCCATCACCATCCCCTCTAAAGTAAATATAATCGACGATGATGCATTCGACTGCTATTATTTGGAAGATGTTACTACGAAGATTTTAGAACCTATGGACATCTCTGAGAGTGCATTCAGCACGAAGGTCTATCAGACTGCAGTTCTACACGTGCCCGATGGAACCAAAGGCTTATACAAGAACGCCATTGGTTGGCGCAATTTCCAGAATATTGACGGCACAGGCGACGACATCCCAGTCGAATTAAAAGATGGCGACACCTTTGTTGAAACAATCTCCAATGGCATTCAGATGACATTCACCGTGCTCAGTGTTTCAGAAAAGGAGTGCGCAGTTGGTAAGAAAAATGTCGAATCTGGCGACCGGACTGCCATCCGATGGGACGTTTCTGGTGCTGTCGTCATTCCTGATAAGGCAAAAGACTTCACGGTGAAGGAAATTGCCGAAAACGCATTCGAAGGTTGCCATTATATCTCTTCTGTAGAAATTCCTAACACGGTTGTTACCATCAGTGACTTTGCATTCGCTGCTTGTTATAATTTGAAATCAATCTATATCCCTGCCTCAGTCAGGTATATATCAAATTATGCTTTTGCAAACAGCACAGGACGCGAAAAGATGGAAGTAGATCCAAACAACCCCGTTTACGAATCGCTCAACAGCAACGCTATCATCAATAAGACAAATAAAGAACTCGTTGCTGGCTGTAAAAACACCGTCATTCCGGCTTCAGTCACCAAAATAGGTCAAGCCGCCTTCTATTCATGTAATGACTTAGGCCATGTCTTCATCCCCAGTAATATCACAGAAATGGGTAGCCAGGCTTTCGCTTTCAATTCTGGTATTAACACCATCGTCGTTGATGACGAGAATACAGTCTTCGAATCCGGAAAAAACAACTGTATCATTGACAAATCAACTAAGACACTGCTTTGGGCAAGCAACAAAACAGCAATACCCAGTACGGTTGAAAGTATTGGTAGATATGCCTTCACAAATCGCACCCATACGACGGTCTATATTCCAGAAGGCGTATCTGTCATCAACTCCTATGCATTCTATGGATGCAGCAATCTGTCACTGCTTACACTTCCCACTTCCCTCACCTCCATTGATAACTATGCCTTCTACGAATACAGCAAGAAACTGGCAGTTATCACCTGCTGCATGACAGATCCCCTCACTCTCAACAATAATGTTTTCCATGCCGACAACTACAATGCCAAACTGAACATTCCTGCTGGCACCACAAGTCTATATCAGGCTGCAGGCGCTTGGAGCAAGTTCACCAAGATGGTAGAGCGAAGTGAGAACATAGAAAAAGGTGATGCCAGCGGCGACGGTGTGATTGACACAGGCGACGTCGCCACACTCGTGGAGTTGCTCACAAGTAGCAAATTGCCAGAGTCCTTTGATGCCATTGCTGCCGATACCAACAACGATGGCGTCATCGACATTTCAGACATCATACGCATCATTAACATGTTGCTGAGTAGCAAACCTTAAATAACGGGAGACTTTAACGTATGGCAAAAGTTTATGTATTCTTAGCAGACGGCTTCGAGGATGTCGAGGCGCTGATTCCCATCGACGTGCTGCGTCGTGGCGGTGTGGAGGTTGTAACGGTGAGCACCACGGAGTTTCCACTCGTGGAGTCGGCTCACGGTGTGAATATCGAGGCTGATATCCAGTTTGAGCAGAGTGACTATGAGGATGCCGACCTGATCATGTTGCCAGGCGGTATGCCTGGAGCCAGCAACCTGTTTGAGCACGAGGGTGTGTGCAAGGTGGTGATGGATCAGTTTGCTGCAGGTAAGAAGGTGGCCGCCATCTGTGCCGCTCCTGCTGTAGTACTCGCACAGTTGGGTATCCTCGACGGCAAGAAGGCCACATGCTATCCGGGCTTTGAGAATGTTCTGAAAGAGGCTGGGGCCACCTATACGGGCGACCTCTTCACGGTGGATGGCAATGTCACCACTGGCGAGGGACCTGCTGCAGCCTTCCCGTACGCCTATGAGTTGCTCACTCAACTCGTCGACAAGAAGACCTCCGACCAGATTGCGGAAGGTATGAGGTTCAAGCATTTATTAAGCCCCCTAAGTTAGGGGGATGGGGGTCTGAACAAGATAAACCCTGAGGAATATGAACAAAAAGAATATCAGAGACAAAGGTGGTCGTTCAGACCCCCAACCCCCTAACTTAGGGGGCTCTGATTATGTGATTATCGTGGCAGGCGGAAAAGGTCTGCGGATGGGAGGCGACATTCCCAAACAGTTCCTGCCCATCGGTGGAAAACCAGTACTCATGCGGACAATCGAAAGATTCCGCGAGTATTCAGCCGACTTGCAGATTATCCTCGTCTTGCCAGAGGCCCAGCAGGACTATTGGCG
>JAFZNI010000218.1 GCA_017551005.1 Prevotella sp.
ATCTCGTCGCTGAGACGGTCCACGATCTGCAGGTAGATTGCTTTATCATTTGTGAAAGTCATAATTAGTCCACTTATTAGTTATTAACTGAAAACCTTTGAAGATATGGAACGAAGCCAAATAATTGAAGATAGAGAGCAGGGGCAGTGCCACCGTTAAGAAGTAACCCAAGACACCCACTTTGTGTACGATCTGGACGGACTTTGCAGACCACGGACCATTTGCCTCCAAGGCTCCTGACTGGCGCAAAGCATCCACGGACTGACCATCAATAATTGTATCTACATAGAAGAACTGGAGATTAAACTTATTAAACAACCATGACACCAGAACAACGGCTAAGATAATCACCAGACTCGACGCGACGAAGGCATACTTGCGCAACAGGGTTCCTCCAAAGATGTAGAGCGAGTGAATCCAGACGAACAAACCTATCAAAGCAATGGGAGCGCACACTTTATAAGATAGAGGTCGGATCATCATGCCATCTTCGTAAGAGGGTATCATCTCACCGAACATATCCAACACCTTTGGCACAAGCGAATACCACTCATTGCCAAACGCCAAAGCACGAACTGCCATTCTGAGCGTATCGCCCACAGCAAAAGCCAGGAATCCTGCCAGCGACCAGACCACTGTGACATAGATGACTACTGAGAGGAACTTCTCCAGATTCGTTGAAGGCAGCATCAGGAAGGCCTCGCGCTGCGGCTTCTTCTGGTAGTCGGAGAATCCTGTACTTAGCGCCACCAGCACAAATATAAAAAGTGCTATCTGGCAAATATTGGATATGGTGGAATATAAAACTGGAACGTAATTCCCGCCATCAGAAGAAACCATAATGACGACCAATATCATCTCCATGAGAAAAACACCCACAGCAGCACCTAATGTCCACGCCAGGAAATTGCGGAAGTTGGTAGCCAACACCCAACGGAACGTCTGGCCAAATCTATTGATACTAAAACTATTCATAACGTTTTACCTTTATACTTTTTTACCTTTTTACCTTTTAAAGGTTCACAAACTTACCAATCACCTGATTTCTGCAGAAGAACCTGTACGAGAGCCAGAAGTTTACGATGATCAGGATGCCATAGGAAGCACACCAGATGATATCGGCCGAGTCGTATGGTTTTATTTCATCATTACTCTCCCCCATGCCAAACAGCCAGACGTGCAACAATCCATATACGATGACGGCAACTGTCGTCAATAAGGCGGCATGTTTGTGCGAGCGGAAGAACGTGCCGCCAAGGGCATAGACAGAGTGCAGCCACAGCATAGCAACGAAGAAATCTGTCATCATAAAACGACGTTTCGTAGCCCAAAGATGGTTCATCGTATCACTCACCATATCAATCAGTTTTGTCGTTACAAACTGCACATAATCGTTACCTCCCAGCACATTCACCAGATACTGAATCAGGTCGGCTCCAAAGAAGGCTATCACATAAAGTGGCAAGAGGATGATCCACGTGGAGTAGCGCATGATGTATTTCTCGAAGTTCGAGGCAGGCAGCATCAGCAACGTCTGACGGTCGTGCTTATTCTTCATGCTCTGGAACATCAGCGACGGACCTATAATAAGGTCGATAAAGAAGATAATTATGGCGATAGATGCACACGGCTCATAGGCACGTGTCTCCCCATTGACCTTGAACGTAAAGAACTGCGTCGTGAAGGCCAGGAATATCAGCGTCAGAACGACCAGCACCTGCAGGAAACTCCTCACATAGTAACTCCTGTCGTTGGTCAACGACCACTTCGCCAGTTTTCCGAATCTATTGAAATTAAACTGTATCATAATAATTGTGCATTATGCATTGTGAATTGTGCATTAAATTTTCCCTTCGTTCACAGCATTGAACAGCAATTCGAGGTTCACCTGCGTCTCAGCACTACCCTCCTTGCGAGGAGCAATCACGGCATTGCCCTGCAATGAAGGCTCGGCATAGATCGCATCTCCCATCTCGTCGGGCGTACGATACTCAAACGTATACTTCTCCTGGATCTCAGCCACAGAAGCATCCAACAACAGTTTCTGCTGGTTCAGGATCAGGATATGATCCAGCAGCGCCTCCACATCGTGTACCTGATGGGTGGAGATGATGAGGGTACGGTCGCCACTCATATACTGCGCCACCACCTTGCGGAACTGACTCTTACTCGGAATGTCGAGACCATTGGTCGGCTCGTCCATCAGCATCACCTTCGTATTCGTTGCCAGAGCGAAGGCCATGAACACCTTCTTCTTCTGACCCATCGAGAGGGCGTTCAGATTTACGTCTGTCGTCAGTTCGAAGTCCTGCAAGCAAGCCTCCAGCACCTGGGTACTGAACAGAGGATAGAAGGGACGGTTGATCTTCACATACTGTTCCAGCGACATAGCGGGCAGGTCGAATTCCTCTGGTACGATAAATATCTCGCTCAGGGTTTCAGGCCTGCGGAGTTTGGTCTCAACGCCATCGAACATGACGGTACCCTTCTTGGGACGGAGCAGACCGCTGATTAAATAAAGCAGAGTAGATTTGCCAGTACCGTTCTTACCCAGCAAACCGTAGATGTTATCCTGTTTCAGTGTCAGACTGAAATCATCGAATACCAGGTTCTTCTGACCTGCGTACTTAAAACTGATGTTGTTTACCTCAATCATAATTCTTATAATTTAGTTGATATTACTTTTTTACCTTTTTACTTTTAAAGTCCTTCTGTTATAGTGTACTACTCAAATAGTACACCGCAAAAGTAGTGCTTTTATGAATACGTTCCAAACTTTTCGGCAAAAAACTTCAGTTTCTTAACACACTTTAACCCTTCAACCTCGTGCGTACATTATTTAAAATAAAAAGCCGATACACTTCCTCAGAGCATATCGGCCACAAGTTACAGTACTTTCGTTTCTCGGTTAATCCTTGAACAGATACTGCGCAAACTCGTGCAGCGACTTACGCCACACCTGCCACTCATGGTCGCCAGGATAGGAGTTGAACTTCACCTCTACCCCACCGTCGCGCATCGTCTTCACGATATGACGGGTGTATTCAATACGTGGATCCTGCTCGCCACAACTGATGAAGAACACATCAAACTGCTTGTTGAACGTCTTCGTATCCGTCAGCATGCCTGGCACCTCCTTCTCCAAGTCGAAGTTAGAGGCCCCACGGATACCACCAAACATACCGGTAGAGAAGACACCCACGTTTGCAAACACCTCAGGGTCGCGCAGGCCGATATAGAACGACTGACCACCACCCATCGAGAGACCGCACATCGCACGGTTCTTGCGGTCCTTCTTCACACGATAGGTCTTCTCGACGAAGGGAATCACATTCTCTATGAGTTCACTGCGGAAGGTCTGCATACCCTGCCAACTATACCCTCCGCCACCGAAGCCACCACTGGTAGAACGCACGTTACTATTCGAACTCACCACAATCATCGGTACGGCCTTGCCTGCAGCAATCAGGTTGTCCATAATCTGTGCCGTGCGTCCCTGTTCCATCCAGCCACGATGATCCTCACCACCACCATGCTGGATATACACCACAGGATAGTCTTGCTTACCCTCTTCGTAACCGGCAGGCGTATAGACCATCAGCGGACGCCAAGCCTTTTCCACATTCGAGTAGTAATGAACGGTGCGCACCTCGCCATGCTTGACATTCTGCACCTCGAAATCGTCCATACCCTTCTCAGGTATCTCAATAGCACTCGACCAACGGCTACAGCCATAGAACGACTGACTGGCAGGATCGGCTACCGACACCCCGTCGATAATCAGCGAATAGTAGTGGAAGCCTGGCACCTGCGGCTTTGTCCTCACCGACCAGACACTATTCTCGCCCTTGGTCATGTCGTATTTCGTACCGCCAATGTCCACCTGCACTTTCTGCGCCTCTGGGGCGCGTACGAAGAACTTCACGCTATTGTCACTGAACAACTGTGGCCCATTCGATAGGCTGATGTTCGTCACAGGGCTGATAAAGTCTAAATCGACTAAATCGACCACAACCAACGGTTCTCCACCGATTTCACCAACGCCTTGCGCCCTTGGATTCTGTGCTGCCACTTCCGTGCAGCAAACGGCCGTCAACATAGCGGCCAGCATCATTTTGACTGTTCTCATCGTTTTATAATTTACCTTTAATTAATCTGTGTCATACATTCCATGAACTCAGCAGAGATGTGCTTTATGTTAGTGTATTGGCAGCGAGAGGATGAAGCGGCTGCCGGTGGTGTATTGGGGATCGAGGATGAGTCTGCCGTCCATGAGTTGGACGACGCGTTGACAAAGGAACAGGCCAAGGCCAAGGCCCTCGGTGAACATATCGATCTTGGTGAATTTGTCGAAGATAAAGTCGGCCTTGTCGGCAGGGATGCCAATCCCCGTGTCTTCTACAGTGAAGAGCACATCGTCGCCGATGGCTTCAACACGCAGAGTGACTCTGCCCTCATGGGTAAAGTGGAGGGCATTGAAGAGCAACTCGGTGAGGACAATGAGCAAATGATGGCTGTTGGTCTTGATGGTGAGTTCATCGGCGACGTGACAGTCCAAATGCATCTCAACAGTATGAGTAATCAGACTGCCTGCATTGTCAAGGGCCTTACGGGCCACTTCATTGCAGTTGACCGTGTCGTTGGTGCTGATGACCTGATGGCTTTCGATGAGTGATGCCGTGAGCAGTTTGCTCACCATATAGTCGAGGGCGTTGGTCTGTACGTACATGGTCTCAACAATCTGCTGTTTCTCTTCATCGGTCATCGTATTACTGTCATCGCGCAATACCTGCGAGAAACCGTGTACGATGTTGAGCGGTGTACGTATCTGATGCGACATGTCTTGCATGAACTGTGTCTTCTGCTCGCTGGCCTGACGTGCCAACTGGGTGACGTGTTCCAGTTCGATGGTGCGCTGTTCGGTTTCCTGCTTTTTCTGTTCTACGTCGCGGATGTGCTGGCTGATGCTCCGCCGCATCTGGCAGAAACTGTTCTGCAACAGGCCAATCAGGTCGGTGCGCTGACTGATGGGCAGGGGGGTCTCATAGTTGCCGTGACCTATCTGGCGCAACTCTGAGGCCAGCAGTCCCAACGGCTGTATGAAGTGTTTCACAATACGGCGGCAGCCCATGACCAGTAGCAGGAATCCGATGACGAGCAGGGGCAGCAGGATGTAGTTCAGGCTGTTGTATCCGCGCAACAGTTCGTTGGAAGGACAGACAAGCGCCATGCTCCACTCTGTGCCTTCGAGCGGGCGATAGAGCACGATGTGCGAGTTGCCGTCGATTTTGACCTCCATGTGGCCCGTCCGCCCGTTAGTCATCTCATAGCCCAGGGCGACGATGTCAGTATGCTCTCTGGGGTCGGTATTAGTGAAGATGGTCTGCTTCAGTAGTTTTGTGGTGTCAGGGTGTACGAAATAGTGACCGTCGGCTCCCAGCATCATGAAGTAGGAGTGTTCATACGGATCCTCGTTTGTGATGGTTTCTGTGAGTCTCTTCAGCGAAAGGTCAGTGGAGATGACGCCAATGAACTTTCCCTGTTGGTCGTAGAGTGGAACGCAGTAGGATGCAATCATCTCTGGACTCGACAGTGTTCCGGCATTGTAGTCATCGAAGGGATCCACCCAACATGCTGTCTTTTTCTGGCGCGCCGTCTTATACCACACCTTATTATAATAGTCATACTCGGCTTCACGGACGGTGCTCACCGAGTCTTTTTCGGGACTTGAAAATTCCTCGAAACGAACGGAATAGGCCGAGAAGCCGTATGCATCGTCAGGGTAGAAGTCGGGCTCCATCGTGATGGAGCAACCATTGGTATTGGGGTGGTTGGCTACAATGCGGTGTGTGTACTTCAGCAGGGAGTCCTTATCGTGGTTATGAAGATTAACGAGCCAGAGGATGTTGCGCGTGGCCGTTTCGACCTCTACCATATATCCCTTGACGCGTAGGGCCGTATTGTCGAGCACATGGGACGCCTCGTCGATGGCCTCTTCATGAATGATGTGACGCGACTGCCAATAGAGGAAGCCAAGCGACAGCGAGAACACCAGAATCACGATGAAGAGGATGTCAAGGCACAACTTCATGGAGAGCGACTTGCGTATATGTTTCCTCATCTCAATCATGGGCTTCCCTCCTTTTCCTGTCAGCGATGTCAAGCAGATTGCCCAGCAGATCTGTGGTTGTCTCTGTATGTATCCGTATCTTGTCGGCCATCTGGCGGCACTCATCGGCATCCATGTTGGCAATATGCTGACGGAATTCGCCGACGGTGGCGTGGATGGCCTTTACCGACTGCTCCATGCGGTCGCTCATGTTCAGGATGACGGCATCCTTCATACGGTCGGCTTCCTGGGCCTGTTCGTAGGCCAGTTTCAAGTCATCGTTACGTTGGCGCAGCACATCGGTCAGGTGGGTGATATGTGTGATATGCTGGTCGATGCTCTGCTGCATCTGCCTGAACGTGTTCTGCACGTAGCCTACCTCATCGGTGCGGTGACTCTCCTCTATGGGGATATCCAACTGGCCTTCGGCCATACCTTGGGCTTTGTCGACCAGCCGTTGCAAGGGCTTCAGTTGCCTGTGGCTGATGAACAGACAGAACAGTGCCAGCAGCAACAGACCACCGAGACTGATAATGAGCATCAGGCGCAGAAGGGAGTAATAGGAACTGAAGATGTCGCTCTCAGGGCATACGATGGCCACACTCCATCCGGCATTCTTGAAAGGATGGTAGAAGATGAAGTCCTGCTTGCCGTCCATGTGGATCTCGCTATGTCCGACATGGCCTGTCTTCATGGATATGGCTGCCAGATGTCCCTCGCTGGTAGGATTGTTAAAGGCCTCGGTGAAGAAAGCCTCATGCTCCTCGAGTGTGCTGTCAGGGTGGATAATCAGGTGTCCGTCGGTACCCATCAACGAGGCATGGGAGTTGGGGAAAGGTTGCAACGAGAGCACCAGATCGGCAAACCACTTCATCGAGATCTGTACCGACAGTACGCCCACCAGTTCGCCATCTTTGTTGTGGAGCGGCATGCCATAGGATGTAGTGATAGATGTCTCACCGTGCTCAACATCGACATAAGGGTCAATCCAGATGGGTTTCTCGTGGTGCAGGGGTATGAAGTACCATTTCTCACGGGTATAAAGTTGCTTTCCACTGTTTATTGTGATGTCTATCTGTGTGGAATCGGTGGTGTTACGGTGGGCATACACCTCGTGGTAGATGCCATATTGCGGATAGACGCCCGGTTCGAAGGCGATGGCACAACTCTGTATGTGAGGGTTCACTCTCAACAGTTGCCTGATCAGACTGTCCATGATTTCTGGTCTGTTCAGACGCTTCTCAACCGTCCAGTGCATACTGCGTGTAGCCGTCTCCACCTCATTCAGGGTATTGTCGATACGAAGTTCGGTGGTGCGCAGTGTTTGGCGCGCTTTCTCCATCGCTTCCTGATAGATGGACTGGCGGGCATAGTGGAACATGACAAGGAGGGCTGTGACGAAGAGTACGGACACGAATCCTACCACCCACACAACAACCTGAGTGGTCAGCGAATGGCGTGATTGTTTTTCTGTCAGTCTCTTCATTGGGTGCAAAGTTACAAAAAAAGTCGAAAAATCTCAAAAAAA
>JAFZNI010000219.1 GCA_017551005.1 Prevotella sp.
AAGTGGTCGATTGCTTCACCAAGGACGAACCGCTGTCGTATCAGTTCATGCACCTGACGTACCCCAACGAACAGAAGGTCGCCGTAGATGTGCTCACCAATAACGGCCAGAACCGGACTGAGGTCAATGTGCGCATGTTCAAAGAAGAGGAGTTATGGTTTATGTGTATCAAGAACCCGGAGAACCCCCAACTGCGTGATGTCTATGCCATCTCGTGGAGATACTACGAAGACAAGAAAGTGGCATCAGGTTCTGTCTATATGATTACCTCGCTCCGCCCCGACCTTTATCAGAAAAACATGTCGAGCGCTGGTCTCCTGAGCGACAACAAGAACACGTTTACCATCGACGGACGCGTGGGCTACGACCTGAAGGATTCCCTCTACGTGGTCTATATGGCCGACAATGCCGAGGAACTCAACAATGTAAAGGACAGCGACTTCGTGGCTACGATGCCAGTGGTGAACAAGCGCTTCTCGTTCAGCGTAGAACTCGACAAGCCCAAGGTAGGGCGCATCCGTACGGTGATGCCCGACGGCTCGCTCTGCGATATGTGGACCAACCTCGACTTCGTGCCTGGCGAGACCTACCGCATCACCACCCATAACGGCTATTACGACGAGGATCGCGATTACGAGCAGCGCGTAGGCCGCTACTCAGGCAAGAGTCTGCTGAACGACCTGCAAAGACGGGGTGTGGATGATGCTTCGGGTAAATTAGAGTTGGATCCCAACAAAGAAGAGTTTTCTGTTGTCACTGTCGATCCCGCGATACATCTGCCTCAGTCCGTCAATGAGATGCAAATCTGGCAAAACAGTCTTTCACCAGAAAAGAAGGCTGAGATATTGGAGAAGGCTGCTAACATGCTGGCAAAGATAAAAATGATTGAAGCATCGTACGAGCCTATAGCAAACGTCATGAGTCAGGGGCCTGCCTTTTTAGCAAGATTGGGCAACTACGTCGATAAACAGTGTCCAGAGATCATCAAGCAGAACAAGGAAATGGACAAGGCTGTACAAGATTTGGTCAAATCCATCAAGGCCCAGAATCCGCCCCAGAGTCTCATCAGCGAAATGTATTCTCAGGGATTAAAGGAAGTACTCGATGTGTTAACCAAGCAGAACAACTCGTTCAACGAGATTTTCAAGGCCCGCGGCTCCCTTTCCAAGAAAGCCAAGGAAGCCCAGAAATACATCAACGACCTCACTGAGAAATACATGAAGGAGATGAGCAAGTACATGAAATAAAGACTGCCAGATAGTCGCGGTAAACGAATTTTCATAAATTTAATAGATGGTTTGTTGGTGGTTTCAAAAAAAAGTTGTACCTTTGTAACCCAGTTTAATTAAACAACAAAACAAACCTGATATGAAGAAGTTATTCGTTACCGCGACTATCGCACTGGCCTTTGCCACAGGAGCAATGGCAGCGGATGCCGTAAAGGCAACGGTTCACGCCGACAAGGCTGGAGCCAAGATCAACAGAGAGATTTACGGACAGTTCTCAGAGCACCTCGGCTCGTGTATCTACGGCGGACTCTGGGTGGGAGAAGACTCCAAGATTCCCAACATCCAAGGTTATCGCAAGGATGTGTTCGAGGCCCTGAAAGCCTTGAAGATTCCCGTGATGAGATGGCCGGGCGGCTGCTTTGCAGATGACTACCACTGGATGGACGGTATCGGCCCTAAGAGCCAGCGTCCCTCACTGCGCAACAACAACTGGGGCGGCACCATCGAGGACAACTCGTTTGGTACGCACGAGTTCCTGAACCTCTGTGAGATGCTGGGCTGTGAGCCGTATATCAGCGGCAACGTAGGCTCTGGCACTGTGAAGGAGATGGCACAATGGGTAGAGTATATGACTGCCGAAGGTGACACCCCGATGGCTCGTCTGCGCCGCGCTAATGGACGTGACAAGGCCTGGAAGGTGAAGTATTTCGGTATCGGCAACGAGGCCTGGGGCTGCGGCGGTAACATGACTCCGCAGTACTACAGCGACGAGTTCCGTAAGTTCAATACCTATCTGCGCGACCAGGGCAGCAACAAACTCTATCGTATCGCCTCGGGTGCATCCGACTACGACTATGACTGGACGAAGGTGTGCATGGACAATATCGGCAACCGCATGCAAGGCATCTCCTTACATTATTATACTTGCTCGGGCTGGGAAGGCTCGAAGGGCTCTGCCACCAAGTTCAGCACCGACCAGTACTACTGGGCTCTGGGCAAATGTCTGGAGATTGAGGAGGTGATCAAGAAGCACAAGGCCATCATGGACGAGAAGGACCCGAAGAACACCATCGGTCTGCTCGTGGATGAGTGGGGTACCTGGTGGGACGAGGAGCCTGGCACCATAGCAGGACACCTGTTCCAGCAGAACGCCCTGCGCGACGCCTTCGTCGCCTCGCTGAGCCTCAACGTGTTCCATAAATATACGGACCGTGTGAAGATGGCGAACATCGCCCAGGTGGTGAACGTGCTCCAGTCGATGATCCTCACCGATCAGGAGGGTACGGGCCACATGGTACTGACACCGACCTACCACGTGTTCGAGATGTACACCCCGTTCCAGGAGGCTACCTATCTGCCTGTTGACCTGGAGAGTGAGATCGTGGCAGTGAGCAAGGCTTACTTCAAGGAGAAGGAGGGTGCCAAGGATGCCGGTTACCGCCCCTGTCCCCTACTCTCTGCCTCTGCTGCCAAGACCACTGACGGCAGTCTCGTGCTGGCCATCACCAATGTCAGCCTCGACACTGACAAGACCATCGACTTCCAGATAGACGGCTACAACGCCAAGAGCGTGAGCGGACGTATCCTCACCTCGAAGAACGTGGCTGACTACAACGACTTCCAGCATCCCGCAGTGGTGGCTCCCGTCGACTTCAAGGGTGCCACACTGAAGAAGGGCGTGCTGAGCGTCAACGTTCCTGCCAAGTCGATCATCGTGCTGAACATTAAATAAGCGAACAACGATTGGCTCGCAACCCAAGAGCAGTATTCCCGAAACATCCGGGATTACTGCTCTGTTAATTAGGTATATCCACTATCAAACGTATGAAAATAGCAATAGACTTAGGAGGAACCAACATGCGTGTGGGCCTCATCGACGGGGCGACAGTCATTGATACGGTCATCGAGCCCTGTCCTGCAAAAGAGACTGAGGAAGTGGTACTCAGCCAGTTGAAACGGCAGATAGCCCAACTGATGCGTGCTGAGGTAAAAGGTATCGGTGTGGGCGTGCCATCGGTGGTTGACTGTCAACGAGGCATCGTCTATAATGTAGCCAACATACCGGCATGGAAAGAAGTGCACCTGAAGGAGATTCTGGAAAAAGAGTTTGGTGTGCCTGTAGCCGTGAACAACGACGCCAACTGCTTTGCGCTGGGTGCCTGGCGCTACGGAGAAGGTCAGGGTACCAACGATATGGTGGGTCTGACGATGGGCACAGGTATTGGCTCGGGTATCATCATCGGTGGAAGACTGTATAACGGCGTGAACACAGGTGCCGGTGAGATTGGTTCGCTGCCTTTTAAGGATGCGGATTACGAGTTCTACTGCAGCAGCCGTTTCTTCAGCCAACTGCATGGCGACACGGGGGCCAACTTCGGAAAGCGTGCACAGGCTGGCGACAAGGAGGCTATTGCCGTGTGGGATGAGTTTGGTCGGAATGTAGGCGAACTGATGAAGGCGATACTCTTTACCTATGCCCCAGAGGCTATCATCATCGGTGGCGGCATTGCCAGTGCCTTCCCGCTGTTTGAGGCTCCGATGCGGAAGGTGTTGGAGTCGTTCCCCTACCCTGAGAATGTGGCTGCCACACGTATAGTGCCGTCTAAACTACCCAATGCGGCTATGCTGGGCGCTGCGGCACTAATTGATAATGGATAATGAATAATGGATAATGGATAATTGATAATTATGAAATGTAGAAATATTGTGGTCGGAGTGATGCTCGCTGGAGCATTGACGGCATGTACGGAGAAAACAACGCAGAATATGGAATGGCTGGTGCAGTCGTCGGAGAAGATTGACCAGACAGGTGACATCCTGTCGACACCTGATGCAAACACCGACGGATGGATCACTGCCCAGGTGCCATCGACACTGATGGGTGTCCTGACTGCCAACGGCATTGAACCCGAGGCACTGACTGCTGAGGACTATGCCAAGATTGACAAGACACAGTTTGAGAAGAGTTGGTGGTATCGTACGACGTTTAATCTGCCTGCATTAAAAGAAGGTGAGCATGTGTTGCTCGACTTCGACGGTATCTGTTATCGTGCCAACGTATGGCTCAACGGGCAGCAGATAGCCGACAGTCAGGAGATGGTTGGTTCTTTCCGTCAGTTTGAGTACGATGTCACCAAACAGATTGCCAACAATAATGTGTTGGCTGTAGAGGTGTTCCGTGCCCAACCCGGGGAGCCTAACATTGGTTTTGTAGACTGGAACCCGCGTCCTGCCGATGAGAGTATGGGTATCTATCGCGAGGTCAGGGTAAAGACCTGTGGCAATGTCGCTATCTCGCATTCTGCCGTCCGTTCGAGGGTCAACACCGAGACACTGAATGAGGCTTGGCTCACGGTGGCTACAGAACTGAAGAACCTGTCGGATCACCCCGTTGAAGGTGTTGTCAAAGGTACCGCAGACGGACATTCATTCAATTTCCCCGTGACACTCGCAGCTGGAGAGAAATGCCGCTTTGTGGCCCCTTCGGAGATTCATGTCGACAAGCCCCGCCTCTGGTGGTGCCACAACATGGGCAAGCCAGAACTCTGCGACCTGCATGTAGAGTTTGTGGAGGGTGATAAGGTGTCTGATGCTGAGGATGTACGTTTCGGTATCCGTGAGATACACAGTTACCTGACCGACGAGGGCTATCGTGGCTTTACGCTCAACGGCAAGAAGGTGCTGCTGCGCGGAGCAGGATGGACGGATGATATCTATCTGCGTGACACACCAGAGACCAACAGGTTGCAATTAGAATATGTACGCGACATGAACATGAACACCGTACGTTTGGAGGGATTCTGGGGCACCTCGCAGAACCTCTACAACCTCTGCGACGAGATGGGACTCTTCATCCTCGTGGGTTGGAGTTGCCACTGGGAGTGGGAAGACTATCTGGGTTCTCCCACCGAAGAGCCTTACGGCGGCATCGTGACGCCTGAGAAGATTGCGCTCATCGCCCAGTCGTTCGAAGATCAGGTGATGTGGCTGCGTTACCATCCGTCAATCATCGGCTGGTTCGTAGGTAGCGACAGATTGCCCAAGCCAGAATTGGAGAAGCAATATCAGCAATTCTTGAGTCAGGAGGACGATCGCGACTACATCACTTCTGCCAAAAACTTAAAGAGCGAACTCTCGGGATGGTCAGGCACGAAGATGGCAGGTCCCTACGAATATGTGGATCCCACCTACTGGTATCTGCCTGAGGCTCCTGGCGGTGCTTTCGGATTCAATACCGAGACAGGCATAGGCGCACAACTGCCGGTAAAAGAATCATTGCAGAAGATGCTGGGTGATAAACTGTTCCCAATAGACGATCGCTGGAATATCCTCTGCACCGCATCAAGTGCTGAAATGAACTCGCTGAAACAACTCAACGAGGTGATACACTACCGTTTTGGTGATGCCAAGGACATCGATGAGTATCTGCGTCGTGCCGACATGCTGAACTACGAGAGTACCAAGGCGATGTTCGAGTCGTTCCGTGTCCGTTGGCCTCACACCACAGGCATCATCCAATGGATGCTGAATGGTGCGCGCCCTGGCATCTACTGGCAACTCTACGACTACTACAAGCAACCCAACGCCTCCTACTATGGTGTAAAGAAGGGCAATGCCCCCGTACAACTCATCTACGACTATTATGACAAGGCTGTCTATGCTGTCAATGAGACACTGGAAACTGCCAGCCTGAAGGCTTCGATGAAACTATTGAAAGACGGTAATATCACTGTGGATGCCAAGCAGATAGAGGTATCCGCTGGCGCTGTAGTAAAAGTGTTCGACATCAATATGGCCGATGCACCGGCAAAATTCCTGTTCCTCAAACTCGAGGATGACAAAGGCAACGAGATTACTACCAACGAATACTTCATACCTGCAGGTAAGGACTCCTACGACTGGAGCAAAACCACATGGGTAAACACCCCCATCACCCAGTACACCTCGTACGCCATGCTCGACGGTCTGTGTACTATGGA
>JAFZNI010000220.1 GCA_017551005.1 Prevotella sp.
AATGACTTACGGACACGGAGACGACACATACCGCTACGGCGATAAGATCAAGATGAATTTCAGTTCTAATATCTACCAACGGGCAGACCTGACGGAACTGAAGGCACATCTGGCCACACGGCTCGACGCGATAGGTAACTATCCGGAGCCGGAGCCTCGGACATTAGAATCGCTCATTGCAGAGAAGTTGGAGATACCTGCCGATATGGTGATGGTGACCAATGGAGCCAATGAGGCTATCTACCTCATCGCACAACTCTATCGTGGCTGGGCTTCCGTCATTCCGCAGCCCACATATAGCGAATATGCCGATGCCTGTAGGATGTTCGGCCATACCGTATCTTACGAGCGAACCGACGAACTCCACGTGTTGCCTGAAGACCGTATCTACTGGATGTGTAATCCCGACAACCCAACGGGCAATGTGCTGTTGAAGTCACTCGTCACCTATATCATCCGCCAGCACCCGCGCTTTCTCCATGTCATCGACCAGAGTTACGCCGACTATACCCTCCAACCGATGCTCCAACCGAAGGAAATGCTCGACTGCTACAATGTGATGATCATCCAGTCGCTCTCCAAAAAGTATTGTGTCCCTGGTCTGCGACTCGGTTATCTGACGGCTTCACCTATTATTATAGAGCGCCTGCGCGATATCCGTCAGCCCTGGACAGTGAATTCCTTAGCCATTGAGGCGGGGAAATGGCTGATAGAGAACGACCCGAAGATACTGCCCGACATGAAGGATTATCTGGAAGAAGCCCAGCGCCTCAAGCAAGAACTGTCGGAGATAGAGGGACTGATGGTGATGGACACGCAGACGAACTACATGCTGGTGAACATCGACTGGGCCACCAGTCTTGAACTGAAAAATTGGCTGATAGAGAATCACGGTATCCTGATCCGTGACGCCTCCAATTTCTACAGCCTCGACGACCACTGTTTCCGTGTGGCTGCCCAGACACCAGAGGAGAACGATGCCCTCGTCGCCGCCATCAAGGCATTCCGTGAAGAAAAACAATAGGACTTATTTTCTGCCTTTGGTAATGACGTAGATGATGACCGGGGCACCCATGATGGGGGTGACGGCATTCAGGGGTATGACTCCGCTCTCGCCAGGCAGGAAACAGATGATGTTACAGACGAGTGCGATAACAGCCCCACAGAGGATGGTGGCGGGCAGGAGCACACGGTGATTGTCTGTCGTCAACAGCAGACGGGCGATATGGGGTACTGCCAGTCCGATGAAGGCCACTGGTCCGCAGAAGGCAGTAGTGATGGCAGTGAGTATGCCCGTCACGATAAGGAGCCAGTTACGGGTGCGGAGGATGTTGATACCTAAGTTCTCCGCATAACGGTCGCCCAGCATCAGGGCATTCAGGGGTTTGATGAGCAGCAGCGACCCAATCAGTCCGAGGATGGTGATAGTGGCGAAGACAGGCATCGTTTTCATCGACACCCCACCGAAGGAGCCCATCCCCCACACCATATACGACTTTACGCCTTCATCCGTTGCAAAGAAATTCAGCAGCGAGATGGCGGAGTTGGAGATATAGCCAATCATTATACCGATAATGAGCAGCATCACATTGTTCCTGACAATACTGGAAAAGAAGAAGATGACTGCCATCACCGCCATCGCTCCGATAAAGGCTGCTACGAGTATCGCTACAAAACCGGAGATGCTGACGGAACCTGCCGAGATACTGCCTCCTAAGAGCAGCATCACAAGAGCCACACCCAAACCAGCACCGCTGTTGATACCGAAGATACTCGGACCAGCCAATGGGTTGCGGAAAGCCGTCTGTAACATCAGACCGCTGACGGCTAATGCCCCGCCGCAGAGTATCGCGGTGATAGCCTGCGGCAGTCGGGACTCGAGGATGATAAAGCGCCAGGAGGGTTTTGCAGTCTCGTCGCCCAATAGGATCTGTATGACATCCGCCACAGGAATCCTGATGGATCCCATCACCAGATTGAGAGCGAAGAGAACAACAATCAAAAGTCCCAATCCGACACAATATATCGTACCTTTATTCATTTAGACGTGACAAAATTACTAAATCTTGCAACAAAAAGCGAAATAATTGCCGAAAAAGTTTTGAATGCCCCATTTATTTTGTATTTTTGTAGCGGAAAATAATAGTTAAGCCAATGACAATAAAACGTATTCATGCTGTCGTAATAGGATTACTACTTCTGACAGCCACCCCCGCAGCAGCCACGAAAGTTATCGGGCTCAAAGTGATTGACAAGGATTACCTCATGGTGCATTTCCGTGACGGTGAAGTACATTACAGGGATAATGGCACAGGGGCCAGTGCCTATCTCGGTCATTCCTTTGCCGAGGGCGATGATACATTGCTTGTATTCGGTGAACGACTGAAGGTAAGCGAAGCACAGCAGGCCAGTCTATGGAAGATCAGTTCCGACGATAAGTCGTTCACCGCTACCCAACCCCTGAACGTCTGGCGGAAGTCAAAGCCGATGAATACTGACAATACGCTGAAGAGTGAACTTGACCACTGGCTCTTCCTCCAATTGCCGCAGTCGATGAAACAGGGACGTACCTATACGGTCGCCATTCCCAAAGGCATTGGTTCAGATAAAGAGACTGTCTCCGTCTGCTTCGACATCTGGAATGCACAATCAGAAGCCGTTCACGTCAATATTCTTGGTTATTCGCCCGCAGAGGCTCTTCACGCCGCTGATCTCTACCAGTGGCTGGGTGATGGCGGACAGCGCGACTATAAGGCCTGGGAAGGCAGGAAGGTCTGGCTCTATCAGGTCAATACTAAGAAGAAGCAGAGTGCAGGAACGGTAAGGTTCTGGAAACCTGCCACCGCTGCCGACAAGGAGGCTGGCGGCAAGAACTTAGTGGGAACAGATGTCTGGAATATCGACTTCAAGGGTGCAACCCCCGGCTGCTACCGTCTGGTGGTAGAGGATGTGGGATGTAGCATGGACTTTGAGATTGGTAACGAGGTCTATTATGAGCCGTTCCGTTATTCTGTCAGGGGCTACTACTATATGCGTCTGGGCGAACCCATCGACCCTGGGCATGTATGGCCTGTACCCCGTCAACCGCAGTTCATTCCTGAGACGGATCCCAAGGGATTCACTGTCTATAAGACCGACTTTCATCCTTGGAGTCCGGGATGGCGTGAACTGCGCATGGATGTGTGGGACGAGCCACACTTCAAACCCCTCAGGGCTTCTGCCTTCTGGCAGCACCGTCTGCCTGGTAATCCCGTGAATACTGAGGTAAAGGGTGGACACTCTGATGCCTTCGACTGGGATCGTCACTTAGCCCATGTCAGCAATATCTACGACATGCTCCTGCCCTATATCCTCACGAACGGTCGTCTTTCGGAGGATGCTCTGGGCATCCGTGAGAGTGGCAACGGCATCCCTGACCTCATCGACGAGGCTCGCAACGAGGTGGACTTCTTCCTCAGCATCCGCGATGGTGAGGCTTATTCGCAGGGTGTCACCAACCCCTGCAACGACTGGAGTGTGATGTTCCAGGCGGGCTGTACCACAATGGCGGCCTGGGCCAATGCCGCTAACTGCGCCGTATTGGGTGAGGCATTCCGTTTGCAGAAGAATGACTCCCTGCGACAATACTATACCGATGAGGCCATCAAGGCTTTCCGTTTCGCTAGTCGGCAGGAAAACCAGCAACTCGACGACCTGCAGGACATTGGCAGCATGCAAATGCGGGGACGCGACTTCCGTCAGTTGGCTGCCGCCTTCCTCTATAACCTCACAGGCGACGAGCAATGGGAGAGAATCATGGCGGAAGAGAGTATGATCAAGAATGGCCAGTCGCTGCTATTCAACAAAGGCCGGCAGGGCTTTTTCGGCGTCGGTGTCACCAACCAGTTTAATGACAGGGACATCCCCTTCTGTCAACTCTGGGCTGCTGCCGCCTATATTACCTGTCCCCAACCGCGCCACTATCCCGACCTCTATCAGAATATGAAAGCCAGCATCAATGCACAGGCAGAGGCATATAATATCTGTCATGCTACCGAGAGACCTTCGCGCCGTGCGGCTAATGACAGCCGTTGGCAGGTGTCGCAGAACCTGCAATTGGTGATGCTGGCCCATTACATTGCTGATAAACCACGCAAGAAGCAATTGGAACAGGTGATGTATACGGAGGCTGGGTGGGCCTTAGGTCGTAATCCCGGAAATATCGTGGAGATGACAGGCTTGGGTGAGCGTCATATCACCGATGTCTATACCACAGGCCGTAATGACGGAGAACCGGGTACCCATCCTGGACAGACACCTTTCAACGGCACGGAGACCTGGTCGCCTGGCAATGGCGGTGATGCCCGTATCCTGTTAGACCGTTGCTATCCCGCCTGGAGTGGTTGGCCTCGTCAGGAGTCGTACTTCAACCAGCGGTATATGTGGGTGAATGGTGAGTTTACCCCTCGTGAGACTATGCGTGGCAAGATGGCCCTGCTCGGATACTTGTACGGTATCAGATAAAAGTAAAAAAGTAAGTAAGAAAGTAATTTTAAAGATTATGACAAACAATGTATTTAGAACAAAGGTGATGGGATTGGCAAAAGGTGTTTTACCTTTTTACCTTTTTACCCTTTTACCTTTAACGACTTCGGCACAGAAGCCTGCCATCCCCCGCGATGCGAAGTTGGAGGCAAAGATTGAGAAGAAACTTGCCAAGATGACCCTCGACGAGAAGATCGGTCAGATGCTTGAACTGAACCTCGACGTAATGGGTAAGACGACGGTAGAGAATGCCAAAGTGGATCGTGAGAAGGTTCGTTCTGTCTTGCAACAGTATGGCAGGTCGGATGCAGAGATTGATGCGATGGTGAAGATGACGGACCAGGAGATCATCGACAAACTGGGTGCCTTCCCTGTGGATATCTATCAGGGCGAGACCAAGCGTATCTGGAAGATTAATGAGGTTATGCTCGACACACTCATCTCAAAGTGGAAGGTGGGTTCGATTCTCAATGCCCCTGGTTCAAGTGCTGCAACAATGGATCAGTGGCAGCAGTGGATCCGTCTGATTCAAGAGAAATCGATGAAGTATTTGGGCATTCCTGATATCTATGGTCTGGATCACAACCACGGTGTAACCTATACCCAAGGCGGTACGCTCTTCCCACAGCCCATCAACCTCGGTGCTTCGTTTAATACCGAGTTGGCTTTCAGAGGGGCTGAGATTACTGCCTATGAGAGCCGTGCTGCCAATTGTCCGTGGGTATTTAACCCAGTAGTAGACCTGAGTCGCGACCCACGATGGCCTCGTGTTTATGAGAGTTTTGGTGAGGACGCCATTGTGAATGCTAAGATGGTAACAGCAGAGATCAAGGGTTATCAGGGTGAGGACAACAATCACATCGACCGTTTCCACGTAGGTACCAGCACCAAGCACTATTTCGCCTATGGTGCTCCCTGGACAGGAAAAGACCGTACACCCGCCTATCTCTCACCACAGATGATACGAGAGAAATATTTTGAGCCTTTCAAGGCTGCAGCCCTTGCCGGTACACTGACTATGATGGTCAACTCCGCCTCTATCAACGGCGTACCCGTCCATGCCAGTTACGAGTATCTCACCAAGTGGCTGAAGGAGGATTTGCAATGGGATGGTTTCCTCGTCACCGATTGGGCCGACATTAATAATCTGTATTCGCGCGAAAAAGTGGCTAAGGACAAGAAGGATGCCATCCGTATCGCCATCAATGCAGGCATCGATATGTCGATGGATCCATATAGCGTAGAGTTCTGCATCCTGTTGAAGGAACTTGTCAATGAAGGCAAGGTTAAGATGGAGCGTATTGATGATGCTGTACGCCGTATCCTTCGTGCAAAATACCGTCTTGGACTCTTCGATGAACCAAACACCGGTGGCAAAGGCTTCGAGAAGTTTGGCTGTGAGGAGTTTGCCTTGGCTTCTCTCAAGGCTGCCGAAGAAAGTGAGGTATTGCTGAAGAACGAGGACAACATCCTGCCTCTGACTAAAGAAAAATTGTCAAATGGTAAATTGTCAAATGGTAAAATATTATTGACCGGTCCCAATGCCAATCAGATGCGGTGTCTGCACGGTGGATGGAGTTATACCTGGCAGGGTTCGAAGGCAGAAGGCCTCTCTGAGAAATACAACACCATATACGAGGCTCTTTGCAATAAGTATGGTAAGGAGAACATCATCCTCGAACAGGGGGTGACCTATAACGAGAACGGTGCTTACTACGATGAGAATGCCCCAGAGATTGACAAGGCCGTTGCCGCTGCTGCACAGGCAGATATTATCATCGCTGCCATTGGCGAAAACTCCTATACGGAAACTCCAGGCAACCTCACCGACCTCTGGCTTTCCAACAACCAGCGCGACCTCGTGAAGGCACTCGCCAAGACAGGTAAGCCGATAATTCTGATACTGAATGAAGGTCGTCCACGCCTCATCGCTGACATCGAACCACTGGCCAAGGCTGTGGTAGACATTCTGATTCCTGGAAACTATGGCGGTGATGCACTCGCTAACCTCCTTGCTGGCGATGTCAACTTCTCTGCCAAGTTGCCTTACACCTATCCCCGTGAAATCAATTCGCTAAACACCTACGACTATAAGGTCAGCGAGGAGGTCGGTACGATGGCAGGTGCCTACAACTATGATGCGAAGGTGTCTTTGCAGTGGCCCTTTGGTTATGGCCTCAGTTACACCACTTTCGAGTATAGCAACCTGAAAGTGGATAAGGCCTCATTTACGGCAGAAGACATCCTTACCGTCACCGTCGATGTGAAGAATACGGGTTCTCGTGCTGGCAAGGAAGCCGTTCTCCTCTATAGTAGTGACCTCATCGCCAGCATCGTGCCGGACAACAAACGTCTGCGCGACTTCACGAAGATATCACTGGAACCTGGTGAGACCAAGACTGTCACCTTCCGTCTGCCTGCCAAGAGCCTTGCCTTTGTAGGTGCTGATGGCCGTTGGACGCTTGAAGAAGGCGACTTTATCCTGAAGGTTGGCAACCAGACCGTTCCTACAGCCTGCTCCGAGACAAAAATCTGGGACTCTCCGAACATCTGATGCCCCAAAAGAAGAACCACCCGCAGCGCTGAGGCTGCGTGGTGGTTCAGAATGGTTGATTATTAGTTTTTTATAATCTTCGACTCACTTTACTTTTAGGCCTTGCTGCGTGCTTCAATCTCGCTGCTCATCTCGTCAAGTTTCTCATCAGTAAGAGGATACTTGTAAATGAGGTAGCCAACAACGAGGAGAAGAATGGCTGGAATGATAGTCGTGAACATTAGAATGGCATTCTGCGCAATCTCAGAATAATTGGCCAGTTTTGGATAATAGGCATTTACTGGAGCACTGATGAATGAGGCGAGGAACACCACGACAAAGATACTGAGCACCAGTTGAAGGCACTTGTTTGCCTTGAACTCCTGCCACATCTCACCGAATGAAACAGGTTTTTCGGGTGTTGTGGTTATATTCTCCTTGCTACCCATAAAGCAAAGCATCAGGAGCACAAAACCGACGAGTGCAAAGACACATGTCACCGTAAACCAAGCCATCGGGCTGGTAGGCAGAGCCGACTCCTCGCTGGCGAAGTTAAATCCAATCCATCCCATCACCAGAGGCGTGATCCAACCTGCAATGGAGAATCCGGCCTTAAAGGCAACACCGGCCAGCGCATTGACGGTGGCTGCCGGTCTGTTTCCAGTACGATACTCGGCCTCTGTGATGACTTCTGGTACAAGTGCCCACATCAGAGAACCGACAAGGAGTCCGACACCCGTCATCACCTTTGCGGTCTGAACAAGTGCATTGAGACTTGTGACATCAAAGAATTTACCGATGGTGAACAAGATGGCAAATCCTACCAAGCCGATGGCGAGAAGCGTATAATAAAGACCTTTCTTGCCCAACCATCTCTTCAACATGGGCAGAGAAGGCAGGATGATGAAGGCGGGAATCGTACCGATAGCCATAAACGTAGCCTGATTCCAGTCGATAGCCTGGTGGACACACATGGCGAGTCCGATGGGGAAGCCTGCCTGAACGATAATCTGACCGATATTGGCGCAGACCATTCGTGTGGAAGTCAGGATCAGCACCTCATCGTTGTCACGGGTCATACTGGCCATGATCGAACCGTATGGGATGTTAACCACCGAATAAATCATGCTCAGCACAGTATAACTGATCGTAGCATAGGCAATCTTCATACCCATGGACCATGTAGCGGCCTGGGGAAGCATCAGCAAGCAGGCGGCAACGGTAAGAGGAATACCACCATACAGAAGATAGGCACGATACTTACCTAACTTAGGATTGCGATTGTCAATATAGCGCCCGACTACAGGACTCCAGAAACAGTCGATGAGACGGACTGCGAGAATCAGTCCGCTGACAAAGGCTGGATTCAGTTTCAATACTGTAGTAAGGTAAATCATCAGGTAGCATGCTACCGTCTGGAAAATCAGGTTTTGCGCCAGGTCGCCCGAACCGAAGCCGATGCGCTGGAGCCACGAGAGTTTGTAAAAGCCTTTTGATTCAAAAGAATGTGCCATAATTTAATTTGTTTTTATTTATTTGTTTGTTTATTGTTTATTAAGTTTAAGTTCAAAGGATGACATGGGGAGTCCGCTGAGTGAGCGTACGTTGGCTTTTGTTGGATTGTCCTTCCAGGCATAGCGGACTGAGAATCCATAATCAGGAACTGAATATCGTGAGTTGACGAGCGACTTCACTTCTATGGTGTTGCCGCTGCCGTTGGCTTCTGCGTTGTGGTAGATTCCATCAGGACCAGCGATTTCGAACTCAAAGAGTTGACCTGCTTGGATGGGCTGGTCGAGGGTAAAGATGATGGTACCGTCCTTAATCTCTGTGGCGATGATCTCTGGAGAAAGTTTCACCTTATTATTATTAAAGACAAGACGGTCGAAGCAGAGTCCTATACGTTCGGCGGCCTCTTTCTTGCGGAGCGGATGGATATCGACGGTCTCGCCCAAATCGTTGAGGACGGCGAGTTCGGCGTATGGATCAGCCTTTGCCACAAGACGCTGGGCCTCGCGAAGTTGTGCCCAACTGCTGTTCACTGGTGTAGCCTCATAGGCAATCGGGCGTGGGAAACCGGTCTGTTGACGTCCGTCGTAGTTGGCTAATTGCGCTATGACGAAGGGCATCTGCTGGTCCTGCCAGGTGTCGCGCCAACAACCGATCAGTTTTTTCAGATAGTCGGCATAAGGGGCAGGATTGCCTGTGTTCGATTCTCCCTGATACCATACTATACCGCTGATGGCGTACGGAGCCAGGGGATAGAGTACGGCGTTATAGAGGGTGGTGGGTATATTCTGTAACGACACGTCGCCACCAGGACAAGGAGGCATCTCAGTACCAACATGAAATTTCCACTGGTTGCTAAGAGGAATGACGTCCTTTGGCAGAGGGTTCTGCGAGAAGCGGTCATCCCCGAAACAGAGCAAATAAGGCTTCTCAGGGATGAAGTGAACGGCTCCGTTTTTATTGATGAAACGGATGGCAATTACGTTGTCGCCCTCTTGGAGCAGGCCCTCGGGGATGTCATAGCGGCGTGGGGGATACTGATAACCAGTGCTTCCAATCTGCTTGCCGTTGAGATAGGTGATGTCCTGATCATAGAGCGTACCTAATAACAGACGGGCGGGCTTGCCTGCATGTGCCTTGTCTATATTGATGTGCTGACGGAGCCAGACGGAACCAGTCCCTCGCCAACTCCAATTATTTTGGTCGATGGTCGTCCAGTCGGAATCGTTGTAGGTGGAGAGAGGGTAGGTCTGTGTGCCGTCTACCTTGTCCAGCAGTTCATTCCAACGTCTGCTGGCTTCGCCGTTGGCTTGCATCTGTGCCCTCACGTAGTTGTCGTTCTGAAAGAATGCCACGCGCTTTACTAACATAGGGTAGTCTCTCTCTAAAGAGTCCTTTGATATCCAGGCCTCGATGGGTGTCCCGCCCCAACTATTGACGATGATGCCCTGTGCCACACCTGGACGATTGGGGCTCACCATCGTCTTCTCATACATCCGTTTGCCAAGGAAATAGCCGATAGCAGAGAAGGGCCAGGCATTCTGCTTGTTCAGGGGTTTCCAGTTGATGCTTGTAGGACGGATATCGTCCTTCACGCCGTGGGTGGCCGTTTCATTCTGCACACGAAACAGTCTGATCAGGGAGTTCTCGTAATTGTCGATCTCTTGGACATACTGCGGATAGACCCGCTCGATATGGACATCGATGTTCGACTGTCCTGACAGGAGCCACACATCGCCAATCATCACATTATCGATGACGAGATCGTTGACCGATAATTGGTAGGGGCCCCCTGCCTTCATCTTCGGCAGGTCGATGCGCCACTTGCCGTCGGCATCAGCCGTTGTGGTGTATTGTTTTTTATTAAACTGGATGGTCACAGACTCACCCGCATCGGCCTTACCCCATACGGGAATGGGCTTGCCTCGTTGAAGAACCATTCCTGACTGGAACAATTGTGGGAGACTGACTTTTGCCTCGGCCAATGACGCGCATAGGAATGCTGCGACGATAAGAAATGCTTTATTCATAAAGTTGGAATCTGTCAGATTTTTGTGCAAATATAGCAAATTCTTGCGTTGAAATGGCGGATTCTTTCTTTTTTCTTTCCAAATGAAACATAACGAAAAGCATCTGTAACATTTCAAAACGGCACATTGTCCTATTTTTATTAACTTTGCAGCCAGATAGTTTTTATGGCTTTAAAGAACGATAAACAGCAGAAAGTCTCATTGGGCGAGAAAGTGGGTTACTCTTTGGGTGACGCTGCTGCTAATCTCGTATTCCAAATGATGGTCATCTTCCAGTTGAAGTTCTATACCGATGTTTTCGGACTGGATGGTGCTGTGGCGGGCAGTGTTTTGCTGATAGCCAGTCTTTCCGCCATCGTGGTTGATCCACTCATTGGAATGATGGCTGACAGGACGAACACCCGTTGGGGCAAGTTCCGTCCCTGGATTCTGTGGACTGCCATCCCTTTCTGCGTTTTCTATGTCCTTGCATTCTACAATCCGGGCATTGAAGATAAGGGAATGGTGGCTACCTATGCAACTATCTCCTATCTGTTGCTGATGACGGTTTACTCCTTCAACAATATTCCCTACACTTCATTGGGTGGTGTTATTACGAGTGATATCAAGGAACGTACGAATATTACAACCATCCGTTTCGTGGCTGTGATTATTGCCCAGTTTTTCGTTCAGGGACTCACGTTGCCATTGGTAGACCATTTTGGGAATAACGGGGAGAATCTGCAACACGGCTGGGTTTGTACCATCGGGATTTTTTCTGTGATAGCCTTTATCTTCTTTATGGTTGCTTTTTGGGTGTCAAGAGAGCGCATCCAACCGCCTCCCACTCAGAAGATGAATATCAAGGAAGATGTCAGACAGACGGTATCGAATGTGCCCTGGAACATTATGTTCGTCCTGACATTTTCTCTCTTTATTACGTTGGCGATGTGGGGCTCGGCCATGAACTTCTATTTCCAGTATAATATCGATCAGAAGTCATTGTACGACTTCCTGCATTTCTTCAAGTTGCTCGACAATCCGGCTGAGGCTTATTCCGTGGGCTTCTCCGTGTTCAATATGGTTAGTGCCATTGTACAGTTTATAGGTATCATTTTCCTGTCGCGGTATCTGGCTAATAAGTATGGTAAAAGAAAGACCTTTATGGTCTGTCTCTTCCTGACAGCCATCTTCTCGGCAATGTTCTATATCCCCTCCCCGACGGATGTTAGCCTGGTCTTTGTGCTGAATGTCTTAAAGTCACTGGCATACGCCCCGACTGTTCCATTGTTGTGGGCGATGATAGCCGATGTGGCCGACCATATTGAGTATGAGAGTCATCGTCGTGCAACAGGTTTTTGCTTCTCAGGTATCGTGATGGCCTTGAAGGTCGGTCTTGGTACGGGCGGCGCTATTGCGGGTATCATCATTTCCGCCTTTGGCTATGTGCCGGGTAATGTGAGTGTACAGAGCGAGAGTGCGATGGTGGGAATCCGTCTGGTGTCCAGTATCCTGCCCGCCATCTTGTTTGGTATCGGTGTCCTGGCCTTGTATTTCTATCCCATCACCAAGGAGTATAATGAGGGCATGCAGTCGGAACTGGCTTCCAGACGCCGTCAGGCTAATCAAGACAATAAAGATTTCTAAGTAAATAATGTCTAATTAAAAAATAGTGAATATGAAACCACGTTATCTTTTCCCAAGTGATTATATGGCAGACCCCGCTGCCAATGTGTTTAACGGACGATTGTATGTCTATCCTTCCCACGACTGGGAGGCTGGTGCTGCCTTCGACGACGATGGAGGACACTTC
>JAFZNI010000221.1 GCA_017551005.1 Prevotella sp.
GCTGCCTCAGGATTGAAGAAGTCTATCCAGTCTGTTTCAGGGATGTAATACCCGTCACGCCCCATCTGACGCCCCACCTCGGAGTTCTTGTCGATCTTCGACCAGACACTCACCATCAGGCGGATATCCATCTGGTGCAGGCTGTCAGTTAGGGCCTTGGGATCGGGGTAGTACTGCTCATCAAACTGCATCGAGTTCCAACCGTATTTACCCCAGTACTGCCAGTCCTGGACAATCATACTGATGGGCATCTGTTCCTCACGGAACCGCTTGGCTGTCTGCAGGATCTCGTCAGAGGAATGGAACCGTTCACGACAGTGGATATAGCCTAAGGCCCACGTCGGCATTTCAGGACATTCACCTGTCAGTTCCCTGTAGGTGGCGATGATTTCATCAGGAGTGCCTACGAAGACCGTATAATCTACAGCCTCTGCCAAAGGTGAGCGGAAGGTGGTCTCGTCGGTGACCTTTCCGAAATAGAACATGGGGGCATCGTCTCTGGTCAACTCTGCCGTAACGTGATGATTACCCTTCTCCAAATGCACAATGGCAGATGCAGTGGGCGGCAACCACATGTTCTGCATCTCTATCACCGTCTTGCCGTCGATGACGAGGTTATGTCTGCGGGCCATCTTCTGTCCTACATCCAGCATGATTCTGTAGTCGCCCGTCTCCTCAACCGAGAAATCCGCCTCGAAGATATTCCGCTGACGCACTTCACGCCTGCCCCCTTCTGTTGTCGTGACATTCACCACCTCCTGACTCCCAACTCCTGACTCCTGACTCCGTTTATTCAATTTCACACTCTGGTCACAGGGGTTGAAGTCCGTCATGCCATAGTTGTTCCACAGAATGCCATAGCCCTTACTCGACAAAAGCATGGGGATGGATATCTGCGTGTTCACCTGCGTCAATCTGCGAGAGAGTCCACGCACATTGCTATAGCCGTCCTGAAATTGTCCAAGACCATAGAGATACTCGTCCTTGGGCGAGTCAAAGGTCAGAGTCGCCTCAGAGAAACCTGGATTGTCTGAATATGTTGAGGTGTTATACTGCTTCAACTGATGCCTGGTGGCAGTGAACACCACCTTGCCACGCTTGTCCTTGATGCGAAGCACATGGTTCACGTTATCATTCTCTACAGTCACATCGCAGTTCTTCACCTCGTCATGCTTCACATACAACCAATCAGGTAGTTGACTATCCAGTTTTTTATGCTTCGCTTTGGGGACATACTGGATTCTGACGGCATTCTTGGCAACGGGTTTGACGACGATATCACCAGGGATATAGGTAGTGACATCTCTGAAGTCTTGAGAATAAGCAGTCATACTCTTGGCTACGAACAATAGCAGGCACACAGCAGATAGAACAGTCCTCTTCATCATGATGGCTAGTTTTTTAGTAAGCAATTACGTTCCTTGGTTGCAAAGGTACAAAAGAGTTTGCAGAAGAACCCCTTCAGATGTATCAAAAACTATTCGAAATGTAACACCGTTAACATTTGTGTGTATTTGCTACAATTATTTACACCTTATTTATTTCGTACGTACATACAATTTTGTACCTTTGCGGCCAAATTATCATTAAAAATTATGTGGTCAACTTTACTATCAGTAGTTCTGGTCATCAATGAACTGATGGCCTCCAATGCGGGAGTAGAAATCAGTCCCGCCATTAATTTCGACAGTTGGATTGAGGTTTACAACCCTTCCGATCAGGCAGTCAATCTCGGTGGCATGTATCTGAGTGACGACGCCAATAACCTGAAAAAATGGCAAATGCCGAGTGACATGGGTAAAGTCCCAGCCAAAGGATTCAAGGTCATCTGGCTCGGTTCTGCGGACAGCAATGAACTCCAGGCACCTTTTAAACTCGACTGCGACGGTGGAGCCATTTACCTGAGCGACAGCAACGGCAGTCTTGTAACAAGCGAGGAATACCCCACAGCCCTAAGTCGCACGGCTTGGGCCCGTAAAACCGATGGCGGTGATGACTGGGGATGGACATCCACACCGACACTTGAGGCAAGCAATGCCACAGCCATCTTTGCCAATCAGCGGTTAGACGCCCCCAAAGTCAGCGTGGACAGCAAACTGTTCAGCAATTCACTGACCATCAACGTAACCATCCCCGAAGGTGCGCGCCTGGCATATACCACCAACGGTAGCCTGCCCACAGACCCGAAAGACATTCCCACCGAGGATCCCTGGACCCAACGGGTGAAAAATGGCGACTGCGAGGGTGAGGATGCTTCCAACCTCGCAAAAAAAGATGGTGACAAAGGAAAAATTGAGAATCTCATCACCGACGGTGTCGGCGTCAATGATTCACGCGGTGTCACCGTACACTCCATCAAAAGTGCCAAGAACGATAATACAACCCAGTTCTTTGTCTATACGCCTGATCATATCTGGCAGACGGGTGAGAAATTCCGCTTCTCCATGAAGGTAAAAGCCGACAAGAAAGCCAAGATCAAGGCCTTTGCCCAGAAGAAACCAGGCGAGGACATCGTAAAAACCAGTTGGGGCGGCTGGGGTGGAGGCGGCAGTTCTACCCCTGTCAGCATGCTGGCCAGCCAAATTGATGTCACCACCGAATGGACAACAATCAGTTATGAAGGCACTATCACAGCCGACCAGGCCGACGAACAGCAGGACTGGGGCGGAGGTGGCTGGTGGGGCGGAGGTGGCTCCGTAACCATCACCTATTCCCTGCAGACTATCGCCTTCAATCTGAACATCAGCAAAACCGATGACAACAACTTCTACTTCGACGAGATCTCGTGGGAGTCACTCCCTGCTGGTTATACAGAGTTCCCAACCAAGGAGAGTACAGACGGTATATTCTCCATCTCAAAGACCACGAACTATACGTTCCGTCTCTTCCAAGACGGCTATCTGCCCAGCGTTCCTGTTACCCGTTCCTATATTCAGACCACCAACAAATACACCTTGCCAATTATCAGCATCGTAGGTGACGAGAGATTCTTCACCGACCCGAAGATCGGTCTGGATTGCGACGGTGACGGCACCAATGGTAAGACTGGCAACGGACAGAATTCTCCCAAAAACTACAACTGCGACTGGGATCGCCCCGTGAACTTCAGTTATATGAGCCCTGAGGGTAAGATGCTCTTCAACCAGGATGTCAACATCAGCGTCTCTGGCGGCTATACCCGTTCACAGAACTACCGTTCGTTCAAACTGAAGAGCAACAAGGTATTCGACGGTATGAACCGCCTCGACTACATGTTCTTCCCACAAAAACCCTACAACCGCAATAAGACGTTGCTCATCCGCAACGGTGGTAATGATATATGGAGACATAATGCCCGTTTCATTGATCCTGCTTTGGAGACTATCATCCAGCGCTCAGGTATCGACCTTGATGTGCAGTCGTACGTACCTATTATAGAATATGTCAACGGTGAACTTCGTGGCGTATTCAACATGCGTGAGCCTAACAACGACAAGTTCGCCTACGCCAACTTCGGCTATGACGACGAAGAACTCGACGCCCTGGAGAACAGTAAGGTCAAGAATGGCAGCGATGAGGTCATGAAGCGTATCTACGAACTTGGTAAGCGCATCAATGAGGCTGGTGTATACGAGGAACTGATGACGCTGCTCGACATCGATGAATACACTAATTATATGGCTGTCACGTTCTTCCTCCACAACGACGACTGGCCCGACAACAACATCAAGTGCTATCGCAGTCAGAACAACGGACGCTACCGCTTCGTCAGTTTCGACCTCGACTATGCATTCAAGGGATGTTGGAACAACAGTAAGGATAATCCCTTCGAAAACTTTGCCCAGTTTAAGGGCGATAATGCTCCAAGGACAAATAATAACAAAGAATTCGTCAACCTCTTCCTCAACCTGCTACAACATGACGGATTCCGCAAGAAGTTCATCGACACATTCTGTCTGATGGGTGGTAGCGTCTTCGAGCCTACACGTGCCAACGCCATCGTTGACGAACTGCTGAACAATGTCAAGGCCATGTGTAAGTTGATGAAGGATCAATACATCAACGACGGTCACGATCCTGACCGTTCTGCCAGCACCATCAAGAGCAATCTGAAAGGACGTTCCAAGAAGATGACGGACTACATGAAGAAGTTCAGTCAGATGAAACTAAGTGGCGTTACTCAGCAGGCTGTCACTCTCAGCGCCGATGCAGAAGGTGCCAGTCTTTACGTCAACGGCCTGGAAGTGCCATACGCCGACTTCAACGGACATCTCTTCGCTCCTGTCACTCTGGAGGCTAAGGCCCCTGCAGGTTACAAATTCACAGGTTGGAAGAACGGCGACGAGATTGTCTCTACGGAAGCCGAGATGGAACTCCCCAGCGATGCTACCGTTTCACTCGTGGCCTGCTTCGAAGCCCTCTCTGACGACCAACTGATGGCCCAGGGCATCAATCCTGTTCGCATCAACGAGGTGAGTGCCGCCAACAGCATCTATGCCAACGAGTTCTGGAAGCGCAACGACTGGGTGGAACTCTATAACACCACCAACAAGGATATCGACGTGGCAGGCATGTACCTGTCTGACAACGCCAATAAGCCCAAGAAGTACCAGATTGCCGCTAACGGTATTTCCACCATCGTTCCTGCCCACGGCTATCTCATCGTATGGTGCGACAAACTCGAGCCAGAGTCACAGTTGCACGCCTCCTTCAAACTCGCTGCCGAGGGTGGTGACGTGCTGCTCACCGCAGCCGACGAGTCGTGGTGCGACCATTTCGTCTATACCGAGCATAAGGGCGACGAGACGGTAGGCCGCTATCCTGACGGTGCTGCTGAGGTCTATGTGATGAACACACCTACCATCGCCAAGTCCAATATCATATCGAGTTACGTGAAGGCTGTGGAGCAGCCCATCGTCACTGGTATCCGCGACCTGATGGCAGATGTCGCAGAGGAACTCAGCGTCCGCTATGCAGAGGGTAGGCTTGCCATCCGCAGTACCCAGGCAGAGCGTCTGCAAGTGAGGATTACCAACCTTGCCGGACAGTCTGTTGCCACGCTCCCTGTTGAACTGACGGGAGGCGCTACGGAGATCTCTGTCGAGCAACTGCCCGCAAGTGTCTATGTGGCTGTCATCACCGATCAGCAAGGCCACAAGGCCACGTGCAAGTTCATCAAGCGTTAAGACCTGAATATACACAACATTTGTGTGATCAGAAATCCGCTAAAGCGATAAAATTGTCCATCAAATTCGATGGACAATTTTTTTGTTGGAAATGTTTTCCCTTAAAATCGTTTTTTGCCAAGAAAAAACGCAAAAAACAGCCTTCTTGACTGTTCTTTCCATACCCCCCGCTGAAAATTTTCCATAGGGTGCAGTATGCGGTATTTTATAATTCGCTGATTTATAGCAGTTTCTGATTTTTTCATCTTCGAATCTTTTCCATAGGCAAATGATACAACATTCGAAAAAATGTCGTAACTTTGCAACCAGATAAGAACTATGTTTACGAGAACGTTGTACATATTCATTCTTGGCGTTCTGATGGTTGCTTGCAGTCAGCAACAGAAGGAGGCAGATTCACAGACGGCAGCCCGTTGTCTGGAGGAGGCCGAGGCAGCCTTGGCCAACGACAGCATCCGTCAGGGTGAGACTCTGCTACGAATGGCCATACAATTGTCGGAGGCGTCTGAGGATTGGCACACCTATTATATCGCGTACCAGCGATTGGCTGAAGCCTTGTCGCAGAGCAACCCTGAGGAGGCTTTGCGTCTGATGAAGAAAGCCCTGTCCGTCTATGAGCAGCATCCTGACGATGAGCGTAATCGTGTTATCCTGCTCGACTATGCTGGTACGTATGCCGCTCAAGTAGCATTCACCACAGAGGGATCCTTCGACGAAGCGCTCGATTTCGTCAACAAAGCATACGATATCGCAGAGGAAAAACAGATGACTGATTTGATGTGCCAGACACTCACCAGCCTTGCAAACATCGCCTGGGCCAAGGACGACTATCGCCAGGCACTCGACTACGCCCATCGGGCAGAGACTGTAGCAACAGATGACCTACGATCTGGCACATTACAGGTACTCGCACGCAGTTATCTTGACCTCAACATGCTCGACTCGGCAGAGACCATTTATCGTCAGATTGAACCAGGCGACAATGTTCATCTGGCATATATCGTGCAGAGCAACCTCGCCAGGATTGCACTCCGACGGATGGGAGCCACAAAGGTGGAAGACGACATTGATGATGCCTTCGAGCGAGTGGAGAACATCTATTACAAAGCACTCGGACAGAAGGATCAGTACTATCAGGAGACGCTGCGCCAGGAAATGGAGAACCAGCAACTGGAATACCGTTCACAGATGTATGGACGTACTCTTCTGATTACGATTATTGCATCTCTCATTGTCATTGTAGCGCTTTTGTTGGTGGTTCGGTATAGGATACAGGCACAACGTCAGGAAAAACGTCAACTCCAGCAGGAGGCAGAGTATCAGAAGGCTCAACTGCATCAGGCAAACGAGGTGGTGGCATTCCTGCAGAACTTCATTCTCGAACGTACGGAAGCGATAAAGAAACTCAACGAGAGCGGCGATTCGACCATCTATCTCAGTCCGCACGAATGGAATGAGGTAGAACGTACGCTCAACGCCATCGACAACAACCGCTTCGCCAACATCCGTGAACAATATCCTAATATGCAGGAAGACGATATCCGCCTGTGCCTGCTCACCCGGCTCGGCATCAGCAATCGCGCCATCGGCAACATCTACTGCATCACCGTCTCAGCCGTCCAGCACCGCAAACTCAAACTAAAAAAGGACGTTTTCGGAGAATCCAATCCTGACGTCACGCTGGAGCAGATACTCAACAGTTAAAAGTAAAAAAGTAAAGTAGCATACAGATATGAAACGAACATTATTACTTATCCTGATTTTCTTGCCAGTGTTGGCAAGTGCTGATGCCATAGAGATTGATGGCATCTATTATAACTTAGACAATGAGGCAAAGACTGCTGAAGTAACAAGCAAACCAGATAGATATAAGGATGATGTCATCATTCCTGAAACTGTCAGGTATAATGAAACGATTTACAATGTGACCTCAATCGGCGATATTGCTTTCGCTGGTTGCAGTGGCCTGATTTCAATCTCCATCCCTAACGGCGTGACATCAATCGGCAAAGGTGCTTTCTCTGAGTGCAGAGGTCTGATTTCGATCACTATCCCTGACGGCGTGACCTTAATTGGAGAGAGTGCTTTCGACCATTGCAGCGGCCTGACTTCGGTTGCCATTCCTAACAGCGTGACATCAATCGGCGAAATTGCTTTCTCTTATTGTAGAGGCCTGACTTCGGTTACTATCCCGAATAGCGTAACCTCAATCGGCAAGTTGGCTTTCTCTTATTGCAGCAGCCTGACATCTATCAAAGTAGAAGCGGAAAACACGAAATATGATTCACGCGATAACTGTAATGCAATTATTGAAACAGAATCCAACACGCTGATAGCCGGTTGCCAAAAGACAACCATTCCTAACAGCGTGACAGCCATTGGCGAATATGCTTTCTATGGGTGCGACGGTCTGACTTCAGTTATCATCCCCAATGGCGTGACCTCCATCGGCGATTTTGCTTTCTATGATTGCATCGACCTGACTTCGGTTACCATCCCCAATGGCACGACCTCCATCGGCGATTATGCATTCTCTGGCTGCAGCGGCCTAACTTCGATTGCCATCGGCAACGGAGTGACATCCATCGGCAAGAATGCTTTCATTGGTTGCAGTGGTCTGATATCCATCGACATCCCCGAAGGTGTGACATCCATTGGCGATTGTGCTTTCCTAGGCTGCAGCGGTCTGACTTCGATTACCATTCCTAACAGTGTAATCTCCATCAGTAGGGAAACTTTCTCTGGTTGTAGTGGTCTGACTTCGATTACCATACCTGGCAGTGTGAATTCCATCGGCTTTGGTGCTTTCGCGGGGTGCAGCGGCTTGACTTCGATTACTATTCCTAACAGCGTGATCGAAATCGGTAGTTATGCTTTTTCTCAATGCAGCAGCCTGACTTCGGTTACCATCCCCAACAGTATAACCTCCATCAGCAATGGCGCCTTCTTTATGTGCAGCGGTCTGACTTCAGTTACCATCCCCGACGGCGTCACCTCCATCGGCAGTAGTGCTTTCCAAGATTGCAGTGGCCTGACCTCCATCACCATCCCCGACGGTGTGACCTCCATCGGTACTTGGGCTTTCGCTAGTTGCAGTGGTATGTCTGATCTGTTCTGTCGTGCCAAGGATGTACCAAAGACAGGGACAGATGCCTTCTATAACTGTAATAAGGCCACGCTGCATGTGCCTGCTGCATCTGTCAGTGCATACCAAGCCACTGAGCCTTGGAAGAACTTTAAGGAAATCGTAGCACTGCCGGCCCAAGAAGATGACACTGATAATTTCAATTACATTCCTTTTGTGAAGGATAGCAAGGGAAAGAGATGGCATGTGGTTCGCTCAGAATTAAACTCAAGTCATACTGAGCAATATATGTTGGCATATGAAGAAGTCGTAAAAGACGGGAAGACATATTTGAAAATGTGTCGAAATATAGGTGATAGGACAGAAATCCAAGATATGGGGCTTTTCCGTGAAGAAGACCGCAAAGTTTATTTCATCGCTCCAGATATGCAAGAGGAACATCTGATGTTCGACTTTTCTTTGAAGGAAGGCGACACATACGAGACTTATTCGTATGATGAGGAGAAGATGGTGTCATACGAAGTTGTGTCTGTTGAGGATTATCTGGAAGGGCCTGAGTATATCCACTATATTGAAAAAGAAGACGGCTTGATAACACAACACCGCTATTTGCGGAAATGGATAGTGTGTCGTACAGATGACAAGTCTATTCAAAAAGTATGGATAGAGGGTGTTGGCTCTCTTGAAGGACCTTTGGAAAACCTCTACGATGAAGTATCCACCTCTGCCAGAAGTTATTTGGCCTATGTAGAAGACGCTTATGCAGAAGACCCTGATTATGACAACCTTTACTTGCCATTCACAATCAATGATGTGTATGGTCATGTTCATGGTTGCGACCTGCCTACGGAGGCAGATAATCAGACGGAATATGATGAGCATCACCGGCTCACATACGAACTGGAAGGTGAACGTCTGCATGTCTATGGAGAAGTGTTCGGTAATTGTGGGCCTAACCAATATGCCTATTTCCGCGAGAAGCCGACTGATGATCCATTAGTTCACAAGATTGAGTTCGAAATACAAGAAGTAGCACCGTTATATTGGTGTGAGGGCCTTCATGCTACCGACTTCTATGTCTCAGGTTTCGACCCGAACTTGAACTACATTGTGGTTGACAATCAAGGCGTGGAGCATCAAGTCATTAACAAGAC
>JAFZNI010000222.1 GCA_017551005.1 Prevotella sp.
AGCAGCAGAAGGAAATTATCCAGTATGCCGCTAAGGAGGTGTTCATGGAATATGGTATTGAGGTAGAGTTCGAGATCGGTACGATGATCGAGATTCCTCGTGCTGCCCTGACCGCTGACCTGATTGCTACAGAGGCCCAGTACTTCTCATTCGGTACGAACGACCTGACACAGATGACCTTCGGTTACAGCCGTGACGATATCGCATCGTTCCTGCCTGTATACCTCGACAAGAAGATCCTGAAGGTAGACCCGTTCCAGGTGCTCGACCAGGTAGGTGTAGGCCGTCTCATCAAGTTTGCCGTTAAGGAAGGTCGTGAGGTTCGTCCTGACCTCCGTTGCGGTATCTGTGGTGAGCATGGTGGTGAACCCAGTTCTGTGAAGTTCTGTGCCAAGGTTGGCATGAACTACGCATCTTGCTCTCCGTTCCGCGTGCCTATCGCACGTCTCGCTGCCGCACAGGCTGCTGTCGAGGAGTAAAAAACATTATTTTTGATCTGATATGCGTTAGGGCTTCGTCAAAAAAGGCGAAGCCCTAATACTTTCTTAAAAATGACAATCGAAAAGGTTGCTCATTATTAAATAATGTTAAACAAGGGCCTTTCGTCGATATTTTTCCCTGAAATATTTGGAGAATAACGGAATTAGTCGTATCTTTGCAATGTGTTTTTCATAGTATTAGATTTAAGGTTAACATTTAGGGACTCAGCGGAGTCCCATTTTTTTTGTTAATTATTTGGTTGTTTCATTTATTATTAGTACTTTTGTAGCATTATTAAATATAATAGAAGAATTATGAAGAAATTGTTTTTGACGATGGTATTAGCCATCACCGCTAGTGTATTCAGTGCTCAGGCGCAGGATGTAATCACAGACCCTGTTGTGCAACAGGCTCAACAGGAGGCCATTCGGGCTCAGAAGGAGGCAGAGAAGGCTGCTAAGAAGCAGCAGAAGGCTATCGAGAAGAGAGAAAAGGAAGCCAAGAAAAAGGAGAAGGAGATTAAGAAGCACAATGATGCCGTCAAGAAGGCCAACAATGCCCAGAAGTCAGCAGAACGTGCTGCCGAAAAAGCCCAGAAGGCTGCTGAGAAGGCTGCATCCGCTCCTGGTGACCTGAAACTTCAGCAGAAAGCCCAGAAGGCTGCTGCCGATGCCACGAAGGCTCAAATAAAAGCAGAGAAACTGGCTAAGAAAGCGAAGTAACTGAAATCCCCCGCCACGGCGAGGGATTTCTGATTATGCGTATTGACGGAGGGCTGCTATCAGTTCTCCGTTTTCGGTCTTGGTACCGATGGTGATGCGCAGGCAGTTTAGACAGAGTTGTACGCGATGGCGGTTGCGCACAATGATGCCTTTATCTACAAGATAGTTGTATATCTTTGGGGCATCTGTCATCTGGGCCAGGAAGAAATTGGCTTCCGTAGGATAGACCTTCTCGCAGATAGGCAGGTCTTTGAAAGCCAGCATCATTCTGGAGCGTTCTTCCAACAATATCTTCACCCATTTATCCACTTCGAATGGATCTTTCAGGGCTTCAAGGGCCTGTTGTTGGGTGAGCAGATTCACGTTGTAGGGATATTTCACCTTATTAAATAACACAATGATCTCCTTCGAGGCGAAAGCCATACCGAGACGGATGGCAGCGCAGCCCCACGCTTTTGACATGGTGTTGAGTACGATGAGGTTGGGATGCTTCAGAATATCCAGACGGAAAGGCTTTTGGGCAGAAAAGTCACTGTAGGCTTCATCGACGATGACTAGACCTTCAAACTGAGTGATCACTTTTGCTATTTCCTCCCGTACGATGGTGTTACCCGTGGGGTTATTCGGTGAACAGATCCAGATGAGTTTAGTCTTTTCATCTGTGGCAGCCAGGAGCCTTTCAGCAGTCATTTGGAAATGATCATCGAGTAACACTGGACGATACTCTACATCATTGATGTCGGCGCATACCTTATACATGCCATATGTAGGTTCAATGGCTACTACGTTGTCATTCTTTGGATTGCAGAAACAACGATAGACCAAGTCGATGGGTTCGTCGCTGCCGTTACCGAGGAAGATGTTTTCAGCGGGTACGCCTTTCACTTTCGAGAGCGCATCCTTCAACTCCAGTTGCAGCGGATCGGGATAGCGGTTGTAAGGGGCATTGTAGGGATTCTCGTTGGCATCAAGGAATACACGTGCCTCCCTGCCGGCATACTCGTTGCGGGCACTGCTGTATGGCGCCAGATTCCAGATATTCTTTCTCGTCAGTTCTTCTAAGGGCTTCATATTATTTGGGTTTTCTGGGCTCGCCTAGGATGTCCTAGGTTTTCCCAGGTTATTCTAGGGATTTGATTCTTACTGTCATGGCGTTTTTGTGGGCGTCGAGTTGTTCGGCTTCTGCCATCAGTTCTACGGCATGGCCAATGTTTCGGATACCTTCATCCGTCAGATGCTGGAAAGTGATCTTCCTGCAATAACTGTCGAGGTTCACGCCGCTGTAAGTTGTGGCGTAGCCGTGGGTCGGTAGGGTGTGGTTGGTACCGCTGGCATAGTCGCCGGCACTCTCACAGGCATATTTCCCAAGGAATACACTACCGGCATTGATCACTTTCTGGGCCACCTGTTCGTAGTCCTCTGTCTGGATAATCAGGTGTTCCGGTGCGTAGGCGTTGGAGAGGTCGATAGCCTCGTGGATACTGCTTACCAGCACCAACTGCGAGTTCTCCAGTGTCTTCTGGGCAATCTCCTTTCGGGGCAATAGGTCGAGTTGGCGACTCACTTCTTTCTGCACATCGTCAATGACCTTATGGGAGGTCGTAATCAGGAAGACCTGTGAGTCGATGCCGTGCTCAGCCTGTGATAACAAATCGGCAGCCACAAACTCGGCATTGGCTGTCTCATCGGCAATGACACAGACCTCCGAAGGACCGGCTGGCATATCGATAGCCACATCGTGCAGGCTTACCTGTTGTTTGGCGGCCATCACATATTGGTTGCCCGGGCCGAAAATCTTATAGACCTTAGGTACAGACTCTGTACCGTAAGCCATGGCACCGATGGCCTGCACACCGCCCGCCTTGAATATCTTGCTCACACCGGCTATCTTGGCTGCCATCAGAATGGCGGGGTTCACCTTGCCCTCACGATTCGGAGGCGTGCAGAGCACAATCTCCTTACACCCGGCAATCTTGGCGGGCGTGGCCAGCATGAGTACGGTAGAGAAGAGTGGGGCCGTGCCACCAGGGATATAGAGACCCACCTTCTCGATGGCCACGCTTTTCTGCCAGCAGACCACACCAGGCTGCGTCTCTACCTTCTTGGTACGGAAACGCTGTGACTTGTGGAAGGTCTTAATGTTTGAGTGGGCCAGTCGGATGGCTTCTTTCAGTTCTTCGCTGACCAGTGTCTCAGCCTCCTTCATCTCAGCCTTTGTCACTTCTAATGAAGGCAGATCCACGTGGTCGAACTTCAGTTCATAGCCCTTTACGGCCTCGTCGCCTCGCTGCTTGACATCTGCCAGTACCGAGGCCACCGTCTGATTCAGTTGCGACACATCCAAATGTGGACGTTCCACAATCTTTGGCCACTCACTCCTTTCGGGATATCTTATTATATTCATCTGTGAAATCTGTGGCTATATAATCATTTTTTCGATTGGGGTAACCAAGATGCCTTGAGCCCCCATCTCCTTCAGTTTACCGATAATCTCCCAGAATTGCTTCTGGTCGAGTACGGTATGAACGGAGCACCATTCTTCGTCGGCCAAAGGAATGATTGTAGGACTTTTCAGACCTGGCAATACATCGATAATCTCCTGCAGACGAGCCTTCGGCGCATTCATGCGTACATATTTCTTATCCTCTGCATCCTTCACGGCTTTGAAGCGGAACAACATCTGTTCCAGTATTTCACGCTTTTCTGCCGTCAGTTGCTTGTTGCCGATGAGCAGGGCCTCGCTCTGCATCACCACCTCAACCTCGCGAAGATTATTGCTCACGAGGGTGGAGCCACTGCTGACGATGTCGAAGATAGCGTCTGCCAGTCCGATGCCCGGACTGATCTCTACACTACCGGTGATGACGTGTATCTCAGCCTGAATATCATTTTTTTCAAGGAACTGACGCAGGATGTTGGGGTAGGAGGTGGCAATCTTCTTGCCATTGAACCACTCCACACCCTGATAGTCTATCTCCTTGGGGATGGCTAATGATAGACGACACTTGCTGAAGCCCAGACGCGACACAATCTCTGCATCCTCGCCACGCTCCACAAACTCGTTCTCACCCACTACACCGATATCGGCCACACCAGAGGCTACACTCTGAGGGATATCATCGTCACGGAGATAAAGCACTTCCAAGGGGAAGTTGCCAGATTGCACTAAAAGAGTGCGCTTCGAGGCGCTCACCTTGATGTCTGCCTCTGCGAGCAGGTTCATCGTATCTTCGAAAAGTCGTCCTTTTGACTGTACTGCGATTCTTAACATACTATCGTTAAAACTATATAAATCTATGTAAATCTGTGTAATCTGTGGCTAAAAACCGCTGCAAAATTACTCAAAATTGTGCGATTGTGCAAGAAAATGCGTACTTTTGCATCGAAAACAGTCATAGATTTCACAGATTGGTACAGATTTTAAATAAATATTCGCTTTTGTTGGCAGTTCTGCTACTGGTATCCTGCACTGATAAGAAGCAGGAGCGTATCGTTACCCCTTGGGGTGAAGTGCTCGATTCTGTGGAGGTGAGCGAGGACTTCGATCTGCATGAGATCCAGCACAGCGGACAGATGATCCTTGCTACCATCAGTGGTCCGCAGACCTATTATGACTATCACGGTAAGCAACTGGGTACGCAGTATCTGCTCGTTCAGCGACTGGCCGACAAGATAGGTGTGGGTATCCGTGTGGAGGTTTGTCGTGATTCTGCGGAACTTGCTGCGAAATTTGCTGAGGGAGAGGTGGATATTGTCGCTTGGCCCACACCTGGTCATCTGGAGGTAAGTCCCGACAAGCCGATGCTGGCAGAAGAACTTACTGCTTGGTATAAGCCGGAATTGATAGAAGAAGTAAAGAAAGAGGAAACCTCACTGCTGACCGTCCAACGCGTAAAGCGTCATGTCTTCTCACCAATGCTCGACAAGAAGGGCGGCATCATCTCACACTATGACAAACTCTTCATGCAATATTCACAGCCCATCCGTTGGGACTGGCGCCTGATGGCTGCCCAGTGTTATCAGGAATCGACGTTCGACCCCAAGGCTGTTTCGTTTGCAGGTGCCAAGGGCCTGATGCAGATTATGCCTGGAACGGCAGACCTCTTGGGACTGCCTCGCGACAAGATGTACGACCCTGAACAAAACATTGCTGCTGCTGCCAAATACCTCGGACAACTCGAAGGGAAACTCTCAGACATCAAGGATCGTGTGGAGCGTACGAATTTCATATTGGCCTCCTATAACGGTGGCATCCATCATATCCGTGATGCGATGGCTTTGGCTCAGCGTGACGGTAAGAATCCCCATCGTTGGCGCGATGTGTCGGAGTATGTTCTGAAACTGGCAACACCGAAATATTATAACGACCCCATCGTGAAGCATGGTTACATGCGTGGTTCCGAGACCGTCGACTATGTTGCCAAGATTCGTCAGCGCCATCAGGGCTACATGGGTGTCAAGACGCCTCACTTAGGTTTTCATCCTTCCCAACCTCGCAAGGCCGACAAACGCAAGAACAAGTACGATATTTGAAAAAACAAATCAGCCCTTCTCGATGGAGAGGGGCTGGTTCTTATAACATTCCTTTTGTTGAAGGCAGTTCGTAGTGGTATATGTCGCGACGGACAGCCATCTTTAGTGAACGTGCCAGGGCCTTGAAGATTCCTTCAATCTTATGGTGCTCGTTTTGTCCCTCGGCTTTGATGTTCAGATTCATCTTGGCAGCATCGGAGAGTGATTTGAAGAAATGCAGGAACATCTCCGTGGGCATCTCACCGATTTTCTCCCGATGGAACTCGGCATCCCACACCAACCAAGGGCGGCCTCCGAAATCGAGGGCCACAGAGCAAAGGCAGTCATCCATTGGCAGGCAGTAGCCGTAGCGCTCAATGCCACGTTTGTCACCCAGTGCCGTGAGGATGCACTCGCCGAGGGCGATGGCGGTGTCCTCGATGGTGTGGTGCTCATCTACCTCTAAGTCGCCTTTGGTATGGATGGTAAGATCCATCATGCCGTGCTTGCCAATCTGCTCCAACATGTGGTCGAAGAAGCCCAAGCCTGTAGAGATATCACAATGACCCGTCCCGTCGAGATTCACTTTAATATGAATATCGGTCTCCTTGGTCTTACGACTCACTTCTGCGATGCGTTCGCCAGCAAAAAGCAATTCGCAAATCTTATCCCACGACATGTTTTCGTCGCTGAGTATCAGTGATTTGCAGCCAATGTTTTGAGCAAAGGTTTGGTCAGTATCACGGTCGCCAATTACATAACTCCCAGCGATGTCGTAGTCGGGATTATTGAGGTATTTCTCCACCAGTCCTGTGTTCGGTTTACGGGTTGGGGCATTGTCCTCTGGGAAATGCGAGTCGATGAGAATGTCATCGAAGGTGATACCCTCACCCTCCAGTGTCTGTAGGATGAAATTGTGGACGGGCCAGAAAGTGTTCTCTGGGAACGACTCTGTGCCGAGACCGTCCTGATTGCTCACCATCACGAACTCGAAGTCGGTATGCTGGCGGATGAAACCGAGGTTGCGGAACACGCCCTTCGTGAACTTCAATTTCTCGAAGGAATCTATCTGCTCATCGGCAGGCTCTTCGATAAGCGTACCGTCGCGGTCGATGAATAATATACGTTTTTTCATTGCTGATTCTTGTTAAAGTCTTGTTTTGCCTTTTCTTGTGCGTCGATGGAACCGTACATGTAATAGACGGGGAAGAGTAGTGACAACTGCACGTATGCCTGAATGAATCCAATCAGAAGATAAGTGGCTGCTGCCAACCATCCCACGTAGGAGGGCATGCCGTTGGGGTCGCCCATCATCATGCTTTTTGTGGCCTGAACATTCGCCAGCGAGAGGATGGTGGCGGGGAGGGCAGTGAATGTGGAGATGGCCAGGACTATCAGCGTGGCGATAAGGATCACGATAAAGATGAATCCCCAGTGGCGCATGCCTACAGGGTAGCCGATGGAGAGTTGCCTCCAGAAGCCGATGCCATCGGTCAGGATATAGCGGGTGACGATATAGACGAGGGGTAGTAGGAGGATGATGACCAGTAAGCAGGCTGCACCGATGCATGCCAGACCTGTATAAAGGCTCAGGTACTTGATGGCCACGTAGCCAATGCCACCGATAAGGACTCCCACCAATATATAGATGACCAGTTGGTTAAGGCATGCCTTCAGGGTACGGACAAAGATGTGGGTATCGAGGTTAAACCACTTTGTGGGCCAGTTGATAGTACCTGTCTGCTGGTGCTGCTTGAGGATGGCAAAGCCGTAGGCGGTGAAGAGTGCCTCGGCAATGATGACGATGACCAAAGCCAGGAGCGTGGTCTGCGGTCTGAGCACCATGAAGGTGCCGCCGATGCTACATGCCACAGCATAGATGAGCGCAGCCACCCAGGAATAGCGGAAGATACGCTTGAAATTGCCTGTGTACAACCTGTATCCAGCACTGATACAGGCCCGGCTGCTGCGCTCCTTCATCAGGATATCATCTTTCTGATTTTCCATAAAACATGTTATATTTTTGAAATATACGTGCAAAGGTACAATGTTTTTTCGTAACTTTGCACCATTCTTAGTAGAAATTAAAACATTTTATGAAGATATTAAAGTGGGGATTCATCGGATGCGGTGATGTGACGGAGCGGAAGAGCGGCCCTGCATTCAGCGAGGTCGAGGGCTCCAGTGTGGTGGCTGTGATGAGCCGCACGGAGAATCGTGCCCGCCGTTATGCCGTAGAGCATGGCATCAGTAAATGGTACACCGATGCCCAGGAACTGATTGATGATCCAGACGTGAATGCCGTGTATGTGGCTACGCCGCCGTCGAGTCATGCCACGTATGCCATCATGGCCATGAAGGCCGGCAAGCCTGTCTATGTGGAGAAGCCTCTGGCCTCCAACTATGAGGACTGCGCTCGCATCAACCGTATCTCGGAGCAGACGGGCATACCCTGTTTTGTGGCCTACTATCGTCGTTATCTGCCCTATTTCCAGAAGGTGAAGGACATTGTGAAGAGCGGTCAGATAGGGAAGATACTAAACGTGCAGATTCGCTACACCGAACCGTTGCGAACCGCTGATGCTGAGGCGATTAAGAATCATCAGCCTCTGCCTTGGCGACTCCAGCCGGAGATAGCAGGAGGCGGTTATTTCTATGATATGGCTCCCCATCAACTCGACCTGTTGCAGGATATGTTCGGAGTGATCCTTGAGGCGCGTGGCATCTGTGCCAACCGTGGTGGCTTCTACGATGCTGAGGATTCCGTGAGTGCGAGTTTCCTCTTTGAGAATGGCCTGCCGGGTAGCGGTTCGTGGTGCTATGTGGCCCATGAGAGCGCCCGTGAAGATTGCATCGAGATCATCGGCACAGAGGGACTCGTCAGTTTCTCGATTTTTGACTATACGCCCATCCGTCTTCAGACCAGTAAGGGCGATGAGAATATTTCCGTACCCAATCCCCCTTATGTTCAGTATCCGCTCATCAAGAACGTGATAGAACATCTGCAGGGCATCGCCGTCTGCACCTGTACCAGTGTGTCGGCAACGCCTGTCAACTGGGCGATGGATCGTATATTAGGTAAATTCTGAGGCAGATGAAGTGGTTGTTGGTTGTTGGTTGCTGGATACTGAGTCTTGGCTGTTGGGGCAGTCCGAAGCAAGACTCCGTCTCTGTGGATACTATCAGCAAACCGCGTGAGATTAGTAAGATCCGTGAGACCATCCGAGGCTTCGACCAGACGGAAGACTATTGGATAGAGCCCCAGCACTATGAGTTTCAAGTGATGGGACAGATTACCCGTACCTACGAGAGTTTTACGCTCAGCAGCCAAGACCAGAGTATTACGCTCTCCCCTGATGGCCAGACCAAGATAGGGCCTTATTTCGGTTGGCGGTGGATTTTCCTTGGCTACACTTTCGATATCAAGAACATCGGTTTCTCGAAAGGTGGAGTGAAGAAGGAGTTCGATCTCAGCATCTATTCCTCTCAGGTGGGTGTTGATCTGTTTTACCGTCGGACGGGTAGTGACTATAAGATCCGTGACGTGAAACTGGATAATGGTATCAACGGTGAACTCTTCGAGGGGATGCCGTTTGCGGGTGTGACGGTGGGTATCACGGGTATCAATGCCTACTATATCTTCAACCACAGGCGTTTCTCCTATCCGGCAGCCTTTGCCCAGAGCACTTGTCAGAAAGTGAGTTGCGGCTCGTGGATGGCAGGGGCGGGCTATACGAAGAATACCCTTGACCTCGACTACGGGGATTTGCAGGAGGCTCTTTCTTCAAGGACGGCGCAGGATGTAAGACTGGATAGCGGTATGATGTTCGAGAGCATCAAATACCACGACATCATGCTTTCGGGTGGATATGCCTACAACTGGGTGTTTGCCAAGAACTTCCTGTTCTGCGCCAGTTTCCAGTTGGGTCTCGCCTATAAGGCCAGTTACGGGGATGTGGCGGACGAACGGAAGGGAGGCTTCAATTTCGACTTTAAAAATGTAAACCTCGATGGCATCGGACGCTTTGGAATGGTCTACAACAACACGCGCTGGTTTGCTGGTTGGAGTGCCATCTTCCGCACCAACCGCTATCGTACCTCACGCTTCAAGGCCAACAACATATTCGGTTCGCTGAATGCGTATGTAGGTTATAATTTCGTACTCAAGAAGAAATATAAGAAACAGAAGGGATGAGAAGAACTTTTATCATAGTCTTGTGCATAGGGGCCTGTGTGTTGGCTTGTCCGATGCTGTCGTGCGCCAATGGGGGGACTTCGGCAGGCTCTGCTACCCTTGCAGACGATAAGGCGATGCCAGAGTTCGCTGAAGGTGAGACGGTGACAGATTCCTCTGATGCCAGGCAGCCTGCCTATAAGATGATCATTGAGAGCATGCTCAGCGTTGCGTCAGAACAGGATTCAAATACGAATTTCCCCCTCTTCTTTGCCCGTCAGTTCCTGGATGTGCCATACGTAGCCCATACGCTGGAAGTCAACGACGAAGAGCAGTTGGTGATCAATGTCCGTGAACTCGACTGTACCACCTTGGTAGAGACCGTCACTGCCCTTACGCGCTGTGTCTATCAAAAGCAGTTGACATTTGAGGCCTACCAAGACAACCTCCGTCGTATGCGTTACTACAATGGTGTCATCGACCGCTATCCCTCGCGGATTCATTATTTCACCGACTGGATTATGGAGAATACCAAGGCAGGGCTCGTCACCGAGATCCAACAACCGAATCCGCCGTTTACCCAGATTCAAACCGTCAAAGTCAATTATATGAGCCAGCATCCTCAGAGTTACAAGGCCTTGAAGGCGCATCCTGAGTATGTGGCTGAAATCGCTCAGATGGAACAGTGCCTGACTGGACAGAAGTTCCGCTATATCCCCAAGTCGGAAGTCAGAGACACCCCAGCCATGCGTGAGGCTGTACACGATGGTGACATCATCGCCATCACCTGCAACAAGCCCGGACTCGACATCGCTCATCTCGGTTTTGCCGTGTGGCATGATGACGGACTCCATCTGCTGAATGCCTCTCAGTTGCATAAGAAGGTGGTGGAGGAGCCGATGACGCTCTACCAGTATCTTCAGCAGCATCCCTCTCACACTGGAATCAGAATTATCAGAATCAACCATTAATAGTCAAATAGTAAATAGTCAAATAGTAAATAAAAAAAGATGGAAATACCCGATTTTATGAACTATGGCGAGAAATTCTCGAAGAGAGAGTTTGCGGAGAAGATTTCACGCATCGCCAAGCGTGCTGGTGCCAAACTGGTGTATGCCGCCCTTATCCTCTATTATACGTTGCAGAGCGACAAGGTAAGCAAGAAGGACAAGGCCATCATCATCGGTGCCTTGGGTTACATGATCAGTCCGCTGGATGTCATCCCTGATGCCATCCCCATTGCGGGACTCACCGACGACTTAGCCGTGCTGCTCTATGTGTTGAAGAAGGTGTGGACGGGCATTGATCCCGAAATCGTCGAGCAGGCCAAGAAGAAACTCTCGAAGTGGTTCGATGAAGACGAGATAGCCGAAATCGGCGACCTCATCGAAGGCGAGTAAACAAAGAGAATCCCCAACCGTTTCGGCTGGGGATTCTTTTTTGCTCTGAGGTGCGTGGCGGATTCGAACCGCCGTGGACGGTTTTGCAGACCGTAGACTAAGCCACTCATCCAACGCACCGTTTAAGCGAATGAAGAACGATGCTCGCATCAGTTCTTCTGAGCGAAGGTGGGTCGATCGAAGATCAACGCACCAGCGTACACTTTTTAAATGCGGGTGCAAAGGTACGAAATAAAAATGAAAAAATGGAAAAATGAAAAAATGAAATATCTCAATTTAACATTCTTTTATTTTTTTATTCTTGCATTCTTTCCTACAATACGTTCCTTTCATATCTACTGACTCCTGTCTCCTGTCTCCTGACTCCTGTCTCAACGGACATCCCTCGCAACCGCAACAGGGGTCTGCATCACGACGGCAGGTCTTGTAGAAATGCCACGCGGCGAAGCCGATGGCCAGTGCCACGACGATATAGACGATGGTGAGTTGCATATCAGGTGAATGGTTGTGATTACAGTCGTGTCAGTTTTCTGAGCAGCACTTTGTTGATGACCTGTATCCTGCGCCCGCTTTTTTCGATGTCCTCGCGTACATTATTAATATTATTAAAGAAGTCGCTGAAGGCATTCAGGAGGAAGTTTGGCTGACTCGCATCCTCGATGGCCTCGGGGTTGGTCAGTATCTTGATGCCGTTGTGCTCGATGTGCACGTCGACGTCCGTACCCATCATCATAGGGTCGCCGTCGAAGTGGATGGCTCCGGGCTCCTTACGGTGGATATGTATCTCCTTGGCACGGAAGGTCTTGATCTTCGAGTTGTTGCCGAGGGTCTTCATAAAGAGGTCGGCGGCTATCTGCGGGGCATCGAGCACATCGAAGGGCTCCATGATGATCACGTCCATCTCGCCGTCCTTCATGGTGGCTCCAGGGGCGATATAGGCGTTGTTGCCGTATTGCGAGGCATTGGCACAGGCTATGAGGAAAGCCTTGTAGCGCATCTTGCCCGCCTCGTCCTCTACGACATAGGTCTCTGGCTTGTATTTCAGTCCTTCCTTCAGCACGTTCTCCACGTAGGTGATAGGGCCGCGCTTGCCTGCCTCGGCGAATTTCAGCGAGATAAACGCATCGAAGCCCATGCCGCAGGTGCAGAAGAAGGGCAGGTCGTTGATGACACCGTAGTCGAAGTCCTCGATCTTGCAGGCATTGATGATCCCGATGGCTTTCTTGGCATCCATCGGCAGACAGAGATGTCTGGCCAAGCCGTTGCCTGAACCGCAGGGCACGATGGCGAGGGCGGTATCCGTATGTGTCAGCGAACGGGCCACCTCGTTCACGGTGCCGTCGCCGCCTACTGCTGCCACGATATCCAGCCCCTTTTCGGCACACTCATGGGCTATCTCGGCGGCATGGCCTGCAAATTCGGTGAAGCGCAGTTCAAAATTGAACTGCTCCATGTCGAGCGTGTTCTCTATGATGTTTGGAATCTCATCCTTCGAGTGGGTGCCCGAAATGGGATTTATGATGAATGTTATGTCCTTCTTTTCCTTCATAAACGATGCAAAAATACGAAATAAGTCTGAAAAATGTTTGTTTTATTCAAGAAAAATACTAAAAAACGACATTTATTAAGTTTTTCTTGCACGTTTTGCAAAAATTTGTGTAACTTTGCAGCCTGAAAGAAAAAATACAAGAAACTTACCTATATCGGAATGGGACAGTTACAAGAAAGATACAAGCATTACCGTGAGCCGCAGAAGTTCATGGAGGCTGACGTTTACCCTTATTTCCGCGCCATTGAGGGAAAGCAGGGTACGGAGGTTGAGATGGGCGGCCACAAGGTGCTGATGTTCGGCTCGAATGCCTATACAGGCCTTACGGGCGACCAGCGTATCATTGATGCGGCCAAGGCTGCGCTCGACAAGTATGGTTCTGGTTGTGCCGGAAGCCGCTTCCTCAACGGAACGCTCGACCTGCACATTCAACTCGAAAAGGAGATTGCAGAGTATATCGGCAAGGATGACTGCCTCTGCTTCTCTACCGGTTTCTCAGTGAACCAGGGTGTGATCCCAGCACTGCTGAGCAAGGATGATTTCGTGATTTGCGACGATCGTGACCACGCTTCGATTGTGGACGGTCGCCGTCTTGCGTTTGCCAAGCAACTGCACTACAAGCACAACGACATGCAGGATCTTGAGCGCGTGCTCCAGAAGTTGCCTCAGGAGGCCATCAAACTGATTGTGGTCGATGGCGTGTTCTCTATGGAGGGCGATCTGGCCAAGTTGCCTGAGATCGTGGAACTCAAGCATAAGTACAACTGCTCTATCATGGTCGATGAGGCTCATGGCATCGGCGTGTTCGGCAAACAGGGTAGGGGCGTGTGCGACCATTTCGGACTCACCGACGAGATAGACCTGATTATGGGTACCTTCTCGAAGTCGCTGGCTTCCATCGGTGGTTTCATTGCTTCCGACTGGGACACCATCAACTGGCTCCGTCATACCTGCCGTACCTATATCTTCTCGGCTTCAAATACTCCCGCCGCCACAGCAGCCGCTATGACCGCCCTGCACATCATCCAGAGCGAGCCCCAGCGCATTCAGGCTTTGTGGGATGTCACCAACTATGCCCTGAAGCGTTTCCGTGAGGAAGGCTTCGAGATTGGCGACACCGAGAGTCCTATCATCCCACTCTATGTGCGCGATGTGGATAAGACCTTCCTCGTCACGGCTCTTGCCTTCAAGGCTGGTGTGTTCATCAATCCAGTCATTCCGCCCGCATGTGCTCCTCAGGACACCCTCGTGCGCTATGCCTTGATGGCCACACATACCAAGGAACAGGTAGACCGTTCGGTGGTAGCCCTGAAGAAAATCTTTGTTGAACAAGGAATCATAAAGAAGTGAAAAGTTGAGAAATTAAGAAGTGAAAAGTGAAGAGTAAACGTTAAAAAATGCCAATGTGCACCAACTTTTCACTTTTCACTTTTCACTTCTCACTTCTTTTTCGTACCTTTGCAGCCGCTAAGAAAAATCGAGGTGTAGCGCAGTTGGTAGCGTTCCTGGTTTGGGACCAGGCTGTCGCAGGTTCGAGTCCTGTCACCTCGACCATGCATGATATTGAAAAGAGAAAACAACTTTTTCCAAAAACCGCTGGCTTGTGAAAGTCGGCGGTTTTATTATTTTTTATTGCAAAGTTAGTGATAATCAGGAAAACGCCTCTGGATGCACTTTTCAGCTTGTTTTTAACAATTGGGTACGGTGACGATATCCTCGCCCAAGTCCGTGGATATCTTGCAGATAGTTGATAGCGTCAGGTTATGTGTGCCTGAC
>JAFZNI010000223.1 GCA_017551005.1 Prevotella sp.
AAGTTGACGTAGGCCTTGCCGAAGGCAATGGATTTGTCTTCCTGCTTCGAGTTGATGAGCAACAGGTTACGGGCACGCATCTGCAAGTTTGTAGTGATGTGATCCGTATTCGAGAAGTCCACGTCGCCCATCATCACGAGCGGCTCGTCGTTGTAGGCATAGAGTCCGAAGTTCTCCAACAGCAGGTGTGAACCCACCACGCGGATCGGGTCGTTGTCGAAGCGCATCCGCACGCCATAGGGCTGACTCACGAGATAGGCATCTTCCACATAGATTTCACCATCCACCTGCGGATGGGTGGTGGTGCCCTTGATGGTCAGTTCTCCCTCACCGTAGCCTTCAAGACCTACCAGTTGGTCTGGTACGAAACCGTTGGCTATCGACAGCGGGAAACGCGTCATGGTGAAGAGGGCATCTATATGTCCGTCACCCTGGTAGGTGCCGCTCAGCAGCCCGAACTCCTCGTCGTCGAGCATCAGACGGGCCTCTATGGCATGGGTGTCGTCCTCTTTCATCAGATAGACCAACTCGGTGCTGATGTTGCCGATGGGCGAGCCTTCGTAGGTCATGTTCTGTACGGCCATATCCGAAGCCACGGAGATATGTTCGTCGCGGTCTTGCAGGATGTGGTAGTCGCCTTGCAGATAACCCGTGATACGTGGCATATAGGGTAATACTGACGTCAGTTCGCCAAGGTCGAAGTGGTTGATGCTGACAGTCAGGTCTTGCAGCATGGTGGAGTCCTGATTCTCCGTATAGAGTTTCAGACCTGTCTTGTCGTCGGCAATGAGGTCTACCTTCGCCTGTATCCTGCCTAAGCCCTTCCTATCCTTCGGACGGGTCAGGAAGATGTAGTTGTCCTTGTTCAGGTTGAACTCTTTGTAGCCGATGGTGGGGCGTTCCGGCATCAGTTTGAAACGGATTCCTTCTGCCTCCATCTCCGCTGTGGCTCCCAGACGGATACCCATCTTGTCCTTGGCGTCGAAATAGCGCAGGCCCACCAGTGCCCCATGTTCGTGCAGGTGTCCGTCGAAGAGGGCGTTGAACACGAACTGCGGGTTTTTCTTGTTGTTGCGTACCTGTCCCTGATAAGTCAGGCGTTCGCCCTTCTGTGTCAGGTTCAGGCGGAAGGTGTCTATCCGTGTACTGTCATAGACGAGCGAGTAGAGATGACTCTCGCCGTTGATGCCTGAGAGGGGCGATGTGTTGAGGTCTACAAACAGTTCCTTGAAAGTGATGTTATTAGTCTTCAGGAAGTTGGCGAGGGGATTGTCGCGTTTACTCTCCACATGCAGTTTCATGGTGGGCAACAGGCGTGTGAGGGCAGGCTGGTCAATGATCTTCTGCTGTAACTGTGACATGGCGGAGTCGCTGAGTACTGACAACTGTCGGAGCACTTTCTCGTAGCCTCCGCTGGCATCCATCTTCACGATGAGGTCGCCGCTTTGGGCACGTAGATAGGTGGTGTCGCTATTGGTCTTCAGGTGCAACCCGAGGTCTTCCGGACGGTAGATATTCTTCTCGTCGGCAATGTAGAGTTCGCCTAACAGGCCCGTGATGGTGTGGCTTTCCTTCATGTCGGAGTGGATGTCCACATGTCCGCATAGTCCGATGGTCAGTGGCTTGTCCAATAGTCGCATCTCGTAGAGGTCGGCTTTGGCGAGGTCGGCACTGATGGTGCCTTGTAACTCTTTGGCATCAAGCAGGGCATCAATGCCTATGGAACCGTCGAACAGGTCGTTGTGTCCTGTGAGTGTGGCCTGTCCGCGTCCGTTTTGGAGGTTGGCAGTGGCAGTCAGTCCACTCAGGTTCCAGTGTCCGTATTGCAGTTGACTCACGGTGGCGTCAGCCCTCAGGTGACTGCGGTTGGAGAGGAAGTCCGTGCCGTAGCCCTTGGCCCGTATCTCTGTCGAGAGATGGTAGAGCGAGTCCTTGGGCATGAAATGGTGCAGGTTCAGGTTCTGTATTTTGATGTCTGCATCGTAGGTCATCAGCGACGTGGCCATATTCCCTCTTGCATCCAGTGGGATGGTGGCGTTGCCTTTCAGTTTCACGCTGCCGCCACCTTCCTGCGCCGTGAGGTCAGCAACGTATTTAGTGCCGTCGGCCTTGATGGTGCCGTCGAGACTAATGCCGTTGGGGATGCGGAAGTCTTTCGAGGGCAACAGACTGGTGGCAAAGCCCAGGTCTTGCGTCTTGGCACTCAGGCGTATGTCTGCTTTCAGTTTTTTGGGGTCAGTCAGGTTCCCTGCCGTGCCGCTGGCGGTGGCGTGGAAGGCCGTTGGCAGGTTGATGTCCAAGCCCGTGAAGTCCATCTCTTGCATATTACCGTTCACGGAGCCTTTGATGCTCAGGGGTTGGTTAGGGTATTGGCGGATGAAACTCTGTGGCATGTCGCCCATGAGTTTCACCATGTCCTGCTTGCCGATCTGGGCGTTCAGGCGCATCTTCATCTTCCCCGGGTTCTCGTCGCCAAAGGTGTTCAGGGCCATATCCACCTCCGTGAAGAGGTCAGAGTCGGGTGTTTTCACGTAGAGGGCTGGTATCTGCACGTTGTCGAAGTTGGCGTCAAATCTGACGGATCCTTTCATGTCGGTGATTTCCAGTCCTGTGCTCTTGTCTTTCAGGGCTGCCATCCTGATGTAGAGGGAGGTGCCTGAGGGGGCGTAACTGAGTTGGTCAATCCCCAGCGTCATGTCCGACAGTCCGATGGGGGCATAGTCGAAACTGCAACCCGTGCCGTCGAGACTGCCCACCTGGTAGATGCCTGTCCCGAGGTCTATGCGGGCTTCTCTGGCCACGGCCTGTCCCAGTAGTGTCCTCATGGGCACCGTGTCGCCTGGCAGGTGCAGGGTGAGGTCTGTCTGTCGGAAACTGAGGCTGTCGGCATTGATGATCCATTTGAGCGTCGACTCAGTGGTGTCTACGGCAGCAGTGTCTGTCAGGTTGATGTCCAGACGGGCATCTGTCAGTCTGGCGCCATTTACCTCTGCCAGTTCCTTGTCTAAGTCTATGCCGTTGGAGCGCAGCCACAGTTCACCCACGTCGCCCTTGATCCTGAGGTCGCTGATAAAGCCGTTGGTATTGAGTTTGGCCTCTTGGAGTGCCAGTTGGTTGATGACGACCCGTTTCTCCCACAGGGGCCATAGTTGTATGTCGACGGTCAGGTGCTTCGCGTCGGCAATGGTGTCAGTGACGTTGGGTAAGGAGTCGTTTGGGTGCAGGGCACGGAAGTTGTCGATTCCTAAGTTGAGCGGCCATTCCAGTCGTACGCGCCCCACGCTGATGTCCATGCCTGTCTTCTCCGAGGCAATGGTAGCGACCTTCTGTACCGCCCAGTTCTGAACTGGCGGGAAATAGAGCAGCGCGGCGAGTATCAGAAACAGCAGAATGGGAGTAATAACCGCTATCCCAATCCACTTCATCGCTCTTTTCATTCGTCTTTGTGCGATTGACGCTACAAAAGTACAACATTTCTCTGAAAAACGGCTCATCTTCGCCTTTTTTTTCACGAAAGGCATCCTAAAACACAGAAGATGGGACTACTCTCGCGAGCCGTCCCACCCATAGTTAGTAATATGTTAGGTAGAATAAAGTTGATTGGCTATCTGTTGTCAGCACTCCCTGTAGAAGTCGAGTGCCTCGTAAATTTCTTCTTTTGTGGCTGTCTGGTTGATGCGGATGTCACCAATGCCGCCCAGCAGTGTGAAGTTGATGATGCCTGCCGTATTCTTCTTGTCGTGCGTCATCAGTTCCAGCAGGGTGGGGTAGTCGTCGCACGTGATGGTCATCTTGCCATAGTGCTCCTTGATGAAACTCACGGTCTGGTGCATCTTGTCGGTGGGGAAGCCTGTCTTCATGGCACTCAGGTAGAGTTCGCAGATAAGGCCGTAGGCAACGGCATAGCCGTGCAGGATGGGGAATTGCATTTTCCCGATGACACTCTGTTTGAGTGCCAGCGACTCGAAGGCGTGTCCTGCGGTATGACCTAAGTTCAGGGCCTTGCGGATACCTTGTTCCGTGGGGTCTTCGGTGACGATGCGCTGTTTCACAGCCACACTGTCGGCCACCATCCGCTGCAACAGTTCGAAATCGGGCTCTTCCACGTCGTAATTCAGCAGTTCTGCCCACATCTGTTCATTGGAGATCAACCCGTGCTTCAGCATCTCGGCATAGCCCGAAAGGATATTCTCGTGATCCAGTGTGCGCAGGAACTGCGTGTCGAGAATCACGCTGGCGGCATTGTTGAACACGCCGATCTCGTTCTTCAGTCCCCTGAAGTTGATGCCCGTCTTTCCGCCCACGGAGGCGTCGACCATCGAGAGCAGCGTGGTGGGGATGTTGATGTAGTTGATACCCCGCTTGAAGGTGGAGGCAGCAAAGCCTCCGAGGTCTGTCACCATGCCGCCCCCTATATTAATTAATAAGGTGTGACGGGTGGCACCACCGTTGCCTAACTCTTCCCAGACGTGTGCCAGTGACTCCAGCGTCTTGTGGGTGTCGGTAGCGCCTATCACGATGCTCTGCGCACCCTTCAGACAACTGAATCCTGCTACCAGTGGCAGACAGAGGTGCTGTGTGGTATTGTCAGCCAACAGGAATATCCTGTCGTGCTCGCATTCTCCGACGGCCTGCGCCAGCGTCTGCTCCAGATTGTCGGCAATAATCACTTTTTGTGGACTCATGCTACGGTTGATGACTTAAATTCCGTGCAAAGGTATATTAATTATTCTGAAATCGTGTACAAAATGGTAAATAATTGTAGATTTGACCCTTTTTTTTTCAATTCCATTAAACTTTTCTTCACAGGATGCGTCAAAAACACAAAAATTTACAATAAATTTATCAATGAAAAAATTACTTGTTATTTTTCTAGCGTCGATTTCGACCATGACGGCATTCGCCCAAGGTACAGTCAGCGGAACTGTGATTGAGTCGGATACCAAAGAAGCAGTCATTCAGGCAACGGCCTCTGTATTAAGTGGAGAGAAGGTCATAGCCAATGCAGTAACAAACACAGACGGTGCTTTCTCCATCAAGGTGCCTCGCGATGGTAAATTCACTCTGAGAATCACGTTCGTTGGCTTCAAGACCTATACCAAGGCCATTACGATCGAGGGTAAGAATGTGTCTGCCGGTTCCATCCAGTTGGAGCCAGATGCTATCATGCTGAAGGGTACCACCGTGACGGCTCACCTGGCCAAGGTGCAGTCGAAGGGCGACACCCTGATCTTCAATGCTGATGCCTATCGTGTGCCAGAGGGCTCCGTAGTGGAGGAACTGGTGAAGCGTATGCCAGGTGCTGACATCGACGAGAATGGTAACATCACCATCAATGGTAAGCAGGTGTCGAAGATCAAGGTCGATGGTAAGGATTTCGGTGACTCTAAGACGGCCCTGAAGAACCTGCCCACCTCGATTATCGAGAAGGTACGTGCATACGATGAGAAGAGCGACCTGGCTCGTATCACAGGTATCGACGACGGTAACGAGCAGACGGTGCTCGACTTCGGTATCCGTGCCGGTATGAACCGTGGTACGATGATGAACGCCGACCTGGGTGTCGGTACCGAGAAGCGCTATTCTGGTCGTCTGTTCGGTATGTATATGCGTGATGACTACCGTGTGATGGGTATGCTCAACGCCAACAATACCAACGACCAGGGTATGGGTGGCGGCGGTGGCCGACGCTTCGGAGGTGGTCAGGGCATGGGCGGCGGTGGCTTGAATGCTGCCAAGACCGGTATGGTGAACCTCAACTACGAGAAGCCCAAACTGATTATTGCCCAGGCCAGTGTGAACTGGAACCACCGCGATGGCGACTCCTGGTCACGTCGTTTCACGGATAACTTCACGGGCGACGAGAGTCTGAAACAGGTTTCGAACTCCATCAACCAGAGTTACACCCGTTCCACCAACTGGAGCGTTCAGGGACGTTTGGAGTGGACACCCGACACCCTGTGGAACATTGCCTTCCGCCCCACGTGGAGTTTTGGCACTAACGACAGCCGCAGCGAAAACACCTCCGCTACGTTCAACGATAATCCCTACTCACACGTCAACTACCAACTCGATGCAGCCGTCATGGCTGAGATCGTGAAGAACGGTGGCGACCTGGCAGAATGGATCACCAATAGTACCAACAACAAGTCGCTGGGCTATGGCGAGAACAAGCGCCTCGGTGGTACCTTGCAGATCAATCGTCTGCTCAACGGCAGAGGACGTAACATCACCGTGCAGTTGACTGGTAACTACAGCAACAACGAGAACACGCAGTTGTCCAATAACCAGACGCATCTCTTCCAGGGAAGAACCGCGAAGTACAATGGTGTTGATGGCCTTACCGAATATCAGGCCAACCGTTACAACCTGACGCCTACCAAGTCGTGGGACTACAGTGTACGTGCTACCTATAGCGAGCCGATTGCCTACGCTACCTTCCTGCAGTTCAGTTATACCTTCCAGTATCGCTATAACGAGAATGACCGTCAGACGTTCGACTACTCGAACCCGTTGCTGGCTGATCCTACACAGCGTTTCGACTTCAGTAGCGTATCCCCGTCATATCGTCAGTGGAGAGACTATTTCAATATTGTTGATCCGACTGGCAACTATTCTCCATCGCAGGGTGACTTCTACTATAGCACGGATCAAAGTCAGTATTCAGAATATAAGAACTATATTCATACTGGTGAGATCATGCTGCGCTTCATCCGCGATACCTACGATTTCAATTTTGGTGTGCAGATTATTCCTCAAACCTCAAAGTATAAGCAGAATTATTTAAGTCAGAAAGTTGATTTGACACGTGATTTCATCAACTGGAGCCCGACAGCCAACTTCCGCTGGCGTCCCACACAGCAGGGTAGCCTCCAGTTCCAGTATCGTGGTAGCACCAGCCAGCCTTCTATGAGTCAGTTGCTCGTCATTGATGATGATACCAACCCAATGAACAAGACCGAAGGTAACCCCGACCTGAAGCCTTCGTTCACCCAGAGTTTCAACCTGCGCTTCAACAACTACATCATGAGTCACCAGCGCATGATCAACGCCAACCTGAACTTCTCGACCACCATGAACAGCATTGCCAATGTGGTGACATTTACCGAAATTGGTGGACAGAAGTCACGTCCTGAGAATATCAACGGTAACTGGAATGCTGGCGGTAACATCATGTGGAACTCAGCCATCGACTCATTAGGTTACTTCACCTACAATGTCTCTGTGAACGAGAACTTCAACCACCGTGTAGGTTTTGTTGCTGATCGTCAGACCATGGAGACACTGAGGAATTCCACCAACCAGAACAACCTCGGTGGACGTCTGGGATTCGGTTATCGTAACGACTGGTTTGAGTTGGAACTCAACGGATCGGTCAACTACAATACGACCCGCAACAAACTGCAGCCGCAGTCAAACCTCGACACCTGGACTTACTCCTACGGTGCGAACTCTACGATCTATCTGCCCTGGGGAACCCAGATTACAACGGATATCAGCATGAACAGCCGTCGTGGTTATGACGATCAGTCAATGAACACCAACGAACTCATCTGGAATGCGCAGATCTCTCAGAGCCTTCTCAAGGGCAAGCCCCTCACGCTCTCGCTGCAGTTCTTCGACATCTTAGGTCAGCAGTCGAACTTCTCAACCACCATTTCTGCAATGGCCCGTACCGACAACGAGTACAATGCCATCAACAGTTACATCATGTTCCGCGCCAGTTATCGTCTGAACTTCTTCGGCACACGTGCATCCCGTAGAGGTATGATGGGCGGCATGGGTATGCCGATGGGTGGTATGCCGATGGGCAACGGTGGTGGCAATCGTCGTGGCGGCGGTGGCGGCTTCGGAGGCGGTATGCCGATGGGCGGTGGCGGCGGCTTCGGCGGCGGTGGCGGCTTCGGTGGCCCCGGCAGATTCTAAGTCAAACAACCCTACATAAACGCAAATCATCCCCAGTCCTCTCGGCTGGGGATGATTCTGTTTAGAAAGTGCCGTAATCCATGCACCTCGTGCTGGTTTTACTGGTCAGGCTCGTCATCATCACCAGGCTGTGGTGTCGGAGTTGGCGTGCCGCCGGAGTTTCCACTCCCCTCGCCCGTTGGAGAGGGGTTGGGGGTGAGGCTGCTCCCCTCGCCCGTTGGAGAGGGGTCGGGGGTGAGGCTGCTCCCCTCGCCCGTTGGAGAGGGGCTGGGGGTGAGGCTTCCTCCGCCCTTCGGCGCCACGTACTGACGGTAGTACTTGATCAGTTCGTTCACCTGCGAGATGACACCTTCAAGACCAGCGATGCTCTCCTGGTTATCCTCCATCGCGGTAGCCGCATTGACCATCAGCACGAGGTCACGGTAACGCTCATCCACCACGTTACGGGCATTCGCCAGAGCCGCCTTCTCCTGCATCATCCGCTCGTCGTTGCGCTGAGAGAGCAGCGTACGCACGGCCTCGTTGGCAGTCTTGAGTTGTGAGACAAGCGAGGTGATACCGAGGGTTGTGATGTGATGGCCTGCCGTGTTGTCAGCCTCCAGTTCCTGAATCATCTGCTGCAGTTTCACACTTTCCTCGTGGTAGTTCTCCGTCACGTCCACGTTGTACTTGCGGATGATGTTCCAGAGGTAAATGCCTGCCGTCTTCTTCTCTGTGTCGAAGTCGAACTTCGTGTACATCTGCACCTGGTTCTTCAGGGCTATGTAGAGCCCGTCGCGTCGGGTGTCCTCGTCCGCAATCTGCTGTGTGTATTCACTCGCGCGGTTCAATTTGTAGGCATCATCCATCGCCACGATACTTGTGGCAAACGGTGTGTAGGCTGCCTCCACCTTTGCGGGCAACTGACTTACGCCTGCCTCGCCCGAATCGCGATAGGTCTTCACGATGTTCAACACCTGCTGCACGAACTCCAGGAAACCTGCCATGCGGAGATACTTCAACTGGAAATTTACGATTTGTTTAATGTTCATAGTTTTACTTTTTTACCTTTTTACTTTTATAAACTGAATTCTGGGGAAGATTTTGCAACCCCGGCAAGAGTCAGAACTGAATCTTAGGGATGTTTTTGCATACCTTGCAAAGTTCTGAATCGGATCTCAGGGGCGTTTTTGCAACCCCTGCAAAGTTGTGAACGGAATCTCGTTGATGGTTTTGCAACCCTTGCAAAAGTCTGAACGGAATCTTAGGGAAGGTTTTGCATACCTTGCAAAAGTCTGAACGGAATCTTAGGGAAGGTTTTGCAACCCCTGCAAAGTTCTCAACCGAATCTCAGGCAGGTTTTGCCGCCTAAAGTTCCTATTTTACTTTTTTACCTTTTCACTTTTCACTTCATGCTACGCACGACTGTACGGCGATTGTTCCCGCGATGGAGGTAATGATGGTGGCAATGATTTGCAGCACCGTCTTGACTGTTGACCATTTGATTTTCATACGCTTTTTAATTTAAGAGTTAGACATTTTGTTATTTGCACGTGCTTTTCTGTTTCTGAACGCGAAATTACTACATGTTTGTAAAACTTTATGCCTTTTGATGCGTTTTTGTGCGTTATGATGCGTTATTCTTGCAAACGGCTGAAAAATGTATTAACTTTGCATCCGAAAAGAGAAAAATCACACGTTCAACCCTAAAAACACACAGACAATGATTACAAAGCGTACGATGAGGCGGACGGAACTTGCCCAACTCTATTTTCCCGATCTCCAACCGCGCAGTGCCTGGCAGAAACTGCGCCACTGGATTTGTATCAACCCACAATTGCGCCGCCTCGATAATATGGGCCGTCGCTCGTTCAGTCCCGCCGAGGTGTCACTTATCTTCACCGTATTGGGTGAGCCCGATGACTCTTAGTAATGGATTCGGAGACGACGCACATTTTTCGAGGGCATCATCAGACGGTCAAAGGATGGCAGATGGCAGATGGCAATTAGTTTTTCGCACAGGCATGCCAAAAATTTACTCTCTATATGTAATATATTATATATATAGAGTAATATAAATATTACTCCCTTCTTTATTCTTAACCTCCATACCTCATTTTCCTAACTGCCATCTGCCATCTGCCAGATTTTTTGCCGTTTTTCTTGCTTATCTCGTTTGTTTTTTGTATCTTTGCGCCAAAGTTACGAGTCATGGGTACATATATTAACATAGGTAATGCAGGATTCCGATCAGCCCGCAATGGTGAATACATTGATAAGTCGGAGTTGATAGCAGTGGTGAACAGTACGCTTAACTCTGAGCGCCGCTTTAGTTGCGTCACGCGTTGCCGTCGTTTTGGAAAGTCGATGGCTGCAAAGATGTTATATTCTTATTATGACCAATCATGCGATTCGCGGAGTCTGTTTGAGGACTTGAAGATTGCTGGCGATCCCTCTTTCGAGACGCATCTCAATAAGTATCCTGTCAAGGTTCTGCCATACACAGACCGCCTTCTGCTCGTAGGTATCAACTATGATCGCGAGACGAAGCGGCACACATGCAAGATTGAGAGGGTTAATTAATACCAAGTATGTTTGTCAGTCAGGTTCTCCTGACTGGGAATCTGTGGTAGATTATTTGTTGAGCGAAAACAGAAAATGCATAGCAATATGACTGAAAGAAATATAATTGTTCCTCTCCTGCTTAGAGAAAAACTTGGGGAGGAATTGGAACCAAAGAACGTATTGGGTTATAGGTATTGTCCCATCGCGTAACCATTAGTATTGATAACATTAGAAGATATGTCAACAATCATTATCATACTAATCATGCTGATATATGGTATGAATACGAAAAATCCTTCCCAATCAGCCATGAGCGAGCGGAAGAACTTGATGTCGCCTGCCGTAATATAGCAATTATGCTCATGGAAAAGTATAAAGATTGTAAGGATCATTATATTCGAATCAAGGCACTATATTTGGATTTAGAAAAAAAAGAGTATCTTGATCCAGTGGAGTTTGATTTCCCTCTTAACAACAATGAAAAAGAATCTCTGAAACGTTATTTCTTTCCAGATGAATTCTTTTCAACGGTCAGTTTAGAATGTTCAGATCGTGATTTGTACAATAGAATAAAAAAGAAAGCAGAAACAATGCTTTCTGTTATTGACGACCAACCACGACCCCATGTTCATATACAATTAGATTGGGCGGAAGGAGAACGAGAACGACTGATCTTGGGATGTCGCTGTTTGACGAAAGAAGAAATCGACAAAAAGCAGTCCTTTATTGACAGTCTTGGAAATCGCTTACCTTCAAGACAAGAACTTATTTCTGACATTGGTAGCCGTTTTATTTGGAAGGAGAGTTGGTCTCGTGAAAGTGGAGAAACATGGGAGAATTATACACTACTGAAACGAATTCCCTCCAAAGAAGAATGGTACTCTGCTGACTATGGTCATTCTGTGGTCAGGTTATGGGACTTGCCAACTGATATTATTATCAAGTTGTTTAAAGATAAAAAGTTACGTCCGCTACGAATTGAAGGCTGCGAAAAAACATAAAATGACAGTAAAATATGGATAGGTATTACAATTGTTCTAGTATGTTCGTTGGTCAGGAACACCTCTCTATCGGCTATTCACAACTCAACACGTCAGCGGAAGAGTTTCATGATTCGGTTCTGAAAACGCATGGAATCAGCCTTTGTGATAGAAACGAAAGAAGAATGACCTACAAAGGTGAACTTCCTGTGTTTGGGCCATGTTATATTTACGTTGACATTCCAACAGATTATCCTATCTGTCATGTTAGAATAACGACAAAACGAAAAGTTAGCGAGGAAGAGATGTTGTCTATGTTAGAATATATGAGAAAGAGTATGCCAGTGGAGCCATATTATGATGACCACGGCTATGGTGTGTTACCCAAACCTCATGAAATTGAACTCGTTTGGGAACTTCCTCAGGGAAACGTTGACATGAGTTGGGACGGCTTCAAATACGACAGGGGTAATGGCCTTAATCTGCCGAAAGGCGACGGGTATGACTTTGTTACGATAGACCTTTGGGACTGTTCAAGTATACGAAGATCCAGGGATGAAGCATACTGGAGGTCAGAAGTTGATTAAAACTGCTAATAGCCTTTGGTCGTTTTTCTGGTGGCGTGATGGCGGATGGCAGTTCTGACAGATGGCAACCTACAAACCAGTAGGTCATTTTTTCATGATACCTTATTTCATTTCTTCGTAGAGCGCCACAGGGCCTAAATGCCAAAGTTTTGTTTCTTCTTTTTCCAGACGGCGATATACTTCTGATGCATATATCTCTTTGACTGCATCAGATATACTAATCTTCTTATCTTCAGAAAGCATCTCTGCCATCCAACTGATCTTAGAGGGGAGGAAGAGATAAAGATTGTCTTGCGTCACATTCAGATTCATAATGTCACCTCCTTTGCTTCGATAAAAGACAGATATTCTAATGCTGGTGAAGTATGAAACAAATATTGGTCCACCAACTTATATGTTTTAAGTTCCCTTATCAGTTCCTGTTTGTTCAATACCCCTCCTTCGTAAAGGGCAAAAGCAGCATAAACCCTGTCATTGGCAACTGGGCCATATACAATGTCATAATCATGCTGGAAGCCTTTAACTGTGCGATTCTGATGTACAAAGTCAACCCATTCTTCCGTTGGTTCGTTGAAAATGAGACTCTTCATTTTCCTTAATGCCGACTTGTCGAACTCATATACATTGACATAGCCTTTGTCAACATTCATCTCTTTGGACTTTCTCTTAACCCAGTTCTCTGCCTGTTTTAAAGAAGTGGTTGCGTAGAAGCCCTTGCCATAGTCAAGTGTATGGCTCGATTCTCGTATCTCAGGGGTATTCACCTGTTCTATACTTCCATGATATAGTTTCATGCCGATTCTTTTCTCCTTAAATTAATATACTCATCGATATCTTCCAAAATCCACTGACGGCTTTGGGAATGAAGTGGCTCAAAGTGTTGTTCTAGATAATCCAACACGCCGTATTGGCTGAAGATATTTGCAACTTCATTGCCATTCAGATGCTTTTCCTCCTTGTATTGCTCAATACAAAAGGACAGGAAATATGCGATATCTAAGTTCTTCTTATTCATTTCTGCTGCAAAATTACAAATTAACAAGCAAAACTCCAAATTAATTTGAGCATTTTAGAGTTCCGTAACACCTACTGGAAGCAAATGTTCAAAAATGGCTATCTTCCAAGTGCTTTGTTCAACCCAAGTTAACAAACAAAGAAAATGCTCTACTGCAATGGGAACAGATTCACGATGACTAACAACAATAATATAAATATGGCGGTAGAGCCAGAGTAGATGAAGAAAAATCTGTTATGTGTCTGGCGGATGGCAGTTCTGACAGATGGCAGTTAGGAATTCGTCGATAAAAAGTGCCTTTCTGTCGATATGGGGTGTCTTTTTTGAACTTTTCTTTCTTTGTTTTCATGGGATTGTTGTAATTTTGTAGGGCGTTGCACGGTGTAACGCACAATTCAAACAACAACTCATTATGAAAAAACTAAAGAACGTCAACCGGACGGAAAACGGCATGGATACCGGTATTTTCAGCGGCATCCGAGGTAAGGAAATCTTCGAAGATGACCTCTTTGAGGATTTCCTGGAAAACGGCAACATGGATGATAACCCAAAATCGGATGAGACACCGCCAGAATTGCTTAACCAACGAATCGCTGATGCCCTGAGAGGCGCACAGGTGAACCGAAAACTACACTTCTACACATCTGCACAGAAGCGTCTGATAGCCTATATGTTCATGTCGGAAATGGCCAACTTCATCATTCAACTGAAACGCGTCAACGCCACGCTTGACAGGGAGATTACGCTGGAGGCCCTTAATCTGAACATCCCGCTGCTGGCCATAAAACGCAACTGGACGAAGGACAACCCGATATTCGACCCCGACTGGTACGGATACGACGACAACGGAGTGGAACTGACCAAACTGATAGGTAACAACCTGCTTGAAACAATAGAAACGTACGACCGACAGGAAATAGTGGACAGACTGAATCACCTGTTGAACGAGATGGTCAGGCTGTTTTGTGAGATCAGGCGGAAGACCAGGGAGGCCGACCAGCAGAAATGCGAGGACTTCTTCGACAAACTATGTGAACAATACAACCCCAAATATACGGAATACAAATACAGGCAATGGCGCGAGGAATGGGGCGACATCAGTCCCCGCACACTCCAGTACTGGCAGCATCAATTGATCAAGGCCTTGCTTGACAAGGACTTCTGTCGTTACGTGAGACAACCCACAACCGGAGAGGTGAGCCAGCGGGCAATTGTGATATCAGCCGACGCCCTGACGCATGGTACCACGCTGACGGAGGACACTGCTGAGAAGTGCGCTAGATTCGAGCACTTTGCCGAATGGAAGAAGGGCATTATCTGCCTGAACAATTACAGGATAGCCAAATACATCATCAAGCACTATGCCAAACTACAGGAGAGCGACCTGCAGAATATCTGTCAGTTCTATATGATACTGACGCTGGTTCAGGATGACATGGCGAGACTCAATCCGCAACTGAGACCGCTCATAGAGAGACGGCAGATGACCGTAAGCAGTCTGGTGACGATGTGCCAGAAAGCCCTCACGCCACTCAAGACCTATCTGCACAAGGGTGTCAGGGAGTCGCTGCCGGGTGAGTTCGTGGCGTGGCTGCTCTACGACTCGCCCATCAAGGAAGAGGCCAGAAACAAACTCTGCGGCAAGTCGGGCTCGAAATACCTCTGTGAGATGGCACTGGTGCTGAGTCTGACGGGCGTGTACGGTGCAGGGGCCGACACGAAGACCATGACCGCAGCCCTGATGCCTGCCATGGGCCGACTGCCGCAGGCCACAGTGCGACGCTATCTGCAAGGGGTGAAGGAGGTGAGGGGCGGCAGTCTCTTCGCCTGTGCAGTCCCCAAGATAGAGGAATTGAAGAAGAATCCCTACAACGCACTGGCTGGACTCATTAAGTGATTTTAAGCAACACCGACGCATTCTGACCTGATACAGAATCGCACGTCTTTACTATCGCCCTGTAAGCCAACGGCTTGCAGGGCGATTTTCTTTGCAGAGTAAATAAGTTCTATTCGACATATAGCATCTGCATTTGGTACATCATGATTGACAATTGCGGTAAGAATGGAACCACTGTGTTTAAGGGCGAATGGATTCTATTTGGCTCAGAAGTCACTGTCTGGGGGGGGTAGGAACATAGACTGGACGGACTGTCTGTCCATAATAGCGCAAGTCAACGTAAGTTCCCTTGTTTTTATAACCCATTCCAATTGCAGAATTAGAGTTGGTATAATAGGCTTCACCTTCAAATGCATCCCCGTCAAATTGTGATGATGACCAATAAAGACAGTAAACATTTTTGTATAAAGTTCTATCCATATAATAGTTACCTGCAGCCGGAAGAAATATTTGATTGTTATTAACCTTGCTGGAGATAATATAGCCCTTAACATTTGTTCCATTATACTTGGTATTGTCACCATCGCACCAAGTCCAAATGCATTCATTTAAAAGTTCATCCATTTGTGTAGACGAGGGCATTTGCCATGAAGGGCCCCATTTAGATGTCGCAATATCAAATTTCGAACCTGCAATATCAGCATATAACTTATTCCCATTCCAGACATAAATAGGATCCACCGTTGTGCCACATTCATCATCTTCACACATATAATTATCCCAATAATAATAGTCTTTCTCCTCCGTTTCCCCCCAAGCGTAGTAGCCACCAAATTCTTCAGGCTTTGTTGCTCCTACATTATATGAGGCCCATTTTGTTCCACTTGGTAGCCCGAGGTCAATTGCTGCTGCGGGGACCTCCTTATCGTCTTTATCAGAGAGGACAAGACGTAATCCTATATCCCAATTTGAGTCCACAGGTTTCTGATCTATCAACAAAACCTGATCACCGCGAAAAGCAACACGACAAAAATAACTACTACTCCCAGGCCCGCCGCTTCGCATTGTGAAAACATCTGCTTTTTTTGTATTACATGGATTGATTGTTGGGGATATACTATAATAGTTTTCGTCATAATAATCCTGACATAGTTCCCACACATTACCACTCATATCATACAATCCTAATTCATTGGCTTTTTTCTGGGCAACAGAATGGGTTTCTCCGTTACTATTATTGTCATACCATGCCACAGTACCTACATCATCACTGCCTGCATATTTATATCCTTTACTATATTTCCCGCCCCGTGCAGCAAATTCCCACTCTGCCTCTGTTGGCAATCGGAATGTCCGTCCTGTCAAAGTATTTAGTTTAGATATAAAATTTTCACACATTTCCCTACTAACCTGTTCTACAGGATAGTTGTTACCTTTATGATTTGAAGGATTATCGCCCATGATTGCCTCCCACAACGCCTGAGTCACCTCTGTCTGACCTATAGAGTAATTGCTAAGTGTTACCAGATGTTGAGGTTTCTCATCATCATTGGCATTTTTATCATCATCAGGTGATCCCATCATAAATGAACCTCCTTTCACTCCGATCATTTTGAATGACACTCCATTGATAGTAAATGTCTCAGTTTGGACGGTATCGTCCTCGGTTTTAGTTACGGCTCTGACAGTCCGTCCCTCAAATCGATTCATGTGGCTAGAAGACATTTTGTAATCGTTCATAGTTGTATATAGAGTATAGACTTCACGATTGTTGTCAGTAACGCTCGACGACCAATAGAATCCGTTGATTGATATATTGTCATTCCAATCGTCTAACATATATCCAACGACGGGCAAGAAGATACTGTTGCCGCTGGGACCAGTCACCTTCCAACCTCTTGTCCTGCGATAAGTAACGAACTTCCACTCGCACTTGCTTATCAGTTCTTCATACTCTGCTTTGGTGGGCATTCGACAATCGTTGCCCATGTTGTGTGTGGCAGCATCGTATTCGGTTCCACTGATATCGCTGCCAATATCTATGAAATTGCCATTGGAATAGTACTTATAGTTGTTTCGGCTATAATAGTCCTTGGTATTCACTTCGCCCCAGGCGAAATAATCTCCGTATTCCTGTGGCTCATTGGCTCCCACATTGCAATTAGCCCATTTCACACTTAAGCCCAAGTCAACAAACTGTTCATCTGTGATGACCACTTCCTCGGCTGTGACTTTCACCATCAGTGGTAAGGTCTGGTGGGTTGCTTCATTGTACACATAGAACAACGTGCTTCCTTCCGACACACCCGAGATAACCACAGCATATTTATCACCAGGGAAAATCTTCGGTCTTCCACCTCCCAACTTGGCTATGGCAATTTTCTCATCACCACCAAAGATGTGGAACGGACCGTCGCCACGTTCAATCGTGACAGAATGATCCTTATACATGGGCACAGACACTTCAGACTCGGCCAAGACGAAGGTCTGTATACCTGTGACATGGACATTTATCTTTGCCGTTTTCTGGGCATTAATGTCTTTGACAGTGATGACAGCGTCTCCTGCATCAACACCATGGATCTCGATTTTATTATAGGAAACTGTAACCGTTGCGACCTTCTCGTCAGACGATTCGCATGAATAAGAATTGTTTCCCACAAGGATTCTCACATTGACGCTTTCACCTTTTCCTACCGTCACTTCATCCTGTTCCAAGACAAACTGCCCGTTAGCATCCCAATGGATTGGATAGACGGCATTATCCTCGAAAAATGTTCCGAGAGTTCCTGTTGCAAGGTCACCTATTTTTTTGACCCATTCAAGGTATTTGAATGCTTTTTTCACAACAGCCCAATCTAATGCAGCCTCATAGCCTCCGACCTTGTCGACCGTATTATCAACAAAATCCGAAAATGATTCTTTGATAGCACCATCAATATCACCTTGGAGTGATTTATCTAACGCCTTAAAAAATTTTGTCCAGGTAAGACTTGTTATTTTTTCTATTTTCTCATAAAACCTCAGATTTGGATCATCCAACGTACTTTCAAGTTCAATGATATAGTCTATATCGCTTGCCATTCCTCCACATATGACAGGTATGATTACTTCGCTGTCTAATTTTTTGGAAAGTTTCTTCGACATTAATTTAACGATAGGCTTAACTATAGACTGGAATATATTATAGACAAGCATGTAATTGTTGCCGCGAGGAAACAGCAGGACAATGGCATCATCCTGTGCACTGATGTCGAAATTCGCTGTTTTCTTCATGTCACTCCAATGCATATCACCGAACCCTATATCTCCCTGTACAAGGTCTAAAGATTCCTCCAGGAACTGGCCTAAGCGTTCCAGATCTTCATATTTAAATGAAGTAAATGTGTCCATGAATGTGCTGACCTTCTGGGGTTTCAGAATGTTCTTGTAATAATCGTAATCGTCACCTAAATCAGGAATGTAATAGGTGTTAGTTTCGGCATCATACTTTCCTTTTACTATGCTTGAATAGGCAAAACGGTTGTTGTTGTATGCCGTCACCTCACAGTTATATCCGGAAATATTATGGGGATAGTAGAAATGTTTCTTTTCGCTGTCGGTTATTTCTACTTGAAGACCGCCATAGCCATAAGGGTTTATGATGTAGGGAGATTCCGTAGAGCCAGCAGCCCTAAGCATCGACATTCTTCTTGCCAATGAAGCGGACTCGGCTTGTCTTTCTGCCAATTTATCCAAATGCAAGAGTTGGCTTATTTTATTTTTGGCGGCAGTTGCCTCCTTACTAATCTCGCCAAAGTCGGTATATCCATATTTCGCTACCGACCTGTCGATGGCTGCTGCAAGTTGCTTTACTTCGTCCACATCCCAAATCATTTCTTTCAGATAAGGTAGATATTCATCATCGAAAGCCACAAATATGTTCGGCACCAATGGTAGCATTAGAGTAATAGCAGACTCCTTTGCATTTAGGTCGGCACCAGTAGCATCGTTGTCACCCTCCACTGAGGCAATGTTCATGTAAACAACCTCACCTTCTTTATTCGTTGCTACGAGGGTGCTTCCTGTGGCATCATAAGCCCTTTTGTTATCAACGGAAATCGTGTCGCCATCTACTGTGATTGTGATGTCATTCTCACTCAACTCCGAAGCCTCTGGCAATGATATCTGACTTGTGCTCTTACGAGTGATGTATGCAACCTTGCTTATATCAAAAGTTGATTCTGAACTTTGTTGGTCAACTATTGACAACGAATAACTGTCAGAATTTCCATTACGTTGGAATGTTATTCCTGATCCAAATAATTCCGACGAGCCACTGTCGTTAAAAGCAACGGAGAATTTGTGGTATGATATCGTGTCTTTTGACGTATTGCTCTCCACATAGACCGGGCGAATAGGAAAAGCACTGAAGCGGTCGTTCTCACCCCCCATGCTCCATCCCCAGCCATGATCATTCTCCCTTACTATAAATCGGCCTGGGCTTACATATCCGCCCTGCCGCAATGTGGATGACCAATAATAGCCCAATGTTCCTTCGTAAGCAAAACTTTCATACCAACGTGCACCGGCCAAAGGGAAGATTATTTCATTACCGTTGATTTGGGATTTTAGTTTTCTACATACCACGCCATTGATTGTCACCAATGAAGAATTACAGTTAAAAAAGAGTTCCTCAATTTGCTTTGCAGTAGGCATTTCCCACGATGCTCCCCAATTAATTGTGGCAGCATCGAACTTTGTTCCTGCTATGTCGGCTTTATCACCTACGAGGTCAAAGACCGGATCCCCTGACTTTCCGCATGTTGCCTCAGGACACATGTAATTATCCCATGTGTAAGAGCCTTTTTCCAATGTCTCGCCCCAAGCAAAATACTTGCCGTATTCTTCTGGTCTGGAGGCTCCCACATTCATGTTTGCCCATTTGGTCCCGCTGGGCAAACCAAGGTCGATATACGCTCTTGGAACAGAAGGGACTGCCTTCATGACAGGTCTGACCGTAAGGCCAAGGTATTTATCCCATAAATTATCGTAAGAGGTATTACCGCCAGCAGAAGGAATCATACATGGTGCTATATGATCAGCGTAAGGATTCTCGCCCGACCAATAATAACCACTATTATACCCTATTGAAGTAAGTTCTGTTCCTTTCATATAGCCGGAAAAAGGCAGATAGATAGAATTTCCATTTGGGCCAGTCAGTTTCATTACCTGAACAGAGTTTAGTTCTGTCACTGTATATGTACAATTGTTAACCAGTTCTTCGATTTCGTTTAAAGTTGGCATGCGCCAATTATTTCCCCATCTAACATGAGCAACATCATACTGTGTGCCGCAAATGTTACCGTTTAAACTACGACATGTCTCACTGCTTCCATCACAATGTGAATAATTACTCCAGTCATATGTATCCTTCTTCTCCGTCTCCCCCCATGCAAAATACTCACCGTATTCTTCCGGTCTGGAGGCTCCCACATTCATGTTTGCCCATCTCGTTCCACTGGGAAGGCCCAAATCTACTGCCACAATATTTGTAGGAGCCCCACTTGACTGTTCTGACTGAGCCGCCATCGTGAAAGCGGCAAACAGAAATATGATTGTATTGAGTGTTCTTTTCATTATTATGTCCTCCTTTTATTTTTTCATGAACTTGAAAGTTTGATTACCGCATTTCACCGTATAGATTCCGGTGGGCAGATGGGAGATGCGCAGAACTGTTTCACCGCCCCGGGCTTCGGTGCTCAGTTGCTCCTTACCTGAAGCGTTGAAAACGCTTACTTTGCCGCTTACTCCTATCAGCGTCAGATGGTCGGAAACAACGTCGCCCAACATGTCGCGCGGTACGCTGATGTTGCAGATGGTAGGGGTGGCAGCGCCGAGTTCCGTTGTGTTCTTAAACTCAACCATTATTACATTCTCAGCGGTTACATAGCCGTTAGCATCAAGCACAGTGAAGTCGTCGGCATTGTCAGCAGCCACAAGACTGCCCACCGTACTCATGGGGTAATTTTTCTTGCTGCTGTCGGCAAAGTATGCCACGATGTACCAGGTCTCAGTCGGTTTGTCAATCATCTTGATCAACTTTAAGATATCTGCAATATTTACAGTGCCATCTTCATTGACATCTGCACGCAATCTTAAGGCGCTGTCGCCATTACCTTCAATAACATTTAGTATTGCTACAATGTCTGCAGCGGTAACAAATCCATCGTCATCGACATCACCAGATGCATTTGTCACTGCATCCATGGCCAAGCGGAGTCCGCATTCTTCTCCTTTATTACTTGGACTAATTCCAAAGCGGCTGGCAAGCCTACATTGCCATGTTGGCCGTGTATAACTGCCTCCACGATAGACTCGTTTATCCCCTGATTCTGGGCCCAAAGGATTATGTTGAGCCTCTTCGGGATAAGCAGAAGAATGATAATCCTGAACGTATTCACAGACGTTACCACTCATATCGTACAGCCCCAATTCGTTAGGGCTCTTTGTGCCGACAGGATGTATGGTGTTATCCGAGTTGTCAGAATTCCACACGTAAGAATCCATACTCGTGATATTCTGATATCCGCCTGAATATTGATATCCATTGCCTTCTCCAAGGTCTTTACCAGCAGTACCTCCACGTGCAGCAAATTCCCATTCTGCCTCTGTAGCCAAACGGTATGTACGCCCGGTTTTCTCATTGAGTTTGGCTATAAAAGCCAGGCAATCATCCCAACTTATGTTGTTGACGGGCAGATTGTCGCCTTGGACGGTAGAGGGGTTCTCGTCCATGACAATTTGCCATAACTGTTGAGTGACCTCGTACTTGCTGATCATAAAAGACGAAAGGGTGACGCTATGAATGGGTCGTTCATTATCATAACCCCAACCATCGGTAGCACCCATCATAAAAGTGCCACCATTTACCATAACCATGTTTTTGACATAGTCATTGATAATGTCATTCTCAGATGAATGTCCTTCCTGTGCTGATGAATACAATGAAAATGCAATCATCATCAAGGCTGATAATACTGTTTTAACGTTATTCATATATTTATATATTTAGTTTCAAATTATGTTTTAAGTTCACTCGCAACCAGAATCAACTGGATGATGGGGGCAAAGTTATGAAAAAAAAATGAGATAAAGAAGAAAAACTCAAAAAAAAGTAAGGAAGTACCGGATTCTTTAGGAGATTTTAATCTGGCCCCTCGCATTCTGACCTGACGCAGAATCGCACGTCTTTACTGAGGGTGTGTCAAAATAGGCACATCCTCTTTTTTATCGCAAAGCCCCGACTTTCCCAAGCCAGGGCTTTGTTATGTCGTAAAGTTTTTGTATCTTTGCGACAAAGTTTTAAAAAGCATGGCAAAGATACACTTTCGTCCTTACACTACCAAGCAAATTCTGCTTTTTCCGCAACGAATTGATGAAAATATTGCGGAAGACGACCC
>JAFZNI010000224.1 GCA_017551005.1 Prevotella sp.
AAAATAGTCTCTTCATACGCTTTATTGATTTATTTAATGGTAAATACTATATTATTATCTTATTATCGGGGACAAAGATACGGCTTATTTCTCAAATAGCCAAACTTTTTATCTTTTTTTTGATAAAGGAGGTATCGCAGAAAACAAGAAACAGTTCCAATTATTCACTCTCAATTATTCAATTTTAATAATTCATTTTGAATAATTCAATAGATTTTTAGCACAAAGGAACATTTTTTTGCCAAAAAATTTGGAAGTTAAAAGAAAAAAACATATCTTTGCAACGTATTAACATTATTAATTACTAAATTGTTACAATTATGAAGAAATTATTTTTTGTTATTAGCATGATGCTGATGAGTGTTTCTACATTCGCACAGCAGGGTACTTGTGTCGCTGGTGCTCACGCTTCTTTCTTACTTGAGAACAACAAAAACATTGGTATTGGTGCATTGGTTGGCTATGAGGTAATCGACAACCTTCGTGGTGTTGCTGAGTTTGATTACTATCTTAAGAAGGATTATGTTTCTGGTTGGGAGGCTGATCTTAATGCAGAGTATCTGTTCAAGTTGGCTGATGGCAGATTTACAATTTATCCTTTGGTAGGTGTTAACGTGTTTGGACAGAAAGTTGAAATCTTAGGTGTCTCTGAAACTGACTCCAAGGTGGGTTTGAACATCGGCGGTGGTATTGAGTTTAAACTGATGCCGAGCCTGGCCCTGAAGTGTGAATACAACTATAAGACCCAGTACGATGGCGCAAGTTTCCTGAAGGCTGGTGTTGTGATTCCGTTCTAATTCTCTATTTATTTAAAAATAGCATCAGGCGGCTCGTAAATGAGTCGCCTGGTTTTTTATTAATAAAGTTAGATATGAGTTAACTTTTTTAGCGAGCAGCGAAATAGAGACCGTCGCTAAGAACATATTGTGCCTTTATAACACCCTGCTCATTCAGTGTGAAGTCACGCTCCTCACCGTTCATCACCACTTTGACGCTCTTGCCGTCTTCGTTGAAACGGAAGATCTCCTTCGTCAGACCATTCTGGCTCATCGACCAACTGTCGGACTTCTTGTTGTAGGTAAACAGTGTTACCTCACCGTCAGGAGCAGTGATTTCGTAACCGTTCTTCAAGGTCTTCACAGCGTAGAGACGTCCGTCCTGACCCATCACATTCTGCGTCTTGCCAATGTTAGAAGCCACAGGATTGTCGCCAGACCAGAACTCAATAGTGTTCAGCACAAGGGCATCAACCAGTGAGCATACCGGATAACAGATGGAGCCTAACACTAAACCCACAATAGCATTGACAAACTTGTTGTCAGACATGTGTGTCTGCCAGTCGGCATACTTGTTGAACAGGCCCCAAGACCCTACCATACATGAACTGAACAGTACTGAACTTGCTAAGAGGCATGTAGCCACTTTAAAACTAATCTTTTTCATAATTACCTTTTTACTTAATTAATGGTTGATTCTAATAATTTGATATTATTTGTGTGCAAAAATAGTATATTTTGTTGAATTCACCAAGTATTTTATTGTTTTTTTCATATATTATACATTGTGTCTGATTGTAATTAAGAAAAGCGTCTGGTAAGCCTATGAAATTTTTGTACTTTTCAACAAAATTTCCAACAAAACAACAAGGCCTCGACTCAATGCCGAGGCCTTGTTGTTTTGCAACGTTTGAATATTGTTTATTTCAGTTCGAGCCTAATGGGTTTGAGGTCTTTGTCCTGCGAACTGGTACCGATGAGGATCTCGTAATTGCCAGGCTTCACACGCATGGTGTTGGTCTCGGCATCCCAGAACTCAAAACTCTGACGTTCAAACTTCAGGTTGGCAGTGACTGTCTGTCCTGCCTTCACCTCGACACGCTCGAAGCCACGGAGGCTCTTCAGCGGCCCGTCAGGATCCTGCAGGTTACGGATATAGAGTTGAAGGATCTCTGTGCCATCACGCCGACCGGTGTTCTTGACGGGGATAGTGAGGGTATAGCCAGAATTTCCGAAGGAGCCAGATAAACTGGAAGACTCTGAGATAGTAGGCTCGCCCACCTCAAAGGTCGTATAACTCAGACCATAGCCGAAGGGGAAGAGGGCGTCTGTGAAGTAGCGGTAGGTACGGCCCTTCATCGAATAATCCTCGTAATCGGGCAACTGACTGCTGCTCTTGTAGAACGTCACGGGCAGTTTACCTGAGGGGTTATAGTCGCCGAAGAGCACATCGGCGATGGCAGTGCCACCCTCCTGACCAGCATACCAGGCCTGTACGATGGCCTCGCAGGTCTCGGTCTCTGGTTCCAGCGCAATGCAAGAGCCGGAGCAGTTGACGAAGATCACCTGCTTGCCAGCAGCCTTCAGTGCCTTGAGGAAGTCACGCTGCACCTTGGGCAGTTCGATGTGGGTACGGTCGCCACCCTTGAAACCGTCGATATCGACAGGCATCTCCTCGCCTTCGAGCGCAGAGGAGATACCGCCCACGAAGATCACCTTGTTGATGCCTTTGAGTTGGCTGATGATGGCCTGATAGTCGATGGGGTGCTCCTTGGCGATGTTGATCTTCAGGTTGGCATTGTAGGTATGGATATGCGAGAAACGCACCTCGATATTATAACTCTTGCCGGCCTCTGCCTGAATAGCCACGCGGTTGGGCGTGGTGCGCCAGATGTGATGACGGAACTTCTGTACGCCGTCGATGTAGAGTTCGAAGTGTCCGCAACCATCGACATTCACCACGTATTCGCCAGCCTCCTTAGGGGTAAAGACCGTCTCGTACTTAGCCGAGAAATCCTCCAGTTGGACGCCAGGGGCGAAGTTGTGCATACCGAAGGTGGTGACAGCGAGGGGCTGGGTATAGTACTGCGTGGTGACGGGCGTACCCTCCATCCTGCGATTGTTCCAGAAGGTACCCTTCATACCCTTCTTGCCCTCGAAACTGCACTGAGAAGCCATCAGGCATTCCATCACCTGGTCGTAGGTGAGGTCGCAGCCAGCATGGTAGAACAGTTTCTTCTGCTTGGCCTTGATACCGTCGAGGATGGTGATGGTGTGGTTGGGCGTACCGTTGTAGTTACCCCACATCATCGGCTCATTATCGGCATTGGGACCAATCACGGCAATCTTCTCTGCATTCTTTTTCAGGGGCAGGATATTATTGTTGTTCTGCAAGAGAACGATGGTCTGACGAGCCATATCGAGGGCTATCTGGCGATGCTGCTTGGAGTCCATGATGGCGTATGGAATCTTCGACCACTCCACGAGTGAGGGATCGTCCATCTCACCCAGGTCGAAACGGCCTTCCAAGAGACGGATGACATGCTTGTCGACCTCAGCCTCCGTGATGTAACCACGCTTCACTGCCTCAGGGATGCTGCGGTAGGCATAGCCGTAGCCACACTCCACATCCGTGCCGGCAATAGTTGCCTTCGCAGAGGCATGAACGGGAGATGAAGAAGACTTATGCGACTCATAGAAATCAGAGACAGCCCCACAGTCGCTGACCACGAGGTACTGGAAGCCCCACTCATCGCGCAGGATGGTCTGCAACAGACGCTGTGAACCGCAGCAGGGGTCATCGTCAAGTCGCTGGTAGGCGCACATCACCTCACGCACCTTCGCATCCTGAACGAGGGTCTTGAAGGCCGGCATATAGGTCTCCCACATATCACGAGGCGACACGTTGGTGAGGTTGGCTGAGTGACGGGTATACTCCGGACCGCTGTGAACGGCATAGTGCTTGGCACAGGCCCAAAGTTTGCGGTACTTGGCATCCTCAGGGCCTTGCAAGCCCTTTACCACCTGCGTACCCATCACGGAGGTCAGGTAGGGATCCTCGCCGTAGGTCTCCTGACCACGTCCCCAACGGGGGTCACGGAAGATATTCACATTGGGTGTCCAGACGGAGAGACTGTGGAACTTCTCGTCCTCACCCTTCTGTTCGATCATACGACGGTTGTACTGCGCACGGAACTCCGTGCTGGCAGCATCGAACACCTTATATAACAGACCAGGGTTGAACGACGAAGCCATTGCGATGGGCTCAGGGAAGACGGTGACATTACCCATGTTGGCAGCCCCGTGCAAGGCTTCGCTCCACCAGAAGAACTTCTTGATGCCGAGACGGGGGATAGCCGGGCTCTCGTCGAGCATCAGCATGGCCTTCTCCTCAAGGGTAAGACGACTGCAGAGATCCTTGGCGCGTTCCTTGGCGCTCAGGTTAGGATTCTGATAAGGTAGTGTCTGCGCCGACACAGATATACTGGCACAGAGCACGAAAGAAAGTGATAATAAGTAATGTTTCATTTTCTATTGAGTTTGATAAATTCTATTTGGTTCAGATAAACGTTCACGTCAGAAAACAACAACGGGGCAATAGAAACGCTTTTCATTGCCCCGAAGTAGGAAAAACTACTAACTACTAATACTAATATAACTAAAACAATTCTACTATTCTGTTACTTATGACGCTGCAAAGATACGGCAAAAAAGCAACTTCATATTTGTTTTGCGTTACATTTATTTTCGTTTTTGTTTCAATCGCTTTCGAGGTTACAAATGATATTATTTCCTGCTACAGTTTCAATGTCATACTCATAGACCTTGCGAATGGGAAGTGTCTCAAAGTTAGCGAGTTCCGCAGACCTCAGCGGCTGCTGGATATTGGCAGGACGCAACAAATCGTTGGGACATTCGCCCTGTGCAGGTTTCAGGCCCTTACCCTTCAACGGCACGTAGGAACGCAGGCGGAGCGTGCCTCCGATCCTGGGTCGGATGACGGCCTGTTGGAGTTTACCGTTGCGCCATTTCATATCCACCGTGAAACCGCCACGGGCCTGCAACCCCTTCACCTCACCATTGGTCCAGTCGTCGGGCAGGGCAGGCAACAGATGGACGGCCCCGTCGTGGCTCTGCAACAGCATCTCGCAGACACCAGCAGAACAGCCGAAGTTACCATCGATCTGGAAGGGCGGGTGTGCATCGAAGAGGTTCGGATAGGTACGTCCGTCAGGATGGCTGCGCATTGAACGGTCATCCGGCAACAGATGGAGCATGTTCTTGATGATCTTAAAGGCGTGGTTGCCGTCGAGCATACGGGCCCAGAAATTGATCTTCCAACCCAGACTCCAACCCGTCGCCATATCGCCACGCTGGTTCAAGGTGTTGGCGGCAGCCGTGAAGAGGTCGGGATGCGAATAGGGAGATATCTGGTTCGAGGGATAGAGACCATAGAGGTGGGAGATATGACGATGCTCATCCTTGGGGTCGTCGCCGTCGATCATCCACTCCTGCAACTGTCCATAACGCCCAATCTGCATCGGTGGCAGGCGTTTCAGGGCCGCGCTGAGAGGTGCGAGTTCCGCGTTATCCTTACCCAGCACCTTAGCGGCAGCGAGGACCTGCGTGAGGACATCGAAGATGATCTGGTTGTCCATCGTAGAACCTGCCGTCACCGTGGTGCGTTTACCCAACGGTCCGTGCTCAGGTGATACGGTAGGCACAGACACGAGCCAACCGGCAGCGTTCTTCACCTCGCCGTTCGCTGGATAGGTCTGCATCCAGGCGACGAGGAAGTCGGCAGCACCCTTCATCACATCATAGTAACTGGCCAAGAACTCCTTGTCACCAGTAAAGAGATAATGCTGCCAGAGATGAGTGGTGAGCCAGGCACCACCTGTGGGGAACATACCCCAGGTCGTACCGTCGATAGGTCCGGCAACACGCCAGAGGTCGGTATTATGATGAGCCACCCAACCGGGACAACCGTACATATCCTTCGCTGTGATGGCACCCGTTTCACTCAGGTCGCGGATCATCGAGAAGAGGGGCTGCTGCGTCTCGGCGATATTCCCCACGAGGGCAGGCCAGTAGTTCATCTCAGCATTGATATTGATGGTGTACTTCGAATCCCAAGGGGCGTTCACCTGTGCATTCCAGACACCTTGCAGGTTGGCGGGCTGTCCGCCAGGCTGCGACGAGGAGATGAGCAGGTAACGGCCATACTGCATCATGAGCGACACCATGTCGAGGTCGCTGGGGTCCTTCTCAAAGGCAGCCAGGCGCTGGTCTGTGGGGAGGGCAGCCTTCTCGTAGGATTGTTTAGAATCCCTAGGATTGCCTAGGATAAGACTCACTCGATTATACTGCTCCTGATATTTTCTGATATGATCATTCAAGAGTTTGGCATAAGTCTTTCCTCTTAAACCATCTAACGTCTCACTGTTCTTCTTCACAGGATTACCGCTGACGTCGTGGTAGTTCACGAAGGTCGTGGCAGCGGTGATATAGAGGGTAGCCGTCGTGGCATTGGAGACGCTCCACGACTGGGCCTTGTTCTCCACCTTTCCATCGGCCTCGACCTTGACACGGCACTCAGCCTTCAGGCCGGCCTTGATGCCTTCATGATCAACGCCTTCGACTATCGCCGCCAGTTCTTTAACGGCACGGTGTTCCCGTTCTATCCAGTTGGTCGTCTCTGCCTTCAGCGGGGAATCGAAACTGACATCGAACGACAGGGCACCCTTCTTGCTTGCCTTGATACGGACGACAATCACGTTGTCGGCCTGCGAGGCAAAGACAGTACGCTCGTACTTCACACCTTTATATATATAAGAGGTGGTAGCAAGGGCAGTGCTTAAATCCAGTTCACGATGGTAGTCGCTGACATCCTTGTGTTCCAGTTTCAGTTTCACACTACCCAAGGGCAGGTATTTCATACCATGAGGTCCCTTAAAGAAGTACTTGTCGATGAGGGCGTGGGCCTGGTCTTCCTTGCCGTCGTAGATCAACTGGCGCACGTAGGGCAGTTGTGCCTTCGCCTCAGGACTGTTATTATTGTGTGGCGAACCGCTCCAGAAGGTTTCCTCATTGAGTTGGATCTCCTCGGTGTCGGTGCCGCCATAGACCATCGCCCCGAGGTGGGAGTTACCGATGGGCAAGGCCTCCAACCACTGACTGGCTGGCTTGTCATACCATAACTTGTGCTGCTGTGCCGTTGCTGACAGTGCTGTCAGACAGATGGCGAATGTAAGAAATAGTTTCTTCATATTTTATTGGGTGATATTGATTTCCTGTCCTTGATAGTTAACCTGCTTCGTGGTGCCGTCAGGCCAAACCACCGTGAATGTCCTCGAAGTGAGCATACCTGGGAAGTTGCCCTTGCGTGCGCCGATAGTGAGTGTCTTCTTCGCATTGTTCCAGCGGAACGGAATGGTGCTATAGACACCCTTCTCGTAGTTGTAACTGTCGCCCTCGTCCTCATAGAGCACGAACGAGCCGTCGGCACCAGGATAGACACGGATCTCGAGGTTGTCCCAAGCCTTCTCGCCTACGTACTGCATCTCAGGACCGAGGGGTAGGATGCTACCTGCACGGACGAACATCGGTACCCGATCGAGGGAGGTCTGCAACGTTACATTCTGACCTCCCTTATAAGTCTGGTTAGTCCAGAAGTCGTACCAGAGTACACCCTTCGGCAGATATTTCACCGCCGTCTTCGTGGCCGTCCAATCCAACTTTTCACTTTTCACTCCTTCACTTTTCACTTCATTCCTGTCCCAGCCTGTCATCTCATTCGAGCGGATGATCTTCTCTTCCGTATATTGCGGGTCGACAATGGGACAAGCCAGAATACTACGGCCAAACATCAACTCATCGGTTATTTCCCACACCTTCTTGTCGCTGGAGAAGTCAGCAAACAGCGGACGCATATAACTGTCGTTGTTCGAGGTCACCTGCCAGGCTGTACTATATATATAAGGTATCAGACGGTAGCGCAGGCGGATCTGTTTCTCGATGGCATCATAGACGGGCTCGCCCTTCTGACCAAACTGCCAGATCTCGCGAGGAGCGTCGGCACCATGACTGCGGAAGACGGGACAGAACAGGCCGTACTGCATCCAGCGCACGTAGAGTTCCTGGAACTGCGGATTCTTGGGAGCCGAGCCAGCACCCTTGGTATTGTATGAACTACAGAAGAAACCACCGATATCGGTATTGAAGTTGGGATTGCCAGTGAGAGAGAAACTCAGTCCTGCAGGCACCTGCTTGCGGAGCATGTCCCACGACGAGTTCACGTCGCCGCTCCACATGTTTGAACCGTAAT
>JAFZNI010000225.1 GCA_017551005.1 Prevotella sp.
AAATAAAGCAAATACAATACAAAATTAATGCAAGACCAAGAAAAAAACTCGGATTCATGGCGCCTGTTCAGACTTTTTTCTTACCTTTGCAGACGTAGTTGCATTTTGGAGTTGAATCTTCGTAAGCAACTTTTTACAAAATAATTTGGTGGAATCGGAAAAAGTTGCTACCTTTGCAGGCGCAAAAGAGGTCATTGACATTCGCCTAATCGGAGAGTTATCACTACGTAATGATGCTCACTTAACTGGAGAGTTGGCAGAGTGATCGATCGCGCTGGACTCGAAATCCGGTATACCCCTTTCGGGTATCGGGGGTTTGAATCCCTCACTCTCCGCTGATTAGTTGTTTTAAGTTAATAATATGTTTGTAAAAGGGGCTCGTCGTGATGACGAGCCCCTCTTCATTTTATATTCAACTGAGTTTGTGAATAACCAATCCTGAGCGCAACTTCGGCTCAAACCAAGTAGCCTTCGGTGGCATGATCTTACCGCTGTCGGCGATATCCATGATCTGCTGCATCGAGACAGGATAGAGGGCCAAAGCAGCACGCATCTCACCACTGTCCACACGACGCTTCAACTCACCGAGTCCACGCAGACCTCCCACGAAATCGATACGCTGTGAAGAACGCAGGTCACCGATATTCAGGATCTCATCGAGAATCAGACGGCTGGAGATATCCACGTCGAGCACACCGATGGGATCGTTGTTGTCGTAGGTACCTTCTTTCGCTTTCAACGAATACCAATGCTGGTCGAGATACAGCGAGAACTCATGCAGTTGCTGGGGCTTGTAAATCTCAGTACCCTTATCCTCCACGATGAAGTTCACCTGCAGGGCAGCCAAGAACTCCTCCGAACTCATACCGTTGAGATCCTTCACCACACGATTGTAGTCGAGAATCGTCAACTGCGAAGCCTGGAAGCACACAGCCATAAAGAAGTTGTATTCCTCATCGCCCTTGTGATTAGGATTCTGCTTCTGCTTTTCTGCTCCCACGAGGGCGGCAGCAGCACTGCGGTGATGTCCGTCGGCGATATACATGGAAGGCATCTTGGCAAACTCATCCGTAATGGTCTGCATATCCTTCTCGTCGTTGATCACCCAGAACTGATGACGGAAGCCGTCGATGGATGCGATAAAGTCATACTCTGGTTCCGTAGCGGCATAGCGCATGAGGATCTCATTGAGTACGGCATTGTCGGGATAGGCAAAGAATACAGGCTCGATATTGGCATTGTTCACACGCACATGCTTCATACGATCCTCTTCTTTATCACGACGCGTCAACTCATGCTTCTTGATGCGGCCAGCCATATAGTCGTCGGTATGGGCACATACCACCAGACCATACTGCGTCTTGCCGTTCATCGTCTGCGCGTAAATATAATAATGTTCGCGCGCGTCCTGAATCAGCCAACCCTTATCCTGGAACTTCTGGAAATTCTCAGCGGCCTTCTCATAGACACGAGGATCATACTCTGAGGTACCAACGGGGAAGTCGATCTCCGGCTTGATGATATGATACAGGCTCATCTCGTTGTCGCCAGCCTCTGCACGAGCCTCTTCCGAGTCAAGCACGTCATACGGACGACTCTCCACTTTCTCCACCAACTCCTTCGGTGGACGGATTCCCTTGAATGGTTTTACGATTGCCATGTTATATTATTGACCATTGAACATTGACCATTGAACATTGACCATTGAACATTATTTGTTCACCTGGAACTTTGTGTCACCGTCCTTGAAGAAAGCATTGATCTGCTTGGCGGCAGCAATACCGGCATTGATGTTGGCCTCTGCTGTCTGGGCACCCATCTTCTTCGGGGTTGAGAAATAACGACCCTCAAACTTGGCGAACTCATCGTTGGCATCGGGCATGATGTCAGTGACAAACTTCAAATCCTCACGCTCCTGCATCAACTGGATCAGTTCTGGCTCGTTGATGACTTCCTTACGGGCTGTGTTCACGAGGATACCACCCTTCTTCATCTTACCCACGAGGGCAGCATTGATGCTCTGCTTGGTCTCAGGGGTAGCGGGGATATGGAGTGATACGACATCGCAGGTCTCGAAGAGAGCATCCTGATTGGCAACGGCATGCACACCAGCCTTCTCGATTACCTCTGCAGGGCAGTAGGCATCGTATGCATAGACATCCATACCGAAGCCCTTGGCGATACGGGCCACGTTGCGACCTACATTACCGAAGGCGAGGATACCGAGTTTTTTACCAAGCAACTCACTTCCGCTCTTACCATTATAGAATCCACGGACGGCCATCACCAGCATACCGAATACCAACTCGGCTACGGCGTTAGAGTTCTGACCCGGGGTATTCTCGGCTACGACGTTGTGGGCGGTAGCGGCAGCGAGGTCGATATTATCGTAACCAGCACCTGCGCGCACCACAATCTTCAACTGCTTGGCGGCGTCGAGCACCTCAGCATCCACCTTATCCGAACGGATAATGAGTGCATCGGCATCCTTCACAGCCTCCAAGAACTGAGCCTTCTCTGTATATTTCTCCAGCAGCACGAGTTCATTACCTGCTGCCTCAATCTCTGCCTTGATACCATTGACAGCGGCTGCTGCAAATGGCTTCTCTGTTGCAACTAATACTTTCATTTTTTTTCATTGAACATTGAACATTGACCATTGACCATTATTTCTCCACTCATAACTTGGTCGTTTTGATGATTCTGGTCAGAGTCGCTGCAAGTTTTCCACAATCATTATATATTGATTCAAACTGTTTGTCATCTATGATGTCAGACTCATGCAGTAACTCAAGCCAATATTCAGTTTCGTTTGCTTCCTTTAGAGCAATGCTTAATTTGTTAATAAAATCCATTCGACTTTGAGCATTGACACTCTCACGAACGTTGCTCCTATACTGGTGCCACTTCGGAGGACTTGTTTCGACAAGACATATACCTGTTTGTCTTCTTTCAAGTATTTATAAAGTCGGATTATTCGCAGTGCAAAAGCCTTACTATCAATCAACACTTGATTATCCGTCTTCACAATGGTCAATGGTCAATGGTCAATGGTCAATGTTTACTCTCGAATTCCTTCATGCAGGCAACAAGGGCGTTGCAGCCTTCGATGGTCTGGGCATTGTAGCATGAAGCACGGAAACCGCCAACCGAACGGTGACCCTTCACACCAACCATACCCTTCGATACGGCGAAGTCAAGGAATTCCTTCTCCAACTCCTTATACTCATCGGCCATCACGAAGCAGAGGTTCATCAGTGAACGGTCCTCTTCCTTGGCTGTACCAACAAACAACTTATTGCGGTCGATCTCACCATAGACGATCTCTGCACGCTGCTTGGCCAACTTATCCATAGCCTCTACGCCACCCTGCTTCTTGATCCAGCGCAGGTTCTCGAGGGCACAGTAGATGGGCACCACAGGAGGCGTGTTGAACATCGAGCCCTTATCCACATGGGTACGATAGTCGAGCATCGTAGGAATCTCACGAGGAGCCTTACCCAGTTTGTCTTCCTTCAGGATGATGATGGTCACACCGGCCATCGACAGGTTCTTCTGGGCACCGGCATAGATAGCGTCATACTTGCTGACATCCACAGGACGGCTCATGAAGTCGGATGACATATCGGCAATCAGGGGCACTGCTACATCGAGGTCCTTGCGTATCTCCGTACCATATATAGTATTATTAGTGGTGATATGCAGGTAGTCGGCATCGGCAGGCACCGTCCAGTCCTTGGGGATGAAGGTGTAGTTGGCATCGGCTGAAGAAGCCACCTCTACGACCTCACCAAACAACTTGGCTTCCTTCATGGCCTTCTTAGCCCATACACCCGTATTCAGGTAAGCAGCCTTCTTGATCAGGAAGTTGAAGGGAATCATGCAGAACTCGAGGCTGGCACCACCACCCAGGAAGATTACTGAATAGCCCTCGGGCACATCGAGCAGTTCCTTCACTAAAGCCACAGCCTCGTCAACGACAGGCTGGAAATCCTTTGCACGGTGGCTGATCTCCATCAGAGAGAGACCCGAGCCATTGAAATCAAGACACTGTTGAGCGGTCTTCTCAATCACTTCGCGGGGAAGCATCGAGGGACCGGCATTAAAGTTGTACTTCTTCATTTTTAATTGTTATTTTGAATGTTTGAAATTAATCTGTTTATGAAAAACGCTGCGAAATTACACTTTTATTTTCATTTGGCCAAATATTTGAGCAGAAATTCACGAAATTAACGCATTTTCTTTCAATTTGTCAAGTCA
>JAFZNI010000226.1 GCA_017551005.1 Prevotella sp.
AGTTCCACGATGTAGAGGTTAACGAAGCCCAGGGCGCCGTTAAGAAAATCACCACCAACGTGATGGGTCAGGCACAGGTTGTTTCCTTCGACCAGAATGGTAAGCAGATTGAGGGTCTCAACGATCCCAAGTACGATGCTAACGGCTATCTGCAGTCAGCAAAGAGAACGATGTTCCAGGGTCAGGAGACCACCATCAACTACAAGTGGGAGAATGGCAAGATCGTGAGCCAGTCAATGGAGATGATGGGCAATCAGGTTGTCACTAAGTTGACTTACAACGACAAGGGTGCTGTTGCCTCACAGTCGATGGACTTTGGTGGTCAGGCTATGGAGATGCCTTACACAGACTACAAGTATGACGCTAAGGGCAACTGGATCAGCCGCAAGATGTCTATGATGGGTCAGGAGATGGAGCAAACCCGTACCATCGAGTACTACGAGTAATCTATCTCAGGTATAACAGAACAAAGCGTGGTGAGAAAATTCACCACGCTTTTTCTTTTCTTTCAAAAAAAAAGCGTACCTTTGTCGCCATGAAACGCGGACTGGTATTAGAAGGGGGTGCGATGAGGGGACTGTTTACGGCAGGGATCCTCGACGTGATGATGGAGGCAGGCATAGAGCCTGACGGCATCATAGGCGTGTCCGCTGGGGCGGCTTTCGGCTGCAACTATAAGTCAAGACAGTCTGGTCGCGCCCTCAGATATAACAAAAAGTTCGCACGCGACAAACGCTATTGCAGTTGGCAGTCGTGGTGGAAGACGGGTAATCTCTACAATGCCGAATTCGGCTACCACATCATCCCTACCCAGTATGACATCTTCGACGATAAGGCCTTCGAGGAGAATCCGATGGAATTCTATGCCGTCTGCACGGATGTGGAGACAGGCAAGGCCGTCTACAAGAAACTGGAACAGAGCAACCAACTGACCTACGACTGGATTCGTGCCTCTGCCTCTATGCCCTTGGCTTCGAGGGTGGTGGAGTTGGAAGGCATGAAGGTACTCGACGGTGGTGTGGCAGACTCCATTCCCTTGCAGTATTTCGAGAGCATCGGCTATGCGCGCAACGTGGTGATTCTGACACAGCCAGACGGTTACGTGAAGGAGCACAATAAGTTGATGCCTCTCATGCGCATTGCCCTCAGGAAATACCCGAAGATGATTGAGGCGATGGACAAGCGGCACCTTATGTACAACAAGGAACTGGTCTATGTCTATGAGGCGGAGACGGCAGGACGCGCACTGGTGATACGCCCCGACGAGAAACTGCCCATCGGACATATCTCGCACGACCCCGAGGAGATGCAGCGTGTGTACGACATAGGCAGAGCCGCTGGAGAGAATAACCTTGATCGCATCCTTGCCTTTTATAGTAATCATAATTCCTAATTTCTAATTCAAATGAGAATAGACATTATAACGGTACTGCCCGAGATGATTGAAGGTTTTGTACACGAGAGCATACTGGCAAGGGCCGAGAAGAAAGGACTGGCGGAGATCCATCTGCACAACCTGCGTGACTACACCCTCGACAAATGGCGACGGGTGGACGACTACCCATACGGTGGCAGTGCAGGTATGGTGATGCAGTGCGAACCTATAGACCGCTGTATCACGGCCCTGAAAGCAGAGCGCGACTACGACGAGGTGATCTTCACCTCACCTGATGGCGAACGGTTCGACCAGCATATTGCCAACGAACTCTCGTTGAAGGGTAATCTGATTATCCTTGCAGGCCACTATAAGGGAATCGACCAGCGCATCCGCGACCATCTCATCACCCGTGAGATATCCATCGGCGACTTCGTGCTGACAGGCGGTGAACTGGTGGCAGCCATGATTGCCGATGCTGTGGTGAGAGTGGTACCAGGAGTGATAGGCGACGAGCAGAGTGCACTGTCGGATTGTTTTCAGGACGACATCCTTGCTGCTCCCATCTACACCCGTCCGGCTGACTACAAAGGGTGGAAGGTGCCTGACATCCTGCTCAGCGGCAATGAGGCCAAAATCCGGGAATGGGAACTGGAGCAGGCGATGGAGCGCACCAAACGGCTCCGTCCAGACTTGCTTAAATAATACAAGCAGCGCCGTGGGCGCTGCTTTTTATTTGGCGTATTTCTCTGCCTGTTGGCGGATAAGTTCTGTATCGTTGAAATAATCGATCTGCATGGCCTTCCGCACTTCACTCATCGTCTGTGCACCTACCTCACGGGCCTGTTCCGTACCCTTCTTCAGGATGTTGTAGATCTCAGGGATATCCTGCTCAAATTCATGACGACGCTGGCGCATCGGCTCTAAGAACTTATTCAACACCTGATTCAGGAACTTCTTGCACTTCATGTCACCCAAGCCACCACGACGGTAGTGGTCTTTCAGTTCGTCGAGATTCTGATACTCTGGCCAGAACTCAGCGAAATCAGCGTCACACGAGAAAGCATCGAGATAAGTGAACACAGCGTTGCCCTCCACATGACCTGGATCATTCAGGTTGATATGCTCAGGATCAGTGTACATCGAACGTACCTTCTGCCAAACATCATCGGCTGTATCAGAGAGGTAGATGCAGTTGCCTAACGACTTCGACATTTTCTCCTTACCATCAGTACCTGGCAGACGACGAGCTGTCAGATTCTCAGGCAACAGGATATTGGGTTCTACCAGCACTGGCGCATACACCTGATTGAAACGGCGTGCCAGTTCGCGAGTCACTTCGAGCATCGGCTCCTGATCCTCACCAGCGGGCACGGTAGTAGACTTGAAAAGCGTGATGTCCGCAGCCTGAGAGACAGGATAGCAAAAGAATCCGAGGGGAATGCTCTCACCTTCGAAACCACGCATCTTGACTTCCGTCTTCACCGTCGGATTACGCTGCACACGACTCACTGAGACGAGGTTCATCAGATAAGTAGTGAGTTCTGCCAACTCTGGAATCTGACTCTGAATGAAGAGCACACACTTCTCAGGATCCAGACCTGCTGCAAGATAGTCGAGGGCCACCTCTATAATGTTCTGGCGGATTTTCTCCGGGTTATCGGCGTTATCGGTCAAAGCCTGCACATCGGCCATAAACACAAACATACGGTCGTAGTCGCCCTGATTCTGCAACTCGACACGACGGCGCAGAGAACCTACGTAGTGTCCCAAATGGAGTTTTCCAGTGGGACGGTCACCAGTCAAAATTACTTTTCCCATCTTCTTTTTTAGTCTTTGATTTCAAATTTGGCTGCAAAGGTACGAAAAAAAGTGAAAAGTGAATAGTGAATCGTGAAAAAATTGCTGCTACTGTTAAAAATTTCAATTTCCAATTTTCAATTATCAATTATATTTCATATCTTTGCAAAAAAATAGGAAATAAAAATGTTTAGCAAAGAAACTTATATTCAGCGACGTGCGGAACTGAAAAGGCTCGTTGGCAACGGCGTGATTATCTTTTTCGGCAATAATGACTCACCGATGAACTATCCCGCCAATGCGTACGCCCCGATGCGACAGGACTCCACCTTCCTCTATTTCTTCGGGCAGCACCGTGACGGACTGGTGGGTGTCATCGACATTGACAACAATGAAGAGTGGCTCTTTGGCGACGATATCGATGTGGAAGATATCGTATGGATGGGCTATACTCCCTCTGTGGCAGACCTCGCAGCAGAGGTCGGCGTAACCAAGACCGCCCCAATGTCGAAACTTAGTTCAGTTTGTTGTCGTGCCACGACAACAGACAGAACGATCCATTTCCTGCCACCCTACCGCTTCGACACAAAGACTCAAATCATGGATCTGCTCGGCATTCATCCCTCCCAGCAGAAGGAGAAAGCCTCGCTGTCGCTCATCAAGGCCGTAGTGAAGATGCGTGCCACGAAGAGTGCCGAGGAAATAGCCTATATCGAAGCAGCCTGTGATGTGGGCTATGTCATGCACACCACGGCACAACTGCTGATTAAGCCAGGTATCACGGAGCGTTTCGTAGCAGGACAGGTAGACGGCATTGCCCGTAGTTTGGCACAAGGCAACAGTTTCGCCACCATCTTCTCGCAAAACGGTGAGATCATGCACGGCAATCCTTCGGATGCCAATTTAGAGGACGGACGACTGGTGCTCTGCGATGCAGGCTGTGAACTGAACGACTATTGTTCTGACCATACCCGTACAATGCCCGTCAACGGTAAGTTCTCGCAGCGCCAGTTGGAGATTTACAGCATCGTGGAAGAGTGCCATGACTATGTGTTGCAAGTAGCCAAGCCTGGGGTGAAATATGCCGATGTCCATTTTGCCGTGTGTCGACAGATGACGGAACGTCTGAAGGAACTCGGACTGATGAAAGGCGATACCGATGAAGCCGTTGCCGCTGGTGCTCACGCCATGTTCCTGCCTCACGGACTGGGTCACATGATGGGCATGGACGTACACGATATGGAGGGCTTAGGACAAATTTACGTAGGCTTCGACGAAGAGACACGTCCGAATTTAGAACAGTTCGGTACCAACTGTCTGCGCATGGGGCGTAAACTGGAGCCGGGCTTCGTCGTCACTGATGAGCCAGGTATCTACTTCATCCCCCACCTCATCGACCTCTGGCGGAAAGAAGGGCACTGTGCAGAATTCCTCAACTTCGAAAAGTTGGAGACCTACAAGGACTTCGGTGGCATCCGCATCGAGGATGACCTGCTGATTACAAAGGACGGCTGCCGTTTCCTCGGTTCAAAGCGCATCCCCTACCATCCTCAGGAACTCGAAGCCTTCATGGCAGACAACTCCTAGGATGACCTAGGGCAGCCTAGGGACAGCCTAGGGCAGCCTAGGAGAACATAGGAGAACCTAGGATTTCCTATAATAACCCATAAAATAAAAAAATATGAAGAAAATTTTAACTTTTGCACTCATGGCAATGATAGCCTTCAGTGCATCGGCTGCCAAGAAGAAGGCACCCGAAAAGAAAGACCAGAACAAGCCTGTATTTACAACGATTAAGGCAAATCCCATTACCAGTATTAAGGATCAGAACCGTTCGGGTACCTGTTGGGACTACTCCACCCTCTCGTTCTTCGAGGCTGAAATCCTGAAAGCCACTGGCAAGAAATACACCCTCTGTGAAGCATTCGTTGCCAACAAGACTTATATGGAGCGCGCTATTCAGGTGGTACGCTTCCACGGTGACTGCCAGTTCGCACAGGGCGGCAGTGCCGAGGATGTGCTTCACACCTTGAAGACCTGGGGTATCTGTCCCATTGATGCCATGCCTTTCCCCGGCTCACTCTATGGCGACTCGCTGAACAATTTCAATGAGTTCTTCTCCATCTTGGAGCCTTACGTGGCTGCCGTATCAAAGAGTTCTGCCAAGAAGATCAGCAACCAGTGGAAGGTCGGTTTACAGGGAATCCTCGACGCCTATCTCGGCAAGTGCCCGGAGAAATTCGTCTATGAGGGCAAGGAGTACACCCCGAAGTCGTTTATGGCTTCGCTCGGCATCAACCTCGATGACTATGTCTCCATCACCAGTTACACTCATCATCCCTTCTATAGTGCCTTTGCTGTAGAGGTACAGGACAACTGGCGTTTCCCACTTTCCTATAACCTGCCTATGGACGAGATGATGCAGATCATCGACAATGCCATTGAGAACGGCTATACCGTAGCCTGGGGCGGCGACGTGTCGGAAGACGGTTTTACCCGCAAGGGATTGGCCTATGCCATCGATAGCAAGGCTACACAAAGCCTCGCCGGTAGCGATATGGCTCGCTGGCTCAAACTGACTACCGAAAAGAAACGCGACCTCATCGACTCACTGGGTTGCACCGTGCCTGAGATCGTGCCTACACAGGAGATGCGTCAGGAGCGCTTCGACAACTGGGAACTGACCGACGACCACGGTATGCACATCTATGGTGTGGCCAAGGATCAGAACGGCAAGGAGTATTATATGGTGCAGAACTCTTGGGGCGAGTCTGGCGATTACAAAGGCACCTGGTACATGACCAAGGCCTTCATCGCCGCTAACACGATGGACTTCCTCGTCAACAAGAAAGCCATCCCGGCCGCTATCCGCAAGAAATTAGGCATTTAGTTGCTAACGCCAACATCATAATTAGTGCATCCCCGCCATTCGAGGATGCACTATTTTATTTGTATGCTGCTTTACCTTTTTCCAGGAAGTCGATATAGGCAGGAATGTCTTCGTTATAGGCACGGCTGGCACTGAGAGGCTTGCCTGTAGCGGGATTGATGATAACATAGAAGGGCTGGGCGTTGGCACCAAACTTATGGCTTTGCAGATAACTCCATTTGGCACCAACAGTACGCAGAGTCTTCACGTTTCCGTTGGCATCCTTCACCTCATAGGGTTCTGCCAGTGGTGTCTTGTCGTCAACATAGAGTGAGATAAGCACGAAGTCCTTGGTGAGCAAGTCTGCCACGGTGGGATCTGTCCAGACGGCAGCCTCCATCTTACGGCAGTTCACGCAACCAAAACCAGTGAAGTCTATCATCACCGGCTTGCCCTGTGCTTGGGCAGCGGCCATTCCCTCCTCGTAGTCAGTATATTTAGCCTCAACAGTCTTCGTATTCAAATTGAAGTCCTGCGTGTTCATCGGCGGAGCAAAGGCACTGACAGCCTTACAGGGAGCACCCCAGAGTCCGGGTACCATATACATCGCGAAGGCAAACGAGATAAGCCCGCCCATGATGCAAACGACAGGCATCGGCTTATGCAAGTCGCCACCCACCTCATCCGACTGGAACTTCAACCAGCCACAGAGGTAGGCTCCTAAAAGGGCGAAGATGACTATCCACAATGAGAGGAACACCTCACGATCCAGCAGGTGCCAACCGTATGCCAAGTCGGCTACGGAGAAGAACTTCAGGGCGAAGGCCAGTTCGATGAATCCCAGCACCACCTTAATAGTATTCATCCACGAACCTGATTTCGGTGCTTGTTTCAGCCACGAAGGGAACATGGCGAAGAGGGTAAATGGAAGAGCAAGGGCTACGGCAAAGCCCAACATGCCCAGAGCAGGAGCCAACCAGTTGCCGCTGATGGTGGTCTCTACGAGTAGCAATCCGATGATGGGTGCCGTACACGAAAAGGATACGAGCACGAGGGTGAAAGCCATCAGGAAGATGGAAAGCAGCCCACTGGTCTTTGAGGCTTTTGTGTCAACACTGTTCGCCCAACTGTCGGGCAGTTTGATTTCAAACCAGCCAAAGAACGACAAGGCGAATACGACCAACAGCAGGAAGAGGAAGATGTTGAATACAGCATTTGTAGACATCGCATTCAGGGTGTCGCTACCGAAAAGAGCCGTCACCAGAAGCCCCAATCCGAGGTAAATCACGATGATACTCAGTCCGTATGTAATGGCATCTCTGATGCCTTTTCGCTTATCTGTTTTGGCTCTTTTGAGGAAGAAACTGACAGTCATCGGAATGATGGGCCAGATGCAGGGCATGCAGACGGCAAGCAATCCGCCTATAAAACCCATCAGGAGAATATATAATAAGGAGTGACTGGCTATGTCATCGCTGCCTCCCATCGCCTTCAATTCATCTACAACGGGAGCCCAAAGACCATCTGAGGAGTCTGAAGAAGAATTAGAAAGGTTGAGGGTATCTGAAGGTACAACCTCAGTTTTCACTATATCAGGCATTTGTCCTCTATCTTCCTCTATATTCTTTGTATCTCCTTCCACCTCCACCGGACTCTTACCCTTCTGCTTCAACGACACTTCCGAGGGCGGCATACACATTTTATCGTTACAAGTACCATATTCCAGATAACAGTCAATGTCGTACTCAGGCTCGGTGAAACGGATTTTCTGCACGAACGCGGCCTTTTTCTCGAAGAAACGCAGTTCCATATCAAACATCTTGTCGAACTGCTTGATCTCGTTGCCTCTTGGTTGCAACTTTCCGACAGTCTCGGCACCTTCCATCTTCACCTTGTTGAAGGTTGCAGAAATCGGACCATCATGGCCTAAGTCAGTGGAATACACATGCCAGCCATCGTCGATGGTAGCAGTGAATACGATTTCTGCTTCGTCACCACTGAGCATTTGCAACTCAGAGGAGAAGTGTACGGGATCCATTATCTGGGCGTGCGCTGCCACGGTGAAGAGAACAGACAGGAATATCGTTAGGAACTTATTCATCTTGTTGCGTTTTTTGTTTGCAAAGGTACAAAAAATAGTCGAAACTCATAGGTAAATCATTATAAATATGTTAAAAAAACAGCGTTTTTTAATGCTATTTCATTTTTTATTCTTATCTTTGGGCGCTAATTTGGGTTATTGTGCCCTTTTGGCAACACCAAAGAGACAATAAGAATAAAAATAACATATTAAATGCATTTCAAATGGAATTACGAACCACCTACATCAGAACAACGGACGGCGGCTAAGGAGTTAGGCGAGAAGATCGGTATGAGTCCGATACTCGCAGACCTGCTTATTCAGCGTGGCATCAAGACGGAGAGCGCAGCCAAGCGATTCTTCCGTCCGATGTTAAACGAACTGATAGACCCGTTCCTGATGAATGACATGGACGTGGCTGTTGACAGGCTCAACGACGCAATGGGGCGCAAAGAGCGAATCATGGTTTACGGCGACTACGATGTCGATGGATGTACGGCGGTGGCTTTGGTGTACAAGTTCTTGCAGCAGTTCTATTCCAACATTGAATACTACATTCCCGATCGCTATGAGGAGGGCTATGGCATTAGTATCAAGGCGTTGGAATATGCCGCTGAGAAGGACATTAAACTTATCATTGTGCTCGATTGCGGCGTCAAGGCAATCGAAGAAATCAAATATGCCAACTCACTTGGCATAGACTTTATAGTGTGCGACCATCACGTGCCGGACGACGAGTTGCCACCTGCTGTGGCAGTCCTCAATCCGAAGCGTGAGGACTCCACCTATCCATTCAAGGATCTCTGCGGATGCGGTGTGGGCTTTAAGTTCATGCAAGCCTTTGCCAAGAACAACGGTCTGCCGTTCTCACGGCTCATTCCCCTACTCGACTTCTGTGCCGTCAGTATTGCCGCCGACATCGTGTCGGTGACAGGTGAGAACCGTATCCTGGCCTTCCATGGATTGAAGCAACTGAACCAGAGTCCTTCGGTGGGTCTGAAGAGCATCATTGAAATCTGCGGACTCACTGGGCGTGAACTCACGATGAGTGACATTGTCTTCAAGATCGGGCCACGCATCAATGCCTCAGGACGTATGGTGAACGGTACCGAGGCAGTGGACCTGTTGGTGGAGCGTGACTTCGAGAAGGCGCTGGCAGAAGCCAACCGCATCAACGAATATAACGAACAGCGCAAGGATGTGGACAAGCAGATGACGGAAGAGGCCAACCAGATTATAGAGAAGTTGGAGAGCCAGAAGCATCATTCCAGTATCGTGCTCTACGACGAGAACTGGAAGAAGGGTGTGGTCGGCATCGTCGCCTCGCGTATGACGGAACTCTACTATCGTCCTACTGTGGTTCTCACCCGCAGTGGCGACTTAGCCACGGGTTCTGCCCGCAGTGTGGCTGGTTACGACATCTATGATGCCGTGAAGAGTTGTCGCGACTTGTTAGCCAACTTCGGAGGACACACCTACGCCGTGGGTCTGTCACTGAAAATAGAAAACATCCCTGAATTCCGTCGCCGCTTCCAGCAGTATGTCAATGAGCACATCCTGCCGGAGCAGACAGAGGCCACCCTCGACATCGAGGCAGAAATCGACTTCAAGGACATCACGAAGAAATTACACAACGACCTGAAAAAATTTGCCCCTCACGGCCCAGGCAACGAGAAGCCCATTTTCTGCACCCGTAATGTCTATGACTACGGTACCTCAAAGGTAGTAGGTCGCCAGCAGGAGCATATCAAACTGGAACTGGTGGACTCGAAGTCGAGCAACGTGATGAACGGTATTGCCTTCGGCCAGAGTGCCGATGCACGCTATATCAAGTCGAAGCGTTCGTTCGATATTGCCTTCACCATCGAGGAGAATATCTACAAGCGCAGCGAGGTGCAGTTGCAGATAGAAGACATTCGTCCTTCGGAAATTGACAATTGATAATTGATAATGGATAATGGGGCACCAGATAATTGTCAATTATCAATTGTCAATTATCAATTAATTTTAAAAAAATACTGGGGCTATGATGACTTCCGGGGGATTCAGCGGGAGATCATCGAGTCGATAGGTAGCGGACATGATACATTGGGACTGATGCCTACGGGAGGCGGAAAGTCCATCACCTTTCAGGTGCCTGCACTCTGCAGTGAAGGCACCTGTATTGTCATCACCCCCCTGATAGCCCTGATGAAAGACCAGGTGATGAACCTGCGCCGCCGTGGTATCCGGGCTGCCGCCATCTATTCCGGTCTGTCGCGGGAGGAGATCATCATCACCCTTGAGAACTGTATCTTCGGTGATATCAAAATCCTATATGTCTCACCCGAAAGACTGTCCTCTGAACTCTTCCGCACGAAACTGCGCCACATGAAGGTGAGTTTCATCACCGTCGATGAGGCACACTGCATCTCACAATGGGGCTATGACTTCCGTCCCTCCTATCTCCAGATTGCCGATATCCGAAAGGATCTGCCCAATGCTCCGATACTGGCGCTCACCGCCACCGCCACGCCACAAGTGGTTGAGGATATTCAGGAGAAATTATCCCGAAATTCCGGATTATCCGGTTTTTCCATCTTCAAAATGTCCTTCGAGCGTAAGAACCTGGCCTATGTCGTCAGACGCGCCACCGACAAGCGGCAGGAACTCATCCATATCCTCAATAGCGTGAAAGGCTGCGCCATCGTCTATGCCCGTAGCCGTCGCAGGACAAAGGAAGTGTCGGATATGCTCAACGAGGCAGGCATCAGTGCAACTTTCTACCATGCCGGTCTCGAGACAAACGTGAAGGACGAACGTCAGAAAGACTGGCAGGGCGATAAGACCCGTGTGATGGTAGCCACCAACGCCTTCGGTATGGGTATCGACAAGCCCGATGTCCGTCTGGTGCTCCATATCGACTGTCCCGACTCCCTCGAAGCCTACTTTCAGGAAGCAGGACGGGCTGGACGTGACGGACGGAAGGCCTACGCCGTGCTGCTCTACAATGAGGCTGACCACCGGAAACTGGACAAACGTATCAGCGACACTTTCCCCGAGAAGGACTATATCAGAAAGGTATATGAACACCTCGCCTATTTCTATGAAGTCGGCATCGGCTCCGGCTATCACGCCACCTTTGAGTTCAACATCGATGATTTCTGTCATAAGTTCCGCCACTTCCCCATCCAAGTAGACTCCGCCCTGAAAATCCTGAACCGTGCGGGCTACATCGAATATACGGAGGAACAGGATAATCAGGCAAGGGTGATGTTTACCGTCAGCCGCAACGACCTCTACCGTCTGGAAAACAATACGCCCAACGAAGACAAGGTGATTACAGCCCTGTTGCGCAACTATGGGGGTCTGTTCGTGGATTACAATTTTATTGACGAGAGTTTCATTGCCAGCCAATGCGGCCTACAGTCCCAACAGGTCTATCTGGTTCTGAAGAGCCTTAGCCAGAAACATATTCTCCATTTCATTCCACAGAAAAAGACACCCTACGTCAGGTATCTGCAACGTCGGGAAGATGCTGAGCATATACAGATCATGCCGGCTGTCTACGAAGAGCGTAAGGAACAGTTCCGCCAGCGCATCCATGCCATGATCGACTATGCGACAAATGATGCTGTCTGTCGCAGTCGACAGTTACTGCGCTATTTTGGCGAAGAGGACAGTCATGACTGCAAGCAGTGTGATGTCTGTCTCGACAAGCCCCATCATCTGGTTCAGGAGTCATCAATGAGTGCTGAGGCACAAGCCATTCTCGACCTGCTTTCTGATGGCAAGCCACACCATATTACAGAGTTACGCGACATTCAGTTGCCTACCGACCTACTGAATGCCGCGCTGGAATATCTTTTCAAAGAGGAATACATCCACCAAGAAGACGGATTTATCGCCTCTGTGTAATCTGTGGCTTTAGAAGTCTAACTTCAACTGACGCTTGCGCTCTTCTTCATCATCATGCTCATGACAATAACTGCTACCATCGAAGCAATGCGTACAGATGCTGCATTTCGGCATACCGATGCTCTTTACCAAATCCTCCAACTTGGCAAACTTCAACGATGTCAGCCCTAAGCGCTTGGCTATCTCATCCACCATCCGCTTATACTCCGGCGAATCGGTGGTGGCGTAGCGTTCCAAATTCTTCTTGTCGTCGCCCTCAAAGTCCTTGATGATACGACGGGTGATCAGTTCCATATCACTCTTTGAGGATGTAAAGCCAATAAACGGACAGCCATAGACCAGTGGTGGACAGGAGATACGGCAGTGTACCTCCTTGGCACCATATTCGAAGAATGTTCTGACATTATCCTTCAACTGTGTACCACGCACGATAGAGTCGTCGCAGAACACTACCCGCTGGTCCTTCAACAAGGCAGGATTGGGAATCAGTTTCATCTTGGCCACCAGCGCACGGCGCTCCTGGTTGCCAGGGGTAAACGAACGGGGCCAGGTGGGCGTATATTTCAATACGGCACGCTTATAAGGCACGCCCTTACCCTCGGCATAGCCCAAAGCCATTCCGACACCCGAGTCAGGCACGCCACAGACGCTGTCCACCTCCGTCTCATCCTTTTCGCCCATCAGTTTACCGTTTGCCTCACGCACTGCCTCTACATTGATGCCGTTATAGTCTGATGCAGGGAATCCGTAGTACACCCACAGGAAAGAGCAAATCTGCTCGCGCTTAAATGGCTCCTGCAGCACTTCCATTGAGTCTGTCTGCAAATAGACTATCTCACCAGGTCCGAGGTCTCTCACCCGATGATAATCAAGATTCGGGAAACTCGTTGTCTCGCTGCTCACGGCATAGGCACCTTCCTTCTTACCAATGACGATAGGGGTACGTCCCAAGAAGTCGCGGGCTGCGATAATACCCTTCTCCGTCAGAATCAGCATCGAGCACGAGCCTTCTATCTTACGATACACCAGATTGATGCCTTCCACAAAGGTTCGTCCCATATTGATGAGCAGTGCCACCAGTTCCGTCTGGTTGATATTGTTGGCCGACAACTCACTGAAATGCATCCTACGTTCCAACAACTCATCGGCAATCTCCCGCAGGTTATTAATCTTCGCCACAGTGACCACTGCATAGCGTCCTAAGTGTGAATTCACGATAATCGGCTGGGGATCCGTATCGCTGATGACACCGATGCCCTGATTTCCAGAAAACGAATCCAGTTCATCCTCGAACTTCGAACGGAAATAGTCGCGCTCCAAGTTATGAATCTTTCGACTGAAACCCTTCTCCTTGTCAAACATTACCATACCGGCACGCCTTGTGCCGAGGTGTGAGTTATAGTCCGTGCCGTAGAACAGGTCGTTGACGCAGTCCTTCGTGCTGATGGTTCCAAAGAATCCTCCCATACCTTATTATATAAAATAGTAGAGGAACGATGCGATACCTTCGAGTGCAGGCTTGCGTTGTCCCTCTATCTCAATCTTGAAATCTATCTCTGCCTTGCAGATGCCGCGCAGGTTCTGGATATTATGCAGTTTGGTGACCAGTCTGACTTTCGAACCTGTGATGACCGGCAGACCGAAGCGCATCTTATCCATTCCATAGTTTACCAACATCTTGATATTGTTCACCTCAATGATCTGGTCCCACATATAGGGCAGCAGCGACAGGGTCAGATAGCCGTGGGCAATGGTGCTCTTGTATTGGCTCTCTTCCTTGGCACGCTCCACATCCACGTGTATCCACTGGTGGTCGAGTGTGGCGTCGGCAAATAAGTTGATGCGGTCTTGGTCTACTTGCAGCCACTCTGATGCACCTAACTCCTCACCTAAGTGCGCTGCAAATTCATCGTACGAATTGATGACTAATTTTCCCATGTCTCTCAAATTTTGCTGCAAAATTACATAAAATAAATGAGAAATGAGAAATGAGAAATGAGAAATATTGATTTCTTCTGCAATTATTGATTAAAAATAGTTAATTCCTTATTCCTCATTTCTCATTCCTCATTATAAATGCTTACCTTTGCAAACGCTTTTGCGAAGATGGGCTGCATTCGGCATTGCTTAAGCGAGTTTAACACTGCACTCATTTGCACCATCTTTGCACCCGCTTAACCGCAGGATGGGTGTTTTCCAGAGTGGCCAAATGGGGCAGACTGTAAATCTGCTGTCTTTCGACTTCGGTGGTTCGAATCCATCAGCACCCACAATAAAAGAGGCTCGCCGATTGGCGAGCCTCTTTTATCACTTTTCACTTTTCACTTCTCACTTTTCACTTCTCTTACAGTTCCTGGTTCTCAGGACGCAACTTGCGGACGGTCTCGCCAGCGCGCCACATCTCCTGATTACGCATAGCCTCAAGTTCCTTCTCCAAGCCGGCACGATAGTCGGGCTTCGAGTTGGCATCGATGGTGATCTGTGCCTCATTACCTGTCTGAACAGAGTAGTACAGCCACTCCATCACAGGCTTGATG
>JAFZNI010000227.1 GCA_017551005.1 Prevotella sp.
GGACGAACATCGAAGAGGAGATGTTGCTGAGCCGTCACGACCTGACGGGACGTGTGGCCGTCATTGACTGTATCACACTCTGGTGTACCAATTATTTCTTTAAGATGCAGGAGGTTGATACCGCTCTCGAAGCCCTCAAGGCTGAGTTCGACAAGTTTACGGCTCGTGATGCTACCTATATCTTCGTGACCAACGAGATTGGTATGGGTGGCGTGAGCGATAATGCCGTCCAACGGAAGTTTACCGACCTTCAGGGCTGGATGAACCAATACGTGGCCAGCAAGGCCGATGAGGTGATACTGATGGTGAGTGGAATTGCTGTGAAGGTGAAGGAGGGAAGGAAAGAAGGAGAGAAGGAGTAAGGAGAGAGGTCATGAAAAAGTTTAAGGTAGAAAGGCCTGACGAAAGGTTGCGGCCTACCATTCAAGATAAGATAGACAACTTAAACAAACCCAAAGGTTCATTAGGCATGCTGGAGGAACTGGCTATGCAGGTGTGTCTAATCCAGCAGACGCTCACACCGTCGTTGGCTCATCCCTGTCATCTGCTTTTGGGTGGCGATCATGGCATAGAGCGTGAGGGTGTCAGCGTGTCGCCTCGTGAGGTAACTTGGCAGCAGATGATTAACTTCACCCGTGGCGGTGGCGGTGTGAATATGTTCTGTCGTCAACATGGTTTTAAGTTGCGCATCGTCGATGTGGGGGTGGATTACGATCTCTCTGCCGTTCCTGATATCATTCATTGCAAGATAGCGCGAGGCACGCGCAATTTCCTCTATGAGCCAGCGATGACGGAGGAAGAGTTTGACAAGGCTATCGAAGTAGGTGCTTCGTTGGCGGATGACTGTATCGCAGAGGGTTGCAAAGTACTCTGTATCGGCGAGATGGGCATCGGCAATACCTCTCCGTCAAGCATTTGGATGAGTCTCTTCTGCGACATTCCCCTCGACGAGTGCATCGGTGCTGGTGCCGGCCTTGACACCCCAGGCATCCGTCATAAGTGCGAAGTACTCCGACAAGCCATTGACCATTCACCATTGACCATTGACCATTCTGCTGCGCAAAAGTCGGCGTATGCCAATAATGGTCAATTTATTCTCCGCTACTTTGGCGGCTTCGAGATGATTGCGGCCATCGGAGCCATGTTGCGAGCAGCCGAGCAACACCTTATTATATTAGTTGACGGCTTCATTATGACGGCCTGTGCCCTTGCCGCCTGTCGGCTCTATCCGGAGGCACAGCGCTATATGGTCTTCGGTCATTGTGGTGACGAGAGCGGACATCGTCGCATGCTCGATGCAATGGGTGCCAAACCCCTACTCTCTCTGGGCATGAGATTAGGCGAGGGTACTGGAGCCCTCTGTGCCTTCCCCATCCTCGACTCTGCCGTACGAATGATTAACGAAATGAATAACTTCGATCATGCAGGCATCACAAGATACTTTTAATACCTAATGTATGACTTCTATATCGCCGAAAGCCATGCGCTCGCCTTCTGCGAGGCGGTCGGCATCAAGACGAAGCATTTTGGCCTTCGTGGGAGCAAATTTGATGGTCTGCCAGATGGGATTGTTGATGATGTTCGAGAACTCGCCCGAGGCCAACTTCGTCCAGTTTGACCAGTCCGTAGAGGCCCAAAGGGAGTAGTGAGTGACAGTGCCTTCACGTGTTGTCTGTGGCGGCAGATAGCGGAAAGCGGTGATGGTTTGTTCCGAGTCCCAGTCGATCAACATCTGCTTGGGACTACTGAAGAAATAGTGAAGGTTGCTGCTGCGCTTCTCGCCGCTGTCAGGAATGTCGGCAGTCAGTTCTGGAGCCAGATAGACGGATGTGCGTTTGATGATGGGTTCGCACTTAGCATCGAGGATAGTGAAGCGCAGACGGGTGGCACTGACGGTGGGGAAGCAGATAATACGACGATGACCGATGGTGGTGAGTCCATCGCCATTCTCAACAAGTTCATCCTTCAGAGGCATCCACTGTCCATTGACCTCGGCCTCCAGCGAGAACTTTTTAACGCGCTGACCATAGCGGATATCCTCCTCTGCCACAAAGCGGTTGAAGGTGGTAGGATTCTTGAAGGTGATGATAGTCTCATTTCCATTCGTCTTTTTCTTTGCTTTCTTGGCGAGGTCGGTCTTGAATACCTCATGAATCATCTTGTTGAAGGCGATGCCCCGCAGCGAGTCGGTGGGATGGATGCGTCCGTTGGGAGCGATGGGGAAATTGAGCAGCAGCGTCGAGTTGCGGCCCACCGATTTATAATAGGTGTCCATCAGTTTCGACAGACTCTTCACGTGCTCGTTCTCCGTCTCGTGGTAGAACCAGCCCGGACGGATGCTCGTGTTCGTCTCGCCAGGCACCCACGAGTCGCCGTCTTCCAAACCATAGTGCAGCATGGGCCACGTCACCTCGCCGTCGTGGTTCAGCAGACTCCAGTTCGTCTCACCCACGTTACCAGCCTCTGTGCCAACCCAGCGCAGATCACCGCGATCACTGCCGTCGTTCCAGATCAGGCATTTAGGCTGCAACTCACGGATCATGCGGTAGGTCTCGGGCCATTCGTAGTAGGTAGTGCGGTCTATCTTACGCGTCTCGTTGGCTCCGCCATACCAGCCGTCGCCACCGTTGGCACCATCAAACCACACCTCGAAGATGCCGCCATAGTTTGTCAGCAGTTCGCGCAATTGGTTGCGGAAATAAGTGACGTATTCCGGACGGCCGTACTCAGCATGGTTTCTGTCCCACGGTGAGAGATAGACGGCGAACTCCAGACCTTCCTCGCGACAGGCATCAGCGAGTTCGCGCACCACATCGCCCTTACCCTGTTTCCAAGGTGTGTTTTTAACAGAATACTCCGTATATTTCGAGGGCCACATACAGAAGCCGCAGTGGTGCTTGGCGGTAAAGATGATGCCCCGCATGCCCGCCTGTTTGCAGACGCGTGCCCATTGTCGACAGTCGAGGTCGGAAGGATTAAACAACTGCAGGTCTTCGTTGCCGAAGCCCCACTCCTGATCGGTATACGTGTTCATCGAGTAGTGGATAAACGCATACATCTCCATATCCTGCCAGCGCAACTGGTTCTCCGTCGGTACAGGTCCACAGGGCATAGGCTTCATGTCTTGGCCGTGCGCCTGTATTGTCAACACAACTGTCAGCGAGCATAAGACAACTACTGTTACTAATCTTCTCATATATTTTACCTATTCTATTTTGCGCTACAAAGAATGTGTTACTCCATACACAATCAGATTGTCGATGAAAGAATGCGACGGTCAGTGAGGTGCAAGACGCCGAGCCC
>JAFZNI010000228.1 GCA_017551005.1 Prevotella sp.
ACATTTGCAGAACTGCCTACTGAAGTACAGAAACTGCTCGTTAACTACTACACCAAGGGTGAGATTGACAAGATGTTAGAGGGACTCGACAAAGGTCTGACAGAGGCAGAGGTCAAGAAACTCATTGAGGATGCCTTAAAGGATTACGCCAAGAAGGACGATATTCCCGACACCTATACCAAGGCAGAAATCTTGAAACTAATTAGCGATGAAGTTGAAAAACTGGAGAAAAAGATTGAAGAAATCTTCAAGACACAGGTTACTAGCCTGAACATTGACGCTATCAAGAATCCTGTATTCGGTTTCGTTTCTGCTCCTGTAGACGTTCAGTCTAACATTCTGATTGCTTGCTACGGCAAGGCTACAAGCGATGTTGAATTCCCTGTAGGTTCTGGTGAATACATTGCTTATGCTGATGACATCCTGACTCTCGATGGTAACGCAGGTAAACTTTATGTAACCGTTAACCCGTCAAGCGTTGATTTCAGCGGTAAGACGCTTACTCTTGAAGGAACATCTGGCAAACAGGCTCCTGTTGTACTTAGCCCACTGACTCCTTCTACTGAGGAACTTCTCTTTGGTTGGACACGTGCTGAGAACGCATTCTATGAGACAACAGCAACGATCCCAACAGAGAATCTGAAGGATATCGCCGTTGACATCACAAAGCAGGACCTCCTTGATATTAAGGACGATATTATTTATCTTATCCAGCAGCGCAATCACACAAAGCGTGGTAGTGCAGAACTGGTGAAGGACCTCTATGACCTCTATACAAGGAATATGTTCAGCGCATATCGTCTAAAGGCAACATGGGGTGAGAACAATTACAACACATTCTCTGAGACAAAGATTGCCGCCCTTGCTCTTCAGCCATTATCATACTCATTCGATCCAGAGGGTGCTATCTCTGAAAAAGATCTTGAGAAGATTGAAAGCGAGATTAACCAAGAGTTTGAGATTGAAGGTACCAGTATTGAGAACAGAGTTAACAAGTTCTGGGATAAGTTCAACGGTTATGTAGAGAAGATCCTCAACCACGTTAACTATGCTCTGCAGCCATGCCTGCTGATCCAGGAGGGCAAGATGATGAGCCGTGCTGACAATCACCCCTACCACGGTGATATTCTGCTCGTTCCCACCTCTCGTACTGCTGAAATCTTTGCACCTGCTTATAAGAAGTACTTAAAGGTTACAAGTGATGGCGAGACTTTGCTGGAGCAGGTTTATGATGGTACTACATTAGCAGTTCCATTCACAGTTGAGCCTGGCAAGACATACGAGATCGAGTATCAGGCAGTAGACTTCACTGGTGTCGTAAGAGTGAAAAACTACACCATCTATGGCGAGTAATTAACATTTAAGAATTCAAAATAGCAAATAAGAATATGAAAATGAAGAAAACAATAATGTCTTGCCTGCTGGCGCTGGGTTTCCTCACAGCATCCGCACAGGATCAGCAGCCTAAGACTGAATACGTTTTCAATCCTCACTGGTATGTTCAGATTCAGCCCCTAGGCGTTCAGCATACTCTTGGTGAGATTGATTTCGTAGATTTGAATTCATACAACGTACAGGCTGCCTTAGGTCGCCAGTTCAGCCCTGTTGTAGGTGCGCGCCTCGCTGTCAATGCATGGCAGAGCAAGGGCGGTTCTAAGATTAAGACCTACACATACAAGTGGGATTGGAAGTATGTTGCACCTTCTGTAGATGTTACATTCAATCTGTCCAACCTCTTCTGTGGCTTTAATCCTAACCGTGTGTTCAACTTCGGTGTATTCGGAGGTCTGGGAGCCAACTTTGGTTTCAGCAATGACAAGGCAGGTGATGCTAAGGCTGCTATTCAGGCTGACTTCCCTACATTGGCTGCGAATAAATTATACTGGGACAATGCTGACAATCTGGATTTTTATCCTTGGGATAATTCAGTTCGTCTGTTCGGTCAGGCAGGTATCACTGGTGACTTCAAGATTTCTGATGCTATCAGCGTTGGTCTTGAACTCAGTGCAAACACCCTGAGTGACACATACAACTCTAAGAAGGCTGGTAACTGGGACTGGTACTTCAACGCCCTCGCCGGTGTGAAAGTCAATCTTGGTCCTACTTACACCACCCGTGAGATTCCCGTTCCAGAGCCAGAGATCCGCTACGTGGAGAAGATTGTGGAGAAGATCGTGGAGAAGCCTGCTCCTGCTGCTGCAGCAGTTGTTACTGTTGAGCCGCTGCGCCGCGACGTATTCTTCCTGATCAACAAGACCGAAATCCGTCCGTCAGAGGCTCAGAAGGTGAAGGAGATTGCCGACTACCTGAACGAGCACCCGACAGCCAAGGTGATGATTACTGGTTATGCTGATGCTGGTACTGGTAACAACAGAATCAACGACCGCCTCGCGGCTGGCCGTGCCGACGCTGTTGTGAAGTCCCTGAAGAAGGATTACGGAATTGCTGAGTCTCGTATCTCTTACGACAGCAAGGGTTCACGCGTACAGCCGTTCGCAGAGAACGACATGAACCGTGTATCAATTTGTATTGCTGAGTAATACTGACTAAAGATACTATTTCCCAGCCTTGCATCTTACTGTATCCGGTAATGATGAAAGGCTGGGATTTTTAAATAATGAACATGAAAAGACTTATACTTTTACTTATAAGTGGAATAACAGCCCTTCCCATACTGGCTCAACTCGATGGAGACGGATACTACCGTATACAAAGCACAAGTAGTTACGGAAGATATCTTACAATATCAAATAACAAGATAGACGAGACAAACAAAAGTTCCATTACCGGTGGTAAAGAAGGTAATGTCTATGGATTGAAAACCATCACAGACCCAGTGTCCGATCCCAGTTCCATTATCTACATTTCGAAAGAGAACTCAACAACAAGCAACAATGCTTATAACATTCAAGCCCAAAGTATCAATCCATTGGGATTTCTAAAGAGCAACGGTGCTGAGTTAAAAATCTACCCTGATAAAGATAGTTACTTAATATTTGGCAGCAAAGGTTCTATTACTCTGTTTTTGGTAGACAACAATGGTTCTGACGGCTATATAAAAGTGGCCAGAAAAGGGGCATACAAAGACAACCAGAACTGGTACGTCAAACCTGTGGATGGCACCAGAGAATATCTTGGGATAGCCCCAGATCCAAACATCAAAGTCGGTGACAAATACTATACAACCATCTATGCGAGTTTCCCTTTCCAACTTGGCGAAGGGATGAAAGCATATTATATAGCAGGTAATACCATACTCGATTACGGGATACCTGTGGCAGAATTAAAAGAGATCACTGGCAAGATACCCGCAGCGACACCTGTTATCATCGAGTGTAGTTCTCTTGACCCTGCAGACAACAAAGTAACCTTATTAGCAAGTAATGATGCTCCTAAAGCCATTTCTGGCAACAAAATGAAAGGCATCTATTTCTGTTATACAAAGATGTTTCCAAATACTGACATGGAAAATCCGTCAGATAATTACCAAGAAATCAAGAACGTCGTCGAGTACGATTCCAAAATAATGAGAGTGCTTGGTCTTGTCAATGGAAAACTTGGCTTGGTAGATGCTGATGATGATGCACTTGTTGTTACACAAATAGTTACAAAAGATAGGAAAACTGTACTTGGGAAAGGAAGATATCTTCCTGCCAACAAGGCGTACTACCCAATCGATGAATCAATTGCGGAAGCAACTGCCAACGGCATCCTGCTGATGGATCAACAAGGTATTGAGGATCTCAGTAAGTTGATTACCGACAATAAAGCCACATTCGAGAAAGACGAAGAGGACGGCAATACTGTAAACATTGCTGGTGACGACAATGTGTCAGGTCATTACATAATTCCTGAGAAAGTAACAGGAAACGACGGTAATGTGTATGATGTTACTGGAATAGCCTCAGAAACCTTCAAGGACAATAAGATTCTGACATCAATCACAATTCCAGGTTCTGTCAAAAGTATTGGAGATGGTGCATTCTCTGGATGTGAGAATCTGAAAGAGATAACTGTATATGCAGACGAACCCATTGTTTTGGGATCAAATGGTGCATCTGTCTTCGAGTGGGTAAACCTTGAAACGTGTACGCTTTACGTGCCAGAGGCAAGCATTGACAAATACAAGGCTGATGAGATATGGGGTCAATTCAAGAACATTCTTGCCATTACTGCAGGCATCCACGATATCAGACTTGATGAAGATAAGACAAACGATGTATATAACCTACAGGGACAGAAGGTCCTCAGGCAGACTTCGAATATCGAACAACTGCCAAAGGGAGTTTACATCATAAATGGAAAGAAAATCATCAAAAAGTAAATAAACGAATTGAGGGCGGTTCAGAATGACCGCCCTCAATTATTCTAAAACAGGGTTCGTGTGATACGAACATTCAATACGGGAAAAGCCTTGACCCCCTTAATTAATTTCACATAATCACCGACCTTCCCTCTGATATTCTCAACATCATTCGCAAGGTCTGTACCATCATGAGTCGGGATGCTTGGCGTACCTCCCCACAACATAGCGCCACAATCAAAAGATATCTTATATCTATCGTCACCCTTAAAGAGGCGACCACCATATCCAAACCCCAAATAGGGCTTGAATGCATTCGCCCTGACCTCAGCCTTTACCATACAGTTTTCATCAGGTTCTATTATATACTGTGAGCCATCAGAGACATAGTCTCCTATCCGGACACCCATACGACCATATTGCGAGAATTTTTCACACAACATATCCTGATATTCGGGATCATCAGTTATGGCTATAGGATTTCCATTATAACTAAATGTCACAAAAGGCTCCTTTCTGATAGCCTTCTCGTACATATTATTATAAATACCGACAGCCACCAGTGAAGGCATGTCCTCTGTCGTATTATAGGCCTTGCCTATCATAGAGTTCCCTAAATAAAAGCCTGCCGTAAAATGCCAATGCTTATTATTCTTAAAAGGAAACACATCCACAAGTAGGTTGAAATTATAGAAAGTAGGAACGCCTATCATATCAATACTATTATCCACCTGATAGCCAGTCATCTCCTCTAGAAGCCCTGAGAGCGTCTGAAACTTCGATTTTGATGTAGCAGCATCATCTCCTACCTGGACTTCAAAATTCATTTTATAATGAATATGGGGCATAAAGGAGAAACCTGCACGCAACTGGGCATATTCACCCATCGGTGAAGACACATCGAATCCCAAACCCGTCGTTCCCAGTGTCAAGGATGCGTCAAGATGCTTAAAAAAGCCTTTTTTTTGACTTTCAGAAGTCTGCGCACTTGACATAAGTCCAGAACAAATTGCGACAAACAACAAAATAAACCTTTTCATCTGTTCTACATTTATATGTTATTACTATCTTATCTCATCCTCCAGGCACCGTGATGCTCAACCATCGGAACGGCAACCTGCTCATTGGTGGAGTCGCCGTAGCAGAAGACCAGAAACACATTCATACATTGTAATAGGGTGTCAGCCTTTGCACCAACGATACGTATCTCATGAATACCGTGATGTGTCTTTTCCTGCTGAGCCATAAACTGTTTATACCCTATAATCAGTTGTTCGCGATACAATTTCGGAAAACTGTCTGCACCTGCCTTGCCTGCTAAGAAATGCTCATATTCGCCACTTATCAGGTGTTCATAATAGCCCTTGGCTGCAAGTGAAGCCATTTCCTCTGCCGTTGTACCGGAACAGGCACATAGAAGCAGAAGCGCCACAACTGATGTCAAGAG
>JAFZNI010000229.1 GCA_017551005.1 Prevotella sp.
GATCATTTCTTTCGAAAACGTCCTGGCTCGTTCCTCGTGCGGCGCTCGAGCTTTGCTCGCTTGCTACCGAAGGGACGCAAGAATGTTTTCTTAAAGAAACGATCTGACCACTAGCGGCAAACAAAGGAGTTTCGAGGGCGAGGATGGTGAAGGGGGCGAGGCGGCGGTCTATCTCGAGGAGTTGGTGGAGGTAGCGGATAATGACCTCACGGTTGATGAGTTGGAGACCGTTCAAAGTTGGCATCGGCGCAATCGGGTCTTCAAGATGAAATAGTTCGAGTTTGATTGCTTCGTCAACAGCACGGTTGACAGAGGGTAGAACCTTTCTTTCAGAAAACATTCCGCACGAGGAGGTACGACGAGCCAGGACGTTTTCGAAAGAAAGGTTCGAACCTCTAACATCCTCAAGGCCCATAAAGGTGGAATAGAGAAGTTGGGCGGCTTTGTGGAAGATGGTGCCGAAGAGGCGGGAGTCCATGGGATCCTCTTCCTTATATTCATCGAGTCCTGCAACATAGCGGTAGAAGAATTGCAGAGGACAACGGAGATAGAGGGACAGGGCCGAGGGAGATAGGGGCTTTTCGGAGAAGCGATGGTGGAGGGTTTCTATCACCTCGGGACTCTTGTTGACTGGCTGTGGCTGACTCCATGTGGGTTGTAGACCGGCCTGGAGAGTCTTTAATGTGATGGGATGGGGTGATTCAACGAGGAGTTGAAGCATGAACTGTGACATCTCACTGGTCTTTCCATCGTTGGTGGAGTTGTTATAGAGTATGGTGACATCACTGGCGCGTTGGAGGAGGCGACGGAAGTAGTGGTGATAGATATCCACCTTGTGGTCGGCTGTGGTAAGATTGTAGGCCTTACGGATGCTATAGGGGATGAAGGATGTATCATTGATGCCCTTGGGAAGGTTGCCTTCGTTGCAGGAGAGCAATAGCACATGGTCGAAGTCGAGGTTGCGGGTCTCGAGCACACCCATAATCTGAATGCCTTCGATGGGTTCGCCGTGGAAGGGGATGGTTGTGGAGGCGATGATCTGGGTCAGGAGGCGGTGGAGCGTTGCATCACTGACCTGAAGGTCACCGGAGTCGATCAAAGTCTGGAGCCGGTTGACTATCAACTCAAGGCGGTATAAGGCCTCGAGTTCAAGGGGGCTTTCTTGAACCAGATTTCTTCCTTCCAAAAACGTCCTGGCTCCGGGGCCGGATGTCCTGCTTTCAGAATCATTCGATGAACTCGCTTCGCTCGGACAGCATCTCATGTCGATTTCCTTGTCTTGCTTCACAAGGCAAGAATCGAAGGAGATTCCGAAATCAGACCTTCCTCTGAAGACCCCTTCGTGCGGATTGTTTTTGGAAGGAAGAACCTGGTCCTTATCCGGTCCAAGAAGGCCTTTGCGAACACCTAATGAGGCAATGGAGGTTTGGGAGAGGGGATAGCCGGTGGTGATGTTGAGTTTGGTGACTTCGGGGGGAATGGAGTGTATGACGGTCTGGAGCAGGGATTCATCAGCCAGGACAATGGCGGTCTTACTACCGGCCTCGATCCGGTTGTTTTCCTTGAGCCAAGTGGATACGTAGCGGGCCTGGATATGGTCTGTTGGGGCGGAGATGATGGAAATTTCCTTGGGGGTCTCTTCGTCGGTATCTTGAATGAGGCATGCCTGGCCCTCGTCTTCGAAATGATGGATGAGGGCCTGTTCAACGGGGAGGAGAAGGTTAAAACCGGCAAAGATATATTTTTGAGAAGAGGACTGTATCCCCCCTTCAAAAAACATTCCGCACGAGGAACGAGCCAGGACGTTTTTGAAGGGGGGATATTGTCCCTCTATCTGGTTCAACAACGCATTGGCATTCAATTCCGAGATTTCTTCGATGACCTGGCGGTAGAGGGCACCTTCGTAGGCCAGGCCCTGTGACTTCAGGCGGGCATTGAAATCGAGGTAGATATCATAGATGTGACTCCAGAAGGAGAGGAATCGTTGCTTGAGTTCCGAGTTGTGGGATTCGCTAAAGTGACTAAAGAACTTACGGATGATATCCCGTTGTTGTTGAGTGAGATAAGTATCATCGTCGAACTCATGGATATCGCGCAGGTTCGCAAAGACTTTATCAGCAGGAGCGAGGTGTTTATCAACATCATCGAAGTCGGAGAGGAGAATTTGTCCCCAACCATAGAAATGATCTAATGATTCCTCGATACCCGTACACTTCACATAACTCTTGTGCAGGTCACAGATCAGTTTAATGGGGTCTGCCACTTCGAGAGAAGACATGCTACGAAAGAGGTCGCTGATGGTGATATAGGCAGGACTCCATAACGGCTTATCATAAAGACGCGTAAGTTCTTCATTGAGGAACAGAGAGGCACGTTTGTTGGGGAAAACGACGGTAACCCGCGACAGGTCGGTGCCGTATGTGGTGATGAGGGTTTGGGCGAGGGAGGAGAGGAAGGACATACGCTATATTTTTTTGATCTGATTGGGATAGATGTACCAAAGGTAACCCGTGACAGTTTGATCTGGATGCATCTGACGGATGAGAGACATATAATTACGCACTTGCAATTCGTGTTCGGGCTTGGGGGTTGCAAACTTGAAATCGACCACGACCCAGTTGGTGCCGTCTGTCATCACACGATCCGGACGGCGTTCCTTGAGAATGCCGTTTTCCCTGGAAAGGATTGTACACTCATTGAAGAGTGTCCACTTGTCGCTAAACCACTCGGCCACTTTCGGGTGTTCGAGACGTTTCCTCAGCATGGCAATGATCTTCTCAGAAGTGTTCTCGTTATCGTAAAGCACGCCTTCCAGTTCCAGACGTTTCAGAACGGCATCAATATCAGCCGTGGTGCGGATGGTGGAGAACACTTCGTGGAGGATATTGCCAAGGAGGATATAGTCGTTGGTCTGGCTTTCGTCCTCGCCTTCCATAAACGCCCGACTACGGTTGCTCTGGCGGAATTCCATGCTGGGGGCATAGGAGGTTATGGCGATTTTGAGAGGGCTCGGTGTCAGTATGAAGGGGTTCGAACAGGAACCGGGCCTTTCTTTCTGAAACGTCCTGGCTCGGATTTCATCCTCGTGCGGAATGTTTTCTGAAAGAAAGGTCCTGTTCCTTGCAAGAAGAGTAATGGCAGTCGTATCGTTGTCGAGGCCTTCGAGGGTGGTATCGGACAGTGACTCCGCCACAAGGGGGAGAACCTGTTCGATGAGGGAGGAACGGGAGTTCTTGGCATTGCGCCTGCCGATGACGTAGAGGGATTTTGAGGCACGCGTGAAGGCGACATACAGGAGGTTGAGGTTGTCAACCACCGTCTGGAAATGTTCGTGGTGATAAGCCGGTTCATAGATTGTGCCGAGGAGTTGTTTGGAACTATAGTCCACAGGTGCCAAGGGTAGGGCATTGAAGGGCTTCTCATCAGGTTGACACCAGAGGATATTGTCCTGATTTTCCAGTTGCCAGTCGCAGAAGGGGATGAACACATGGTCGAACTCCAGTCCCTTGGACTTATGGATGGAGATGAGACGAATGCCGGTGATCTCATCGCTTTGAATGGTCTTGGCGCAGAGGGATTCATCCCATTCGCGAAGAAAACGAATAATCGAAACTAGGGGATTCGAGACAGGTGTAGGATGCTCTGGGGAATCCGAGGCAATTCTCGGAGGAAGACTCGGGTAATCGAGGGATTCCTGAAGGAAGGCGGTAAGTTGGTCGAAGAAGGCACAGATATATGCACTCTGTCCTTCAAGTCGTTCAAGACCGAAGATGGCAAAGAGGTGTTCCGTCAATTCATAGAGCGGCATCGTGCGCAGTTCCTCAAGATGCTGAATATAGGCGTCAGGCAGAAGACTGTCGAAGGCCTCCTTATGGAGAAGAAACAGGTCATCATCTACCTTGTCCTGCAGGACCTCTCTCTGGTAAAGTTTGACGATAGTAGCCTTTGTCAGCAGATCCTCAGGACGCGTGAGGAGGCGCAGGGCCTCGATGAGCAGACATACAGCCGTGGAGGCATCCAGACGGAAGGCTTCGTCAGAGACGATGCTCACCTCAGGCAGATTCTGCAAGAAATGTTGGGCAATGACAGGAATCCATGCATTCTTACGTACGAGAATGGCCATCTGATGGGGTTGGACATCCTCCTTCAAGAGATTGCATATCCCCTCTGTGAGTTGTTGGAGCGTCTGTTCCACATAATTCTCCTGTGGCAGGAGACAGATGTTCACCAAGCCCTCGTCAGGTTTGTCTTCCGGTATCAGTTGTTCTACATCCGCATAGGCCTTGCGGAGTTGGTCGGCTTCCGTAGAGGCACCCAAGGCGAGATATTCCAGTTCGGCGGCCTTTGTGAAGAAGGCGTTGTTGAACTCGATGATGCGACGGGCAGAACGGTAGTTCGTGCTGAGTGTCTGGATGGTGAGTTGTTGGTCAGGGTGCGGGAACTGTTTCTCGATGTCGTTCAGCAGTCGCCAGTCGCCCGAGCGCCAACGGTAGATACTCTGTTTGACATCGCCCACGATGAGGTTGCCCGACTGCTGGTGACTCATCGCCTCGTCGAGTAATATGCGGAAGTTCTGCCACTGTACCGTCGATGTATCCTGGAACTCATCGATCATCACATGTTGCAGTTGGGCGCCAATCTTCTCAAAGATAAAGGGCGAGTCGCTGCCATCGATGAGCGTGTGGAGCAGTTGTTGGGTGTCGCTGAGCAGGAAACGGTTGTTCTCCTCGTTGAGTTGGCGTACCTTCCGTTCGATGCTGCCCAGGAGACGGAGTTGGTGGAGATGACGGAGGGTGAGGTCTGCCGACTTGTACAGTTGCCACTGTCGGGGACGTTCCTCCACGGCACAGCGCAGGATATCGTTGAGGGAAGATTCCACCAGCGTATGGATGGTCTCGCGCTGCGGGTGCGTCTTCTTATACCATTTTGACGCGTCGCCCAAGGCATCAGTGACCCTCTTGCCCACGATACTCTCGTCGAAGACCCCCTCGCGGAGTTTGAGGAAGAAACTGCATATCCCCGTGCGACCGTATGCAAAATCCTCGACAGAGAGATGTTCCCCCTCGATGGCATCGAAGAATGTCTCCGCTATCCCCTTCATCCGTTCAAAAGCCTGTTGACGTATCTCCTTCAACTGCGTGGTGTACTGTTCGAAGAACCCCGGTTGTGCCATGATCTGTTGGAGTTCGCTGCCAACCGCCTTGTATTCATCCTTGAAGATGGTGCGTCCAAACTGTTTGATCTTTCCGATGACATTCCAACTGCGGTCGTCGGAGATGTTTTCGATGATATAGTGCATGATCCATTGCAGGATCACATCGGTCGTAGAGAGACTCTTGATCATCTCATCCACCGCCAGTTCCTCCACCTGGTAGTCGTTCAGTCCGATGTGGAGCGTAGGAGAGAGGTCGAGTTCGCGTGCCAGGTTGCGCAGGACAGACTGAAAGAACGTGTCGATGGTCATCACACGGAACTCGTGATAGTGATGGATGAGATGATGGAGGGCCATGCCTGCCCGTTCACGGATTACCTCGTCGTTTAATCCCGTGCGCTCACGTACCTTTTCCAGATACCTCTCGGATTCCGGCAGGGACTTATGGATGCCATAGAGTTGACTGAGGATACGTATCTTCATCTCCTCCGTGGCCTTGTTGGTGAAGGTCACTGCAAGGATATTCCTGAAACAGGAGGGGTTCTCCACCACCAACCGGATATACTCCACGGCCAGGGTGAACGTCTTTCCGCTTCCTGCGGACGCCTTATAGACAGTCAGTGGTCTTACCATCTTCGGAAGAGTTCTATATCAAAGTCAAAACCAAACTCCTTGTATTTCCTGCCATTGAAGCCGGCGAAGACTGCGAAGGAGATATAACGGTTGGTGAAACTGTATCCCAGTTCGTAGTACGGTCTGGAGCGTTCCACGATGGCCGTACCGAAATAGAAGCGTTCCCGTTCGATGTATTTGCCGAGATAGGGCACCCAACTGCCAACCATCATCGGGGAGTCGTACGACACATTGGCACGGAGGTAGTAGTCTGACTCATTGTAGACACGACTCCGGAGCAGTTCGAAGTTACCGCTCCAATCGTCTTCCCAGCCTTCGGGCAGGTTGTTGTCACGGAAGTTGGAGTAATCCACAAAGTAGTTCTGAGCCTTTTGACTATAGAATCCTCCACCTGCCCGCATGTTGATGACACGCAGTCCCGGGAGGTTGTATTTCCAGGAGCCATCGAACTCCCAGCGTTCGTATTTGATGTCCGACTTGTAGACACCGGTGATGCCCCTTTCCCAGTCGATGGAGAAGAGCGGTCCGGATTTCCACGGACGAATCTTCAAACCGATCATCGGGGCAAAACTGCGGTACTCGGTGGGCATCCTATAATGACGCATAAAATTCTTGTTGAGGGCCACCCTCTGGTGAAAGTTGAAGCCAGACTCGATATCGAGCCAGTCGAAGACCATGATGTTATTGAAGACTCTCAGTTCGTAGTCCGTGAACTTGTCGATATCCGTTTCATCGAGGTCCAGGGAGTCGCCATGCTGGTGTTTGATGACATCCACCACCTGACTGTTGGAGATGCGGTTACCATTCCCATAGACAATCTCCGCATAACCGTTTCGTTTGGGGTTGTAGGTCATTCGCAGGGGCATGGTAAAGTAAAACTCGCGGAACTTGAAGTTGTAGCCGAAGCGCGGGTTGAAGGTGAGGTATCGGTGGGGTGAGAACGTATAGCGCGACTTGAGGTTGATCTTATAACGGAAACCACGCGTGTCACTCCAACTCAGTTGGAGCGGGTCAATGAGCGGAGACAGGCGGAAAGACGCATGCTCCGACTCCGCTGCAATAGGGGTGACGAGGTTCTCACCGATGGTGTCCCAGAATATCTTTTTCAGCAGGTTGGTCTTTTTAGGTGTGGTGTCCATCTCCACCGTATCCGGCTGTTGGCATTTCAGGTCGTACGCCGCATAGATCTGTTTGTCCATTTCCGAGAGCGGTACCACGCGCAGACTATCCATCATCTCACGGTCGGAAATCCTACCGAGCGTATCCGAGATGGCTTTATCGCAGTTGAAATAACCATCGAAGACTGTCGATACCCTGTTACCAAAGAATTTAAATGTCGCTGCCGTGGTGCATCGTTTGGGGGTGGGCAGCGGCCACTCCTTATCGCTCTGGTAGATCTCCGTACGGAAGGAGATCATGTCGAACTCACCATTCATGACGGTGCGGAGGATGTGTCCGCTCTCCGTATCCACGATGGCATAGCCATTGATGAGTTGGGTATTATAGAACTTCGGACGGAAGTCCAGTCGGGTGGTGCCATCGGGCAGGAGTTTCTGGGTGTACTTATAGTGCCGACGGTTATGGCGGTTGAAGGGTGAGAGCACATGACCATCATAGAGCGTGGCATCATAGACGTTCGGGATCATCAGATCCCTCAGTGTGGGCATCGCCCTGCGGTTATGTCGGATGGTGCCTGAGAGTACCTGACTCTTGATGTCTATCTTATGGTTGTCATAGTCATCATAGGAGAGTCGGTTGTACGACTCGCGGATGTACTCCCTCTCGCCCTTGGCCATCACATACATCGTGGGGATGAGCCAGAGGGTAGGGTTGCGGCGCTCCACATTGAACCGGTATTTCGCATAGACATTATCCTCGATGCTGTCCGGACTGGTGGGATGGGCGTCCTTGAAGGCATAGATACGCTGAAGGATCAGGGAGTCTTGTTTCACCTTGCCCAAAACAATACCGGGCATACCCGTGAGTATGCCCAGCATCATGATTCTTATCAGCGTCTTGCATTTCACGAATGCAAAAGTACGCATTAGTGAGCAAAAAACCAAATATTTTTGGGATTATCCCAAATATTTCATCAGAATTTTTGCATTGCCGCTGTCGCGCAGTTTGGCAATGCTCTTCTCGCGGATCTGACGAACGCGCTCGCGGGTGAGACCCAGTTGGTCACCAATCTCCTCGAGACCCTTCTCATGGCAACCGATACCGAAGCACTCGCGGATGATGGTTATCTCACGCTCTTTCAGTACCTTATTGAGGACGGTATTCAGTTCCATGGCCATCGACTCGTGGTCGACCAGTTTATCCGTACGACTCTCATCACCTGATGCCATCACATCGAGCATGCAGTTGTCCTCTCCATCCTGGAAGGGGGCATCGATACTGACATGGTGACCATCAGCCATCATGGACTGACCGATCTTCTCCTCATCGATATTGATGGCCTCGCTCAGTTCCGACACACTCGGGTGGCGCTGGTTCTCCTGTTCGAACTTATTGATCTCGTGATTGATCTTATTGAGGGAACCCACCTGGTTGAGCGGGAGGCGTACGATACGGCTCTGTTCGGCGATAGCCTGAAGAATGCTCTGACGGATCCACCAGACAGCGTATGAGATGAACTTAAATCCGCGTGTCTCATCAAACTTCTGAGCGGCCTTGATCAGTCCGATATTACCTTCGTCGATGAGGTCGGTCAAGGTCAGACCCTGATGCTGGTACTGTTTGGCCACTGATACGACAAAGCGCAGGTTGGCAGTTACCAGTTTTTCCTTTGCCCTTTCTCCGTCGGGACCGCCTTTGCGGATCTTCTGGGCGAGTTCTATTTCCTCGTCGATGGAGATCAGGGGTGCACGACCAATCTCAACGAGGTATTTATCCAGTGCCTCGCTTGAACGGTTTGTAATACTTTTCTGAATCTTAAGTTGTCTCATCCTCTTTTCCTAAAAACGTCTTTAACTGTTTGATTATCAAACCAATATCCTGAATTTTACCTGAAAGCGGATGCAAAGTTACTAAAAATATCGATACGTTGTTCTATTTTTAACAATTATTTAGTTTTTCTTTTAGATATTGACCTGTAATGTTTTCCTGACAGGCGGCCACCTGTTCGGGTGTTCCTGCACAGACCAGGTTACCACCACGGTCACCACCATCAGGGCCCAGGTCAATCACATGGTCAGCGCATTTGATAATCTCCATATTGTGTTCGATGACCAAGATGGTGTGTCCCCTGCTGATGAGGGCATCGAAGGTTTTCAGGAGTTTCTGGATGTCATGGAAGTGGAGACCGGTGGTTGGCTCGTCAAAGATGAAGAGCGTGGGCTCCTGTTTCTCCTGTCCGATGAAATACGCCAGTTTGACGCGCTGGTTCTCGCCACCGGAGAGCGTAGAGGAGTTCTGACCCAGTTTGATGTAGCCGAGACCGACATCCTCGAGGGTTTTGAGGCGTTTTACTATTGTAGAACTAGTGTCGTTTCTTCCCTTGTTCAGACCCCTGTCGCCCCCTAACTCAGGGGGCATCATAAAGAACTCTATCGCCTCTGAAATCGTCATGTTCAGGACATCGTCAATATTCTTGTCCTTGTAGCGTACATCGAGGATATCGTGTTTGAAACGGTGTCCGTGACAGGCTTCGCACTCCAGTACGAGATCTGCCATGAACTGCATCTCGACCGTGATGACACCAGCACCCTTACATTCCTCACAGCGACCGCCCTCGGTATTGAAGGAGAAATACTGCGGGGTGAAGCCCATCTGTTGTGCCAGGGGTTGTTCGGCATAGAGGTCACGGATGGCATCGTAGGCCTTGACATACGTGGCAGGATTCGAGCGCGTGGACTTCCCGATAGGATTCTGGTCTACGAACTCCACACGTTTGATGGCATCAATGTCACCTTCAAGGGCGATAAACTCACCAGGTATTTCATATACCTCGCCCAGACGTCGTTTCAGGGCAGGGTAGAGGATGCCTTTGATCAGACTCGACTTGCCAGAACCGGAAACGCCCGTCACCACCGTCATCACATTCAGCGGAATCTGCACATTGATGCCCCGAAGATTATTCATACGGGCGCCAATGATATCGATGTGGCGGTTCCAGGGGCGACGGCTTAGAGGTACTGGAATGGCCTCGAGGCCAAGGAGGTATTTGAGGGTGTAACTGCGTGAGTAGCCGGGTTTTCCGGGCTTTCCGGAATCTTTAGATAATTTTGCTATCTCATCGGCATTACCATCAAAGACGATTTCGCCACCGAGGCGACCGGCATCAGGGCCTACATCGATGAGGTGATCTGCAGCCCGCATGATCTCCTCGTCGTGCTCCACCACAACAACGGTATTACCTAATGCCTGCAGTTCCTTGAGGACATGGATGAGTCGTGCAGTATCTCTGGAATGGAGTCCGATACTGGGTTCATCGAGGATATAGAGAGAGCCCACGAGACTGCTTCCGAGACTTGTGGTGAGGTTGATGCGCTGGCTCTCTCCGCCAGAGAGCGTATTCGATAGACGGTTGAGCGTGAGATAGCCAAGTCCCACATCCAGAAGGAATTGCAACCGACTGTTGATCTCCGTGAGTAAACGCTTGCCAATAGCCTTTTCCTGTTCTGTGAGTTCCAGGTTACGGAACCATTCCCGCAGTCGTACCACCGGCATCTGCACCAGATCCGTGATGCTCCTACCGCCAATCTTCACATAGTCAGCCTCGGGCTTCAGACGGGTACCATGACACTTCGGACAGTTGGTCTTTCCCCGATAGCGCGCCAGCATCACACGGTACTGTATCTTGTACTGGTTCTCGCGAACCATATCAAAGAAGAAGTCAATGCAAGGCTTTTCTTTTTTGCCCTTATCTGAGGGTAGTCCGTGCCAAAGCCAGTCCTTCTGTTGTTGGGTGAGATTCATGTACGGTTCGAAGATCGGAAAGTCGTTTTGGGCTGCATGCCGACAGAACCATTCCTTCCACTCGCCCATTTTTTCACCGTGCCAGCACACCACGCAACCATCGTAGACAGAAAGTGTGGTGTTAGGGATGACCAGTCGTTCATCGATGCCGATAATCTTCCCGAAGCCCTGACACTCCGGACAGGCCCCTACGGGCGAGTTAAAGGAGAACATCTGGTCGGTGGGTTCCTCGAAGGTGATGCCATCGGCCTCGAAACGGGTGGAGAAATCGTAAGTAATGTTCGAAGGTTGGAACATCAGGCGGCACTCGCCGTGACCCTCGAAGAAGGCGGTCTCGGCAGAGTCCACGAGGCGGGCGATGGTATCCTTGGAGTCATCAACGGAGAGGCGGTCGATGACGAGAAAGATATCCAAGGAATCCCTAGGCATGCCTAGGTTATTCCTAGGATCTCCTAGGAGAAAATCATCGATGCGCTGAAATTCGCCATCTACAAAGATGCGGGCGTAGCCTTCGAGGATATACGCCTTGAGTTGTTGTTCGAAGGTACGCTCGGCAGGGACATGCACGGGTGCCATCACCACGAAGCGCGTGCCTTTCGAGAATTCCAGCATCTTTTGTACCACATCCTCGGTGGTGTGCTTCCGCACCTCACAGCCACTGACGGGCGAATAGGTGCGTCCGATACGGGCATAGAGCAGACGGAGGTATTCGTAGATCTCCGTCGTGGTACCCACGGTACTGCGCGGATTGCGAGAGATCACCTTCTGTTCGATGGCGATGGCGGGCGGGATGCCCCGGATAAAGTCACATTCGGGTTTGTTCATGCGCCCCAGGAACTGACGGGCATAACTCGACAGACTCTCCACATAACGTCGCTGACCTTCGGCATAGAGTGTGTCGAAGGCCAATGATGACTTGCCAGAGCCACTGACGCCGGCTATCACCACGAACTGATTACGGGGGATCTTGACATCAACGTTCTTTAGGTTGTTGACCCTCGCCCCCTTGATCTCAATAGAATCGTTCATATATGCATTTGTTCAGACCCCCAACCCCCCTGACTCAGGGGGCTTAGGCTACAGAATGCTTTTCACCGCCTCGAGCATACCGAGGTGTTGGATGAGGTCGAGGTACTGGCGCACCAGATCTGTGAGACCAGGAATCTTATTCAGGTCTTCCTGCCAGATAAAATCTGCGCCCAGCACGCCTACGGCCACCATCTGCGTGTTGCCTGTGGCCCAGAGTCCTTTCAACAGCGTGATGATCTTCGGGTCGTCGTTGGGTACGATCTCCGTACCATCGGCACGTTTGCCACCTTTATAATACGTGATGATGGCCGCCAGTCCGAACACCAGTCCCTTAGGCAGTTCACCCTTCCGTTGGAGATAGGTCTTCAAACCAGGCAGGTCACGTGTCTGGAATTTGGGGAACGAGTTGAGCATGATACTCGTCACCTGATGATCCACGTACGGGTTGTCAAAACGCTCCAGCACATCGGTGGCAAACTTCTCCAGTTCCTCCATGGGGAGGTCGAGCGTCTGCATCAGTTCATCAAACTGCACCTTGTGGATATACTTCCCGATCACCTCATGCTGACAGGCCTCGCGCACGATGTTCACCCCACTCAGGAAAGCCACTGGCGAGAGGACGGTGTGCGGGCCGTTGAGCAACGTTACCTTGCGTTTGTGGTAAGGCTCTTCGGATGGCACGAACAATACGTGCAGGCCTGCCTTGTCAGCAGGGAATTCCATGGCCACCTCCCTCGGGGCCTCGATCACCCAGAGGTGGAAGTTCTCCGCCTGTACCACGAGGTTGTCGCGGTAACAGATCTTCTCCTGTATCTGTGCTATCTCGTTGCGTGGGAATCCCGGTACGATACGGTCTACGAGGGTGGCATACACCCCACAGGCCTCCTCGAACCACTTCTTGAAGTCGTTGCCAAGGTTCCAGAGGTCTATGTATTTCTCGATGCAGTCCTTCAGCACATGACCGTTCAGGAAGATCAGTTCACAGGGGAAGATGATCAGTCCCTTCGTCATGTCGCCATTGAACGTCTGGAAACGACGGTAGAGCAGTTGCACCAGTTTGCCAGGATAACTGCTGGCGGGCGCATCCTCCAGTTTGCAGTTGGGGTCGAAGGCGATGCCTGCCTCCGTGGTGTTCGATATCACGAAACGTATCTCCGGCTGGTCTGCCAGTGCCATGAAGGCCGCATTCTGCGTATAGGGGTTCAGGGCACGACTGATGACATCGATACGCTCTAAGGTGTTCACGGGCTTGCCGTTCTCACGTCCTTGCAGATTCACGTGGTAGAGGCAGTCCTGACCGTTGAGCATATCTACCATTCCTTTTTCGATGGGTTGCACCACGACCACGCTTCCGTTGAAGTCCGTCTTCTGGTCCATGTTCCAGATAATCCAGTCTACAAAGGCGCGGAGGAAGTTCCCCTCACCGAACTGAATCACCTTCTCTGGCATCACGCTCTTCGGCGCGAACTGTTTGTTGAGTGGTTTCATATTTTTCTATTATCTTGCTGAAACGTATTTATGGAGAGTCTTACGGACGGCACCGGGGCCGGCAAAGAGTTCCTTGACCATGCCCTCAATCTGTTCGCCGAGGCCTGCCTCGTAGAGGTCAAGGGCGAAGATGTCCTTGCGGCTATAGAGTTTCTTGAGGGGACTCCAGTCCTGATCGGGTTGGCCGATCTCGAGTGGGGCAACGATGGCCTGCAGTTCTTCAAGCAGGGGATCGGGTGAACAGTCAAAGGGTGTACCATCATCCTTGATGCCCTTCAGATAACGGGCATAGCCTGCCAGGGTGAGAGGGATGAGGACGAGGTTCGACTTATCCAAACCACGGACCACATATTTCTTTAAGGTCTCACCGAAACGGATAGGCAGTTTCTGACTGGTATCCATTGCGATGCGCTGGGGAGCATCGGGCATGAAGGGGTTGGGCAGACGGCGGTTGATGACGGCGCCGATGAACTCGTAGGGATTCAGCACACCCGGGTCAACGACCACTGGCATGGCCTCCATATAACCGATCTTCTGGATGAAGGGGCGCAGGTCTTCATCGGCCATCTCTGCAGAGATGAGGGTGTAGCCCAGCATACAACCGTAGAGGGCCATCGCCGTGTGGAGCGGGTTCAGACAGGTGGTCACCTTCATGGTTTCTACCTTATCCACTGTCTCGCGGGTGGTATAGAGGGCACCACCCAGGTCGAGTGGGGGACGGCCATTGGTGTAGTTGTCCTCGATAACGAGGTACTGCACCTCCTCGGCGTTCACGAAGGGAGCGGTGAATGTGTGCTTCTCTGTCTCGATATAGTCGTTGTCCTCGAATCCGTCCTTAGCCAACAGTTCCTTCACCTTCTCGTGGGGACGGGGGGTAATCTTGTCGATCATCGACCAGGGGAAGGTCACCTTCTTCTCGTCCTTCAGGTAGTCGAGGAAGGCCTTTTCGACCAATCCATCCTGTACCCAACGCTCAGCGTAGGCGAAGACACCAGCCTTCACCTTGTCGCCATTGTGCGAGCAGTTGTCCATACTTTGGATTGTCAGCGGAAGGCCGGAAGTACCGGAATTTCCTGATGTACCGGATGATCCGGCTTGCCAGCGCTCATAGAGTAGGGCGCAGACCTTACCCATGGCAAAGAGAGGTTGAAGACCCCGAGCCAGGTCAGCCTCATTATAGGTGTAGCCTTTCTCCGTGATGGTGAAGGAGATCATTTGCAATGAGGGGTTACGGAAAATCTCTTCGAGGCGTTGCCAGTCAGGGAACTGCGGGTCTGCCTTCAGGGCTTCCGTCACAGAGGCGATGACCTTTTTCTCGATAGAGCCATCGGAGCAGAGGTTGACGCACAGCGAGAGGTTATTATACGGGGCATAGGCTTTGTCGATAACCTCGAAGTCGAAGGTCTCTGCCACGATGACACCACGGTCGTATTTGCCTGTGTTGAGAGCATCGTTGAGGATGGCTGCGGGGAAGGCGCGGAAGATGTTACCGCCACCGAAGTGTACCCATGTGGGTTCCTTGGCGGTCTTCTCACGTAAGGCCTTGATGTCAAACTTCGGGAGTTCATAACCTTTCTTCTCCCATTCTGCGGCATTGTAGTTGCCGCTAATGATATCGTTGAGTTTCATATTAATCAAAAAATCCGGGTTGTTTGTATTCAATTCCTAACTCGCGGTCGACAGTGGCGAGGATGCCCTGCACCTGTCCGAGGGCGAACATACGTCCCAAGAGTGTGTAACCGGCATTGTGACCATGACTCGATTCATCCATGATGCCACCGGGATTATCGGTGAAGGTCATACCATGATCCACGCGCATGGGTAATTGAGAATTGAGAATTGAGAATTGAGAATCGGCTGCGCGGCGCTGACCTTCTTTCTCGAAGATACGACAGAGTTCGATGAGATCGGCACGACCACCGAGGTGACTGGCTTCCGTGAAGTCGCCATTGGGGAAGATATGGCACGAGCGCAGATGCACGAAGTGGGTGCGCGAAGCGAACTTCTTGGCCATTTCCACCACATTATTATAAGCACCAGCAGAGAGAGAACCTGCACAGAAGGTGAGTCCATTGTGCTTGTTGGGTACGGCATCGAGGAACCACTGGATGTCCTCCTCGGTACGGACAATGCGAGGCAGACCGAGAATCTCGATAGGGGGATCGTCGGGGTGTACGCACATATTCATATTGCACTCCTCGCACGTGGGCATAATCGCCTCAAGGAAATATTTCATATTGGCACGGAGTTGCGCCTTGTCAATCCCCTTGTAGAGGTCGAGGAAGTCGCGGAACTTCTGGATGGGTGCCTCGTCGTTCTCGCTGAAATTGCCCGAGACGAAGCCCTGCGTCTTGATGATGATATTTTCTACGAGTTTGTGCTCCTTCTCGGGTGTCATCGTCTTGGCCAGTTCGTCGCACTCTGCGAGGACGTTGCGCCCCTGACCCACACCAGCAGGGAACTCAAACTTCGCCCATTCCTCACGAGCCCCCTCACGCTTCAGGATATAGATGTCGAAGTAGGCAAACTCGGCATAGTTGAAGTAGAGGTTAGTCGAGCCGTTTGGATTGGTATGCAACAAGTCCGTGCGCGCCCAGTCAAGTACCGGCATGAAGTTGTAGCAGATGCAGTGGATGCCCTCAGCCGAGAGGTTGCGCAGACTCTCCTTATAGACCTCTATCTGGTGGTCTCTGTCTGGCCCGCCGTACTTGATTGTCTCTACTACGGGCAGCGACTCCACGACGCTCCAACGCATACCGTAACTCTCGATATACTCGCGCAGGTCGCGGATCTTCTCACGTGTCCACACTTCGCCGAGGGGTACATCGTGCAAGGCCGTGACGATGCCCTCGACACCAATTTGTCTCAACATGGCAAGTGTGATCTTATCCTTCTTGCCAAACCATCTCCAAGTTCTTTCCATAATTCAGCGTTTATTTCTCTTTTTGGTTTTTGATTTCGAATTTGCTTTTGTTTTTGAGGTCGTCTTTGCCTTGGGCTTTCCCATGATGAGTTGACGGAAGTCCACCTTCGGTTTTGTCTGAAGTGTCTCTATCGTACAGACAGGACTACTCTCGTTGCCAAAGCGGTCCATCGCCGTGACGGCATAGTTGAGCGGTCTGCCGTTATGGGGAATCGACAATGACTCTCCCCTCAGGCGCGAAGCCACCAGACACTCCGCCTTTTCGATATTCACCGGATAGTCGGATGAGGCATAAATATTATATAATAGGTAGTCGCCTCCCGAACGGTCGCGTGCTCCCCACCATACCAGTCTGTCAGCAGTCATTCCCCGTTGGACATCCAACTGTACGGGAGCCACGGGAGCCTGTTTATTCTCCCATGTCATCGGTGGCACAAGGGCAGGGAGTTCATTAAAGTCTTTCGTGAAGGTATAGACACCTTTCGTGTTGTCTGTAAAGAACTTACTGCGGAAGAAAGTACATCCAAGTTCCAGTTCGCGAAGGACGTTCATCTCACGCTGGATGACATCGAGGCTCCAGTTTTTCTCCCTCGGATGGAGCATATATACAGCCAGTCCAGGAGCCACGATACGACCGTATGAGAACTCCTTCCAGTTGACGGCAAAAGGATAAAAGTTGTTGCCCTGGAAATACATCATCGGGAAGAGGGCATCCATCAGTCCTTCGCGCATCCATCCCTGTGCATCCTGACACACGGTGGTGTTGGCATTCCAACCACTGCTCTTATAGCGGGGCAGGTCATCATACTTGCCAATCGGTGAACAAGACATTTTCACCCAAGGCTTTTCACTCTTTACGGCCCTATGGATTTTCCGCACGATGTCCGTGATATACTGTCGTCCCTGTGGGCGCGACACCTTCAGTTTCCACGTCTCCGGGTAACGGATATAGTCGAGGTGGATGCCATCGACATCATAGCGGCGCGTCACCTCCCGACAAAACTTTGCCAGATAGTCGCCCGTCTCTGACTTCTCAGGATTCATATAGCCCTCGTCGCCTACTTTCACGATAAGTTTCGGCAGTTTCTTGCGTATCTGCTGACAACCATAAGTATTCCATTTCCCCACAGGGATGGTGACAATCCACGCGTGGCACTCCATCCCCCGTTTATGACACTCGTCGATACAGAACTGCAGGGCATCATAGCCTGGCGATGTGCCTGCCTTGCCTGTCATACAGCCGTCCCATGGTTCTATATCCGAGGGGAAGACAGTGGTGGCCCTGACGCGCGCCTGAAACAAGACGGTATTGATGTTTGCCTTCTGCAACTGGTCGAGAATCTGAATGAGTTCCCGTTTCTGTGTAGCGGCCCCGTAGGCATGTGGCCAGTCGATGCCCCCGATGGTGGTCAACCATACGGCTCTCACCTCATGTTTTGGCGAGGGTGCATGGATTTGTAAAGGCTTGGCCTGCGTGGGTAGCGTCAGGATAAAAAGGAGAATGAATCGTATAATCGTTTTCAAAATAATGCCTTTTTGATGAATTTTGGTGCAAAGATACAAAAAAAAGGATAATTGATAATTGATAATTGATAATTATTTGTATTTTTGCAGCAAAGAATTAATTAAAACGTATTTTAGACTATGATTTCATTTCTGCTGAGCCTGATGGCTCTTGTGTTAGGTTATCTGTTCTATGGCAAGTTCATAGAACGCGTCTTCGGACCGGATGACCGTGTAACGCCTGCTGTGGCGAAAGCCGACGGGCTCGACTACATTGTGCTTCCCAATTGGAAGATTTTCATGATTCAGTTCCTGAACATCGCAGGTACGGGTCCTATCTTCGGTGCCATCATGGGTGCCAAGTTCGGTCCTGTGGCTTATCTGTGGATTGTCTTCGGATGTATCTTTGCCGGTGCCGTCCACGATTATCTCTCGGGTATGCTCTCCATGCGCCACGACGGGGCAGGATTACCAGAACTGATAGGCCGTTATTTAGGCAAGACCACGAAGAGCATCATGTTGGTATTTACCGTTCTGTTGCTGATCATGGTGGGAACGGTGTTTGTGTATTCGCCAGCAGAGATCCTGCACAGTATCGGTGGTGAGACCATGATGTGGGTAGCCATTATCTTCTGCTATTACATCATTGCCACGATGCTGCCCATCGACAAGATCATCGGCAAGGTGTATCCGTTGTTTGCCTTCTCGCTGCTGTTCATGGCAGGTGCGCTGATGATATGGTTGTTCCTGCATTGGCCCACATTGCCAGAATTGTGGACGAACCTCTATAATATGGGTAAAGCCACGGAACCAGACAAGTGGACGGATGCCATCTTCCCGGCTCTGTTTATCACGGTGGCCTGTGGTGCCATCTCGGGTTTCCACGCTACCCAGAGTCCGTTGATGGCCCGTTGCGTGAAGAGTGAGAAGATGGGACGACCGATCTTCTACGGTGCCATGATCACCGAGGGTGTGGTAGCCCTTATCTGGGCCACCGTCTCGGCCTGGTTCTTCTATGGCAACCCTGCCCCTGGCTATACACTCATCGAGGCTGCTGCCAACGGTTTCCATACCTCGGCGCCTGCTGTGGTGAATCTTGTCTGCAATGACTGGTTGGGTGTGGCTGGTGCCATCCTCGCCATGTTGGGTGTGGTGGCTGCACCGATTACTTCTGGTGATACAGCCTTCCGTTCCGGTCGTCTGATTGTGGCAGAGTGGTTGAAGTTAGACCAGCGTCCCATACCGAAACGCCTCTATATCTGTATCCCCATGTTTGCCTGCAGTATTGCCATGCTTATCTGGCAGATTGAGAATCCTGACGGCTTCAACACCATCTGGCAGTACTTTGGTTGGAGCAATCAGGCACTGAGTGTATTTACATTGTGGACGTTGACGGTCTATCTAGTAAGAAACAAGAAGTGCTACTGGATCACGCTGATTCCGGCACTGTTTATGACAACGGTGTGCTCCACCTATTTCTTCGTGTCGAAACAGATGTTACAACTTGGTGATATGGGTTATGCCTGTGGTATCGTGTGTCTCGTCATCGCCATCATCTGGTTCACCCTTTGGTACAGAAAAAATAGTAAATTGTAAATTGTCAAATTGTATATATAGATGTTGAGTGTAGAAGAATTGGTTGACAGACTGATTGATCTGTCGTTTGCAGAAGATATTGGCGATGGTGACCATACCACGCTGTGCTGCATCCCTGAGGATGCGATGGGTAAGTCGCATCTGCTCATCAAAGAGGATGGTATCCTGGCAGGTGTGGAGATAGCCAAGGAGGTGTTCCACCGTTTCGACCCTGAGATGCAGGTAGAGGTGCTGATGGGTGACGGGAGTCGTGTGAAAAAGGGTGATATCGCCATGATTGTCACAGGCAAGGTACGCTCACTGTTGCAGACGGAGCGTCTGATGCTGAACATCATGCAGCGCATGAGTGGTATTGCCACGATGACCGACAAATATGTGCAGCGCCTGAAGGGTACCCATACCCGTGTGCTTGATACCCGTAAGACAACTCCTGGTATGCGCATGTTGGAAAAACAGGCCGTGAAGATCGGAGGTGGTTGTAATCATCGTATCGGACTCTTCGACATGATCCTGTTGAAGGACAACCACGTAGACTTTGCTGGGGGTATCACCAATGCCATCGACCGTTGCCATGCCTATCTGAAAGAGAAAGGTCTCGACTTGAAGATCGAGATTGAGGTGCGCAACTTCGATGAGTTGCAACAGGTGCTCGATCATGGCGGTGTGAACCGTATCATGCTCGACAACTTCTCCGTGCCCGACACGAAGAAGGCTGTGGATATCATTGCGGGGCGTTATGAGACAGAGTCGAGTGGGGGAATCACCTTCGATACCATCCGCGACTATGCCGAACAGGGTGTCGATTTCGTGTCTGTAGGTGCCTTGACGCATTCCGTGAAAGGACTGGATATGTCGTTTAAAGCCTGCGATTGATGATTGATAATGGATAATTGATAATTGAGAATGAAAAAGTTATTTTTACTGCTGATAGCCATTCCATGTTCAATGGTCAATGTTCAATGGTCAATGGCTTGCACGAACTTCATCGTGGGCAAGAATGCCAGTGCCGATGGCAGCGTGTTCGTCACCTATAATGCCGATTCCTACGGTGCCTTTATGCCTCTCTACCATTATCCTGCCGCCAAGCACCAGCCTGGCGACATGCGGAAAGTGTATGAGTGGGACACCAACAAATACCTGGGTGAGATCGCAGAGGCTCCAGAGACGTGGAATGTCATCGGTAACACCAACGAGTGGCAGGTCACCATCGGAGAGACCACCTTTGGAGGTCGCGAGGAGATGGTGGATTCCACAGGTATCATCGACTATGGTTCACTCATCTACATCACGCTCCAACGGGCCAAGACTGCCCGTGAGGCCCTGCAGATCATGACATCGCTCGTAGAACAGTATGGCTACTATTCCGAGGGGGAGACCTTCTCGGTGGCTGACAAGGACGAGGCCTGGATGCTGGAGATGATGGGCTGTGGTCCTGACCGTACGAAGGAGGCAGGACGTACCGTCTGGGTGGCTGTCCGCATCCCTGACGATGCCATCGCCGCCCATGCCAACCAGAGTCGTATCACACAGTTCCTCGATGGTCGTTATACGCCTGTCAAGGTGAAGGATCTGCTGAAGAAATATCCCATTAACGGTAAGAAACCCGTACCCAACCTTGTCTGCTACTCAGACAATATAATAAGGTACGCACGAACCATGGGTTGGTTTGAGGGCAAGGATGCCGACTTCAGTTATAATGCCGCCTATGCAGAGCCCGACTTCTCAGGTCGTCGTTATTGTGAGGCCCGTGTATGGAGTTTCTTCAACCGCTTTGCCGATGATTTCTCGAAATATGTGCCTTATGCTGCTGGCATCGAACAGGATGCCGAGCCTATGCCTCTGTGGATCATCCCTAATAAGAAGGTGACGCTTCAGATGCTGCGTGATGCCATGCGCGACCACTATGAGGGGACACCCTTTGCCCTCGATGCAAAGGGCGATATCGGTGGCGGTATCTTCGAGATGCCCTATCGTCTCTCGCCGCTATCATTTAAACTCGATGGCAAGGAATACTTCAACGAACGTCCCATCTCCACCTTCCAGACAGCCTGGTCGTTTATCTCGCAGATGCGCAGTTCACTGCCTCGTGAAATTGGCGGTTGCTTCTGGTTTGGCAACGACGACGGCAACATGGTGGCCTACACGCCGATGTATTCCTGTATGACACGTCTGCCGAAGTGTTTCTCTGGCGAGGGTGCGGATGATGTCACCTTCTCGATGGACAATGCCTACTGGGTATGCAACTGGGTGAGTAACATGGTCTATCCCCGTTATTCAATGATGTTCCCCACCTTGAAGGCCGTGCGCGACTCCCTCGATGCCTCTTACGACAAGTTGCAGGCACAGACTGAGGTACAGGCGCTGGCCCTTGAGGGCGACAGACGTATCAAGTTCCTGACGGACTACAGTTGTCAGAAGGGCGATGAGATGATTGCCCGTTGGCAGCAGTTGGCCTTCCATCTGATTGTGAAGTACAACGATATGGTGGTGAAGCCAACCGACGACAACGGTACCTTCAAGCGCAATAAGTTTGGTGGTGGTGAGCGTGTTCAGCGTCCTGGCTATCCTGAGTCATACGCCCGCGAACTCATCAAGGAGACAAACGGGAAGTTTGCTGTTCCCCAGAAGAAATAAAAAAACGACATAAAACAGGAAAGAGGTATCCTCACGGATACCTCTTTCTTTATATAAAAAAATTGTTTATTGATGAAGTGGGGAATTACTCACCCTTCTCCATCTTAGCCTTCAACTCAGCGAGTACGTCGATGTCGCCCAGTGTGGTGCTGGCAGCCACGTTCTCAATCTTCGGAGTATCATCCTTCTTGGCGCGTGGAGCAGCCTTCTTGGCAGCAGCGGCAGCCTTCTTCTCCTCACGTGCGGGATCCTCGAAGGTACGGCTGTGAGAGAGGATGATGCGCTTGCTATCCTTGTTGAACTCAATCACCTTGAAGGGCAGAGTCTCACCGGCCTGAGCCTGTGTACCGTCTTCCTTCTGCAGGTGCTTCGGAGTAGCGAAACCTTCCACATTCTCGTCGAGGGCAACCACAGCACCCTTCTCCATGAGTTCGGTAATCTTACCCTCGTGGATAGAGCCAACGGTGAACTTCTCCTCGAATACATCCCAAGGATTGTCCTCCAGTTGCTTGTGACCGAGTGAAAGACGACGATTCTCCTTATCGATGTCGAGTACGATCACCTCGATCTCTGCGCCCACCTGAGTGAACTCTGAAGGATGCTTCACCTTCTTGGTCCAAGAGAGGTCGCTGATGTGGATCAGACCGTCAACACCCTCTTCCAGTTCTACGAACACACCGAAGTTGGTGAAGTTGCGAACCTTTGCAGTGTGCTTGCTGCCCACAGGATACTTAGCCTCGATATTCTCCCAAGGATCCTCACGGAGTTGCTTGATACCCAGGCTCATCTTGCGCTCATCGCGGTCGAGTGTCAGGATGACAGCCTCAACATCCTCACCTACCTTCAGGAACTCCTGAGCAGAACGGAGGTGCTGGCTCCAAGATATCTCAGAAACGTGGATCAGACCCTCAACACCGGGCTGGATCTCAACGAATGCACCGTAGTCAGCGAGCACAACAACCTTACCCTTCACGTGATCGCCAACCTTGAGCTCAGCA
>JAFZNI010000230.1 GCA_017551005.1 Prevotella sp.
AAGGCAGCAAAAGTAATGATATCGTTGAAGGCCAGTATGGCATCGGCCGGATTTTCCTGCTCCAACACGCGTTTGGTGGCTTCATACGCCCAGTCGTAGTCAATCTTCTCGCACACCACGAGATCCCTGTCAATAGGAATCCTGTTCTCGCGCAGCGCCTCCAGATAACCATGCTTACGACGTCGCACCATATCCAGGTGGTTAGGTCCGCCAATAAAAGCAATCCGCTTGCTACCCGTATCTATCAGGTGCTGTGTGGCCTCCTGCGCAGCCACGTCGCCATTAGCCGTCACACACGAGAACTTGTCTGGCAGACAGGTACGTCCGAAGAATACCAAAGGAATACCCATCTGTGAGATCTCCTCGAAGTGCTTGTAGTCGGTAGTGCTCTGCGCCAGACAGGCAATGATGCCCTCCACATGGAGGCTAATGAAATTATCGATGGCAAGCACCTCCTTTTCGCTGTCCTCATGGGTATTGGCACAGATCACGGAATAGCCCTCCTTACGAGCCTCGTCCTCAATACCATCGAGTACGGCTGCGTAATAGTGGGTCACCAGGTTGGGCACCACCACACCAATCACCCTAGGTGCCTCCTTTCTCAGACTCTGGGCAAAGGGGTTCGGGCGGTAATTCAATTTCTTGGCTAAAGCCTTCACTTTCTCCTGCATCTCCGCGCCTATCTCGGGCGAATTGCGCAAGGCTCTGCTGACAGTAGCAATACTCACGCCAAGCTCCTTGGCGAGATCTTTCAACGATGTACGATGTTTAGTTGCGGCCATAAAATGAGTAATATAAGTTAGGCGATGCAAAGGTAAGCAATAATTCGCAGATTTGCAAACGTTTACGTGTATTTTTTCACTCCCAACTATTGTTTTTGGCCATTTTTCGTCGTACCTTTGCACCAGAAAAACAGAATGAGTAATGAATAGTTGATAATAAGTTAGTTAGAATCGAAAAGCAAGACTGTCGTGATGACACTCTTGCTTTTCTTATTTTTACCCGTTAACTTTCAGAGCCCGCATGGCATTGAGGACGGCTAGAACGGTAACGCCTACGTCGGCAAATACGGCGAGCCACATGTTGGCAAGTCCGAAAGTGGCCAGCAGCAGGACGGCTACCTTGACGCCAATGGCAAAGGCCACGTTCTGACGGGCAATAGCGATGGTACGTCGGGCTATGCGGATGGCTAATGCAATCTTTGAGGGTTTATCGTCCATTAGTACCACGTCGGCAGCCTCAATGGCGGCATCACTGCCCAGACCGCCCATGGCTATGCCGATGTCTGCACGGGCAAGGACAGGGGCATCGTTGATGCCATCACCGATAAATGCGATGCCATCGCGTTTCTTGGTGAGTTCCTTCTCGAGGAAGTTGACTTTGTCGGCGGGGAGGAGTTCGGCATGGTATTCGTCGAGTGCCAGTTGTTCGGCCACGTGACGCCCCACGGCTTCACGGTCGCCAGTGAGCATGACGGTCTTCTTGACCCCTAATGCTTTCAGGGCGCTGATGGCCTCGGCACTATCGTCTTTGATCTTGTCGTTGATGACGATATGACCAGCATATTGTCCATCGATGGCCACATGAATAATAGTACCAACGTGATGGCAGTCGTGCCATTTGGCCCCAACGGCATCCCTCATCTTCGTGTTGCCTACGCAGACCGTTTTCTCTCCCACGCGAGCACGAATACCATGGCCGGCAATCTCCTCCACCTCTGATACCTCGCATCCGTCGGTGGCCTCTTCTGGGAAGGCGTCGCGGAGGGCTGCGCCGATGGGGTGTGTAGAAAAGTGTTCTACATGGGCAGCGAGATGCAACAACTGGTGTTCATCATAAAGATCAGGATGGACGGCCTCGACGGCAAACTGTCCGTGGGTGAGGGTGCCCGTTTTGTCGAAGACAGCCGTATCGACCTTGGCAAGAATGTCCATATAGTTGGCCCCCTTGATGAGGATACCCTTGCGTGAGGCTCCTCCGATACCTCCGAAGAAGGTGAGGGGAACACTGATAACCAAGGCGCAAGGACAACTAACCACGAGGAACATCAGGGCGCGATAGAGCCAAGTGGCGAAGGCACCACCCGCCAGGGTGGGGACTATCGCCAAGGCAATCGCAGCAAAAACTACGACGGGGGTGTAGATACGGGCAAAGCGCGTGATGAAGGCTTCGCTGCGCGATTTGTTTCCACTGGCATTTTCGACGAGCGAGAGAATTTTTGAGACTGTGCTCTCTCCAAAACTCTTCGTTGTGCGCACCTTGATGACACCAGAGAGGTTGACGCATCCTGAGATGACCTCGTCGTCGACACCAGCCTCACGAGGCATGCTTTCGCCAGTCAGGGCAATGGTGTTAAGGGCGGTGCTGCCCTCCAGAATCACACCATCGAGGGGTACCTTTTCGCCTGGACGAACGATAATCACCGATCCAACGGCTACTGCCTCTGGAGATATGTCCTGGACTCCTGGACTCCCTGTCTCCTTGTCTCCTGAAGTCTCGATGTGGGCCACATCAGGCCTGATGTCCATCAGATGGGCAATACTGTCACGGCTCTTTCCCTCGGCATAGCCCTCGAAGAGTTCGCCTACCTGGAAAAAGAGCATCACAAACACGGCCTCAGGGAACTCTGTCTCTGCCCCTGGCAGGAAACCGATGCAGAGCGCACCGATGGTGGCTATCGACATGAGGAAATGCTCGTTGAAGACATCTCCGTGGAGTAGTCCCTCCAAGGCCTCTTTTAACGTGTCGTGACCAATCAGAAGATAAGGAACGAGGTAGACGAGAAGCAACTGGTAATTGCTCAGTGGAATACTCTTCTCGATGATGACGGCAATGATGAGCAGAATGGCCGTGATGACAATCAGCCAGAGTTGTTTTTTCAAACTGTGCTCATGATGATGCTCATGCTCATGATGATGCTCATGCTCATGATGATGTTCATGTTTGTGCTCGCAGCACTCGTGATGATGTTCGTTTTTTGACATATTTCAATACTTTTTTGTTTCTGGGTGCAAAGGTAGGGCCTTTCTTTCGCAACTTGGTTGCAATTTTTTGCCAAATCATTTGTGTATGTCAGGGAAAATATCTAAATTTGTGCCGAATTATGAATATTAATAGATGACCCATAACAATATGAAACAACTGCTAACATCTTTGTTACTGACGTTCTGCCTTGGCATGAGCGCGGCATCTACCGTGATTCCAGACATGAGATTCCGTCGTTTGGATACACGTGACGGTCTGTCGAATTCGCAGGTTAACTATCTCTTCCAAGACTCAAGAGGTATTGTCTGGATAAGCACGTCGTATGGTCTGAACCGTTATGACGGCTATCGTTTCCGGACATTCTATAGCGATCCGAACGATACGACCACGTTGCGTAACAACTTTGTGGACCTGATTTGGGAGGACCATCAGGGAAGGCTTTGGCTGAGGCAGGGTATGAACTTCAGTATCTTCGATCCTGTCACAGAACACGTGAACCGCAATCCATCGACTGAATTGGCGAAGATTGGTATCAAGGGGGGTATCGACCGTTTCTACATCGACTCCAAGAAGCGTTATTGGGTGAAGACCTATGATGAGGGTATGTATTGTTACAACCCGAAGACGGAGAAACTGACCCTTATTAAGTATGGTTATGCTGAGGATGAGATTCCCAAGGAGTTCTGGTTGTCGTCGTTTGGTGATGATGGTGAGAAGGTGCTCATCATTTCCAGCAATGGCTCGATCATGGCCCTCGATGGCGATAAGGGTAAGGTGCTGTGGAGGGACGATTTCCCCAAGAACAACGGCGGCGAGCCTGATCAGGCCTATAATATCTATGTGGACAAACATAGCAATATCTGGGTCATTTCCACTCATCTGTTTATCTACGAGCAGAAGACCAAACGGTGGCACACCTCGGTGAATACTTACCTGGCTTCGATGGACATCCCCCCACTGCCAGATCCTCTGCAGATTTGGGATGTCTGTATGGACCGTCGTGGGTGGATATGGATTGTTACCGACCATGAGGGATTGTTCGTGATCGACCCCAAGAGCAAGGAGGTGAAGCAGTTCCTGAACAATAAGTTCGACACCACCTCACTCAGTGAGAATACGGCCAAGCATCTGTTGCTCGACAAGAACGGCAGTATGTGGATTTCAACTTATCGTAATGGCGTGAACCAGTATATCGAGAAGATGATTGGTTTCAAGACGCTGGAGTTGGGTGATATCAATACGACGACAGTGGATAATCACGGCAACTATTGGCTTGGTACGGATAACCGTGGTATCATCAAATACAATCCTCAGAGTGGTGAATCAGAGATTTACGACAAGGCCCGCTGCGGTTTTGCTTCCGACATCATGGTGGCCTCGTGTACGGCTAAGGACGGCTCCTTATGGTTTGGTACCTACAACGGCGGTTTAATTCATATCGATAATGGTCATGCCCATAATTATGTGGCCTCTAATGCAGAGGGTGGATTGCTGAACAATAATGTGTGGTCGGTTATCGAGGATAAGTGGGGCGACATCTGGGTCGGAACGTTGGGAAGTGGTGTGCAGAGACTGAACGTGAAGACGGGTAAGTTTACCACCTTTAACTCGTATAACACCAATCTGCCAGAGAATTTCATGACCCAGGCATCATGGATTAAGAAGGGTTGGCTGATGATTGGTCACTCCCAGTTCTACTCGCTCATCAACCCTGTCAATGGTAAGATTGTTAACATCACTATACCTGTTATCCCAGGACAACCTGCTGCTATGGCATCTACTACTGCCATTATTGAGGATAGTCGTGGATTAATATGGCACGGCTCTACAGCAGGATGCTGTATCGTAGACCAGAAGACGGGTAAGCAGACGATGCTCGACATGAATAATGGTCTGTTAGGCTCTAGCGTTGTGGGCCTGGTCGAAGATAATCTTCATAATGTGTGGGTTGTTACCGAGCATGGTATCTCGAACGTTGTACCTAAGAAAGAAGACAATGGCGAATGGGCGTTCACAGTGCGCAGCTTCAGTAGTAAGGACGGCTTGCAGCAAGGCCCCTACAACCAGCGTTCTGTTTGTCGTACGAAGGACGGCCTGATTCTCGTAGGCGGTCTCGATGGTGTGGATGTTATCAATCCCAAATTGGTGGCCAATGTCGACAATACCGAGAAACCCATTTTCAGTGGCTTTAAACTCTTCGGACAGGAGATGGCCGTTGGTGAGGAATACGACGGACGTGTGATCCTGAAAAAGGCTATCAACGAACTCGATGAACTTGTGCTGCGCCATTATGAGAACCAGTTTACCATCCAGTTGGCTACAGACAAGGGTGAGATTCATAACACCTCACGCTTCATCTATATGCTGGAGGGATTCAGCGACCGCTGGATCAAGACTGAGGAGCAAGACCCCAATATCACCTATATGTCGCTCCATCATGGCGATTATATCTTGCATGTGAGGATGCTCAACGAGGATGGTACGATGGGCCAGAACGAAGCCGTTTTGAAGATTACCATTACTCCGCCACTGCTCCGCAACCGTTGGATTCTGTTGCTCTTCCTGCTCTTAGTGGGAGGTGGTGTCTGGCTGTGGCGTCACTTCTTCCTGAAGCGTCATGCCGACCAGGTGGAGCGCGAACATCTGCGTATGGAGGTGATGAAGAAGCAGTGGATGAACGAGGCGAAGGCTCAACTCATGAAGGAGGCGGGCGAAGAAAAGCAGGAAAAGGATAAGAGAAACAGTATGGATATGGCCTGGGGACTGAAGCCCGAAGACCTGAATAAGACACCTGGTGACCTGCAGGAGTTCATGAAACAGCAGTGTGCCCAGTTCAAGGCTCCGGAAGGTAAGAAGGTGAAGTTCTCATACTTCCCTCTGGCTCAGGATCTGGTGATGGACTTTGATCACAATCTGATGGGACAGGCCGTACAGATACTGCTGAACAACTCGCTGATGTTCTCGCCCAGCAACTGTATCATCAAGGTGTTTGTGGATAAGACCCACAAGCATGGTTCTATCCGTATCTCGGATAATGGCGTAGGACTGCCCGAGGGGGCCAAGGAGCATATGTTCGACCCCGTGGTGAGCGATGATGATCCTGGTGTATGCCTGCATATCGTGAAGGATATCGTGACGGCCCATGGCGGTACCGTCATTGGTGATAACAACGCTGGAGGCGGAAGCGTGTTTACCATCACCTTGCCACTGGACGGCGTGGATGACGACGATGTCGAGGAGGCCGTACTGATGGATGACGACGAGGAAACAAGAAATTAAACAAATAACAACTATCAAAGCAATGAGAAAATTGGGATTATTGGCGTCTGTCCTGTTGCTCTCAGGCTCAGCCTTTGCAGCACAGGTGCAGACCAGTGGAAACTGTGTGACTATTCGTCCTGACGGAGGTCAGGCCAAAGTGATTCGCCTGGAGGTGATGAACGACAACATCATCCGCGTGAGGGCTACGTCGAAGGAGGCCCTTCCGGAAAAGCCTGCCTCGCTGATGATTGTGCCCCAGACGGCACCCGCCAAAGGTTTTGCCATTAGCGAAGAAGGCGAGACGGTGGTGGTGAAGGCCAAGAACGTGAAGGCCGTGGTGGAGAAGGCTACTGGCGAGGTGACTTTCTTTGACGCTGAGGGCAAGGAACTCCTGAAGGAGGCCAAGGACGGTAAGCAGTTCTGGGATTTTACCGTGCCTGAGCGTGAACTGGGTATCAAGACGGGTTACACTGTTCCTGAGGAGCAGAAGCATGGTCTTACTTGGCAGATGAAGTTTGACAGCCCTGATGATGAGGCTTTCTACGGACTGGGTC
>JAFZNI010000231.1 GCA_017551005.1 Prevotella sp.
CGGAATCTTTCAATGCCAAAATCAAAGCTTTCAGAACACAGTTCAGAGGAGTCGGGGACATCAAGTTCTTTATGTATAGACTGGCCACACTTTATTCTTGATTAGCTCAAGTTTTACCAACCGGGTAAATCCGCTGAGCCAAAAAAAGACTTCTCTTTTCAGTTCCTTGTTATTTCTCCAAAAGTTGCATTTCTTAATTGAACTTACGAGGTGCTATGAAAGTAAAGCGCCCTAATTAGAAACAATTTGTACTCTAACTAGGGTTTAAAAATGATTCTTTTATCTTTAAAGTATATTATTGTCCTATGATGATATTCACGAGCACTATCAAGTCGGCAATATCCACTTTCCCGTCGTTGTTTAGGTCACTAGCGGAAGAACTGTCACCCTCGGCTATCACGTTCACAAGCATCACGAGATCGTTGGCATTAACTACATCGTCGCCGTTAAGATTGCCCTTTCCAGAAGTCGTTCCGTCCTCCAGTGCTACGATTTCCTTGAAATTATTCCACGGTTCTACAGCCTTATATGCCTCAATGGATGCCTGTGGAACGTGTAATGTGGCAATACGAGTCCAAAAGGCATTTTCTGAAGTGTTCGGCACTGTTTTAGACAAACAATAAACATCAGTAAGGCTGCTACCACATTGGAAAGCATATTCTCCGATAGTTGTTACACTATTGCCAATAGTTATAGAGGTCAATCCACTGCAACCATAGAAAGTTTGGTATCCAATACTTGTCACGCTGTTGGGAATTGTCAAGGAAGTTAGACCGCTACAGCCATAAAAAGCATGATTGCCAATACTGTTCACGCTATTACCAATTTCCAAAGAAAAAAGACCGTTACAGCCTTGAAAAGCATGATGTCCTATGCTCGTAACGTTGTTGGGAATCGTTAAAGAGGCCAGACCACTACAATCAGCGAAAGCGCCGTCTTCTATGCTTGTTACACTATTGGGGATCTCAATAAAGGTCAGACCGCTGCAACCAGAGAAAGCACTATTTCCTATGCTAGTTACACTATTAGGAATTGTTGTTTCTTTGCATCCTGTTATTAGTTCATTATTATTAGTCTTTATAATTGCATTACAATCCTCCCGAGAATCATAAACGATATTACCATCTTCAACAATAATGGATGTTAGGCTGTTACACCCATTAAAAGCACGGTATCCAATGCTTTTTACACTATTGGGAATCATCAAAGAGATTAGGCCGTCGCAGTTTGCAAAAGCATTGCTTCCGATTGTCGTAACATTGTTGCCAATTGTCGTGGAGGTCAGGCTATTACAAAATTCGAAAGCAGATCTTCCAATATTTGTTACGCTATTGGGAATTGTCACAGAGGTCAGACCACTACAACCATAGAAAGCTTCATCTCCTATATTTGTTACGCTATTGGGAATTGTCACATAAGTCAGACCACTACAACCATAGAAAGCTTCATCTCCTATATTTGTTACGCTATTGGGAATTGTTACAGAAGTTAGGCTGCTACAGCGATAAAAGACACCGTCTTCAATGCTCGTAACACCGTTGGGAATTGTCACAGAGGTCAGACCACTGCAAGACTGGAAAGCACGAATTTCAATATTTGTTACACTATTGGGAATTGTCACTGAGGTCAGGCTGCTACAGCGATAAAAAGCACGGTACCCAATGCTCGTTATGCTGTTAGGTATTTCAATAGAAGTCAGGCTACTGCAATCAGAGAAAACATTCCTGCCAATAACCGTCATATTACTGGAAATGGTTACAGAGGTCAGGTTGCTGCAACGCTCAAAAGCATAGTCTCCTATGCTCGTAACGCTATTGGGAATTTCAATGGAAGTCAAACTATTACAACTATAGAAAGCAGATTCTCCAATAGTCGTAACGCTGTTGGATATCTCAATGAAGGTCAGGCCACTACAAGCCCAAAAAGCACCATCACCAATGCTAATCACACTATTGGGAATAATTATGGAGGGCAGACTTTCACACCATGAGAAAGCAAGTTCTCCTATGCTCGTAACGCTGTTAGGGATTTCAATGGAATTCAAACCATTGCAACCATAGAAAGCAACTGAGCCGATAGTTGTTACACCTGACTCTATTACTATGGTATAAATACTATTATTATAATCATACCATGGAGCATGATAGTTCGAATGATAATTATCCATTGCCCCTGTACCCGATATGGTAAGAGTTCCTGAGTCATTTTCATATGTCCATGTAAGGTTATCACCACATGAACCACCATCATTGGCACTTAACGTCAGTGGCAAAGGCAATATAATAAGCACAATAAATTGTTTCTTCATTCTTTTCTATTGTTTTAGGGTTATAATTCGTGTTTCGAAAAAACGTGAGCAATTACTTCGCTTACGTTCTCGAGGTATCTCCCAACACCTAACACACTTCAACGGGTAATGCCCACGCCATCAGGCGTGAATCATCTACTTCCATCTTGTGTATTCTGAATGAAATTGGGAGATTTCTGAGAACAAGACTCAGCGGACGCTTCAACGTATATTTCTGTTCTTTGTCTTTGCTATGTTACCATAAAATATTTGTTTTGAGGGTTTGACCATTAACTCACCTCTTTAATGAAATGCTGAATTGCTTTCTTTAGGGGTGATATCTCATTTTGGAGTATCCATAAGATTTGGGCTGCATCTACATCGAAATAATGATGGGCTATGATGTCACGCAACCCTTTTACATTCTTCCAAGGGATGTCAGGATATGTAGGCAGAAGCAAGCCGTCAGTTGTTTTGTCCAAATTCTTAAGGCTTTCTCCAATGGCAATGAGCAACATACAGGTGGCATCAAGTAATATCTGTCCTTCCGAATTGCCAGCAAAATCCTCTATAGAGCGAACTTTACTCGTCCGCTCTTCAAGCCTCTCTATTGCAGACAGAATATCTTCGAGGATATCTTTCGCTATACTTTTTTGTTCAGAAGATAATGACAGCATCTTTTTCGATTCTTTTTCTCAGACGTGGATTCAGGTGCTGATGATTGCGCACAATATCAACGGGGGTTCCCGTCTTCTGCTCCAGATATTCCTTGGCATCCATCAGTTTGAAAGGATTAGGTGTCTGCGTATCTACAAACAGATCGATGTCGCTGTCTGCATTCTGTTCGTCACGGGCCGTTGAGCCAAATAGGGATACAGACTTAATGCCGTACTCCATTTGCAGCACGTTCATACATTCCTTCAGGATTTTGATGCAGGTGTCTTTTGTCATTTGTCTAATAATTGCAATTATTCGTTTGCAAATTTACAGAGAAAAACTGTAAGTTCCAAATAAAACAAGAAAAAAATACGAAAAACTCAATTCCTTCAACTTTATAATGAAGTGAAATTCTCTGCCAGAGATTGGGTTAAGGCTTTTTCCAAGTCGGAATATTAACATTTTAATAATTTGTTAATCTTCATGGTCTACAATATTAACTTTTTATTAACCTGTTAATTTTCTGAATACAAAATATTAACATTTTAATAATTTATTAATTTTCCAACTCCGAAATATTAACTTTTTAATAAAGTGTTAATTTTCCAAACTCAAAATATTAACTTTTTAATAACTTGTTAATTTCCCGAACTCAAAATATTAACCATTTAATAACGTGTTATTATTTCGAATTCAAAATATCAACTTTTTAATAAAAAGATTATTTTTATAATTCCGTAAGTTTTCCGAACTTTGTCCGCAGTAATCCAAATTATTTTTGTATTTTTGCAGCCGTAAAGACAAACATTATGAGAAAAGTAATAGGAATCGGCGAGACAGTTCTCGACATTATCTTCAAAAACGACCAGCCTATCGGTGCTGTACCTGGCGGGTCAGTATTCAATGGCATCATCTCCTTGGGGCGTTGTGGCATACCAGCCTCATTCATCAGCGAGACAGGCAATGACCGGGTTGGTAAGAAAATCATTTCCTTCCTGAAAGAGAATAATGTGAATGCGGAATATATCTATGTCTATCCGGAGTCGAAGTCACCGATCTCCTTAGCGTTCCTGAATGAAAGGAACGATGCGGAATACATCTTCTATAAGGATCATCCGCACGACCAGTTGGAATTTGTCTATCCTGACATCCAGCCCGACGACATCGTGATGTTTGGCTCCTATTATGCGGTCAATCCCGTGATTCGTCCACAGATGGTGGCTTTCCTCGATCATGCCAAGAACAAGGGGGCAATCATTTACTATGATGTGAACTTCCGTGCCTCTCATCAGCATGAGGTGATGAAACTGACCCCGAATATCCTAGAGAACCTGGAGTATGCCGACATTGTGCGAGGCTCTTCGGAGGATTTTGCCATCTTGTATAAGAAGACGGATGCTGACGCCATTTACCGTTCCCAGATATCCTTCTATACTAAGAATTTCATTCTCACCCAGAGCAGCGAACCAGTAGAACTGAGGGCTGAAGGTGGTATCAGTAAACAGTATGCTGTCGAACAGACTGAGGCTATCAGTACCATCGGTGCAGGCGACAACTTCAATGCCGGCTTCGTCTATGGCCTGATCAAATATGGCGTGACCCGTGAGATGGTGAAGACGGGATTCAGCGAAGAATTGTGGGATAAGATCATCAGTTGCGCCATCAAGTTCTCGGCGAATGTCTGTCAGAGTATTGACAACAGTGTGGACATTGCTTTCGGAAAAGAGCGTCAGCGCGAACTATAATGCCTCCTAAGAGTAGGGGAGTATTATTATTTCTTCTTCTTTTTACGGGGTTTGCGTAGGGCCCAGCCTTCTTCAGAGAAGTCTGGTTCGGGCCCCCGAAGGTCGCGAGGTACCTTTTTCATCAGACTGCGCCAGTCGTCTTTTTGGGGGCGCGGGGAAACGGATGCTTTGGGCTTTCCAGGTCTTCCAGGCTTTTCAGGCTTTCCGGATTTTCTGGGGGAGGTGTTATCATCCGCATCATTGCAGCGCACTTGGCGACCTTTGTGGCGGATGCCTGTCAACTGGATCATCACCTTCTTGGCATCTTTCTCTGGTACCTCGAAATACGAGATGGTATCAAGCAGGTCGATATGTCCTACCTCCTGACGTCCGCCTACAAAGCGGTTCAGCATCTGCATCAGTTCACCAGGATAGAAACCGTCACGCTTGCCGAGATTGATAAACAGACGCTTATATCCTTTTTGCGCCTTGTTCTGCAGTTTCTGCTTGTCCGTCTGAGGCTTCTTTTCCTTGGCCATGTCCACCTTCTCCAGTTCTGGGGCATCTGCATAGTAGGCGAGGAACTTGCCAAACTCCAACGATACGATCTTCTTGATGATTTCCTCCTTGTCGATATACTCGAAGTAGCGGCTGATATCCTGCATGAACGGAGCAATCTCCTCGTCATCCACATCCGTCTTGACGATTTGGTCCATCACCTTATAGAGTTGTTTCTTGCAGATTTCCTCAGCCTTTGGAATTTCTGCCTGTACAAATGCTTTGCCTATCTCCTTTTCGATATTACGGATCTTGAACTTCTCACGACTATGGATGATGGAGATCGAGGTGCCTTTCTTGCCAGCACGACCTGTACGACCTGAACGGTGGGTATAGTTCTCAATGTCATCAGGCAGTCCGAAATTGATCACATGCGTCAAGTCATCCACATCGAGTCCTCGTGCAGCCACATCCGTTGCCACCAGCAACTGCGTTAGGTGCTGACGGAATTTCTGCATGGTTAAGTCACGCTGAGGCTGCGAGAGGTCGCCATGCAACGACTCTGCATTATAGCCGTCGCGAATCAGTTTGTCGGCAATCTCCTGGGTCTCTACTTTCGTACGACAGAAGATGATGGCAAATATCTTGGGATAGTAGTCCACGATGCGTTTCAGGGCGAGATACTTGTCTTTGGCACTTACCAGATAATAGATATGGTTCACATTCTCTGCACCCTCGTTGCGACTGCCTACCACAATCTCCTTGTAGTCGTGCAGATAGGTCTTCGCGATACGTTCCACCTCACGACTCATCGTCGCCGAGAACATCAGGGTACTGTGCTCTGCAGGCAATGACTCGAACACCTCATTGATACTCTCCGAGAAACCCATGTTCAGCATCTCGTCGGCCTCGTCGAGCACGATGGTCTGCACCTGCTCCAGACGGGCATAGCCACGATGCATCAGGTCAACCAGTCGGCCAGGCGTCGCCACGATGATGTTCACCCCTTTCTTCAGGGCACGCATCTGAGGCTCAATAGACGCACCACCATAGACGGCCTCCACATGCACCCCATCCATATACTTCGCAAAGTCGCGGATGTCGTCCGTAATCTGTAGGCACAACTCTCGTGTCGGACTCAACACCAAGGCTTGCGTCTCTCTGCTGGTTGTGTCAATCCTTTCCAACAACGGAATACCAAATGCCGCCGTCTTACCTGTACCCGTCTGGGCAAGGGCAATCACATCCCTTCCCTCTGGAGAAATCAGATAAGGAATCACTTCTTCCTGCACAGGCATCGGCTGCACAAACCCCAATTCTTCAATGGCCTTGCGAATCTTCTCGCTCACGCCTAATTCTTCAAATGTCTTCATCTTGAGTGCAAAGATACAAATTAATTGGTAATTGACAATTGATAATTGATAATTATTTTGTATTTTTGCAGCGGATATGAAGATTTGTGTATTTTGTTCTGCGAATCAGCAGATTGACCCTGAGTTCTTCACGATGACAGAAGAACTGGGCAGATGGGCGGCAGAAAACGGTCATTCCATCGTGTATGGAGGTGTGAACCAAGGACTCATGGAATGCTTGGGGAAAGCCGCTAAGGAGAATGGAGGACGTACCATAGGCGTTGTTCCAACAATCGTTGAGAAGACAGGACGCACGAGTGATTATGTAGAGATAGAGATTCCCTGCGACAACCTCAGTGACAGGAAACAACTGATGATGGATCAGAGCGACGTGTTCATTGCCCTGCCTGGTGGCATTGGCACCATCGACGAGATTTTTACCGTTGCCTCGTCAGCCACGATAGGCTATCACCAGAAGAAAGTCATCCTCTATAATATGAAAGGCTTCTGGGATTCGCTCATTGCCCTGCTCGACGATCTGCAGGCCAAGGGCATGATCCGTGGCGACTGGCGGGAGTATATCAGAACGGCTGATTCCATCGAGGAAATCAGTCGGATGATTCAATAGGGTGAGATATTGTTCAGTTCGCCAATCTTACCTTCGACGACGTCTGTAGTCATCAGTCGGTAGAAGTCATTGAGGGTGATGTGCGTCTTGGGGACGAAGTCCTTCGAAGTCATATATTCGAGGACACTCCGATAGAAAGCCCGACCTTCAGGATATTCGGAAGCCTTCTCAAGGTCTGCCATACAGACGAGCAACTTCCCTTTTCCGATCGCAAACTCAAAGATCAGTCCCAGTTTGTGGTTCCGTTCGATGTTATCTATCACCTGTACGATGGGGCGGTAGTCTTTATTCGTATTGTCGAGTATCATCGGGTGACTGTTCTTGATGACGGGGAACCACTGCCAGTTGGTGTGCATCTCCGTAGGGAAACTCTTGAATATCGGATGCTCTGGATCTGTGAGAATGCCCAATGTACCAGGGGAGACGGATTTCTTGTTTCCCTCACAGATGGTCTTGAACATACGGTAGTTCCAGTAGTCTGTCTGGAAGAGTCCGCCCACACAGAGTTTCGTAGAGTCCGGCATCAGGAGCACACGCTTGCCGTTCTCTAATTGCCGGGCAATGCTCTCCGTCAGCACATTGGTGATGATTACTTTCTTCTGTAGTTTCTTCAGGTTGTCCTTGGTAGGATAGACCCAGAGGTCGTAGTAGTTCTTGTAATCGGTATCCTCTATACTGAGTTCAAGTTGGAATGCACTAGGCGACTTGATATTGTCGAGTTTGATATCATCTTCACAGATATCAAGTAATCCTTCGCCGTCTGTCGAAATGACTGTACTTCCAACGAATGCACGAGCAAAACTCATGACAGGTACCTTCGGCTTTTCTTTTGAAGATAGAATCCACCACAATTTCTTTCCTTTTAACGATTTCCCGCTGTAGTTGGCAATCTGTAGTTTTACATGGAGGCCTTCTTCGTTGGTAAAGCAGAATCTGTCGGCAATTAGTAGAGGTACAACCTCTGAACAGTAACCACGCCAGTTTTCAGGTGTGCAGAGTCTCTTGGTTTTTGGTTGAGCCTGCTCACGCTCAATAAAAATGATACGAGCATCGTTCAGATCTCGTTTAAACGCAGCCTTGGGATCCATAAAGGCATCGAGGACGCCCACGTATGCGCTACCTTGTCCTGGATAGTCCTGCAAGTCGAGCAGTTGGAAACCAGCCATGTTTGGGGTACGGAGGTCCATTTCAATATCCTGCTTGTAGAGTTGTAAAGACCAGAGCCCACTCGCTCGGTGGAAGTCCTTCGCCTGATCCAGCATACCGGCCTTTTCTAACCGTGAGCGGAACACCTCCATATTATAGGGATAGAGCACACCTGTGTATTTTTGAATTTCGTCGTAGTCAGGATAGGTCTGGAACTGGGCCGTCTCGTGGGAGATGACGGGAATTGCAGATTCCCTCGAACTGCCTTCAACATAAGCCAAGCCACAGCCTTCCTCAAAGTTCATCGTGGTGTTGGGGTGGAAATGGTTGATCATCCCACCGTCAGCCGCATCAGCAAACGAGAACGAGCCACGGGTGTGGGTGTTGTAGTTGCCCCATGCCTCGCCACCGACACGACAAGTCGTAAAATAATCCATGCCTTTTTTCACACC